>DYSB01000042.1 GCA_020726405.1 Acetofilamentum sp. | reverse complement strand
AACTCGCTGCCGGTTGCCGTTCGTGACATGATCGCACCTCCCAAATGATGCGATCAATATAATTCTAAAGAAATAGAATTGGAATCAGAGGTTCCGGACAAGTAATCCGCGTCGGGCACGGGCGGTTTCGACACGGCCCTGCCGGCCCGGGTGGGGGCGAACCTGCAGCAGCGGATCTGGATCCTGACAAGCAACGGGGGGATTCTTCAGAAACTCTGAATGCAAGGAGTGGGCCAATCGCGCCGATGGCTCGGCGGCGGCTCAATCCACGCGGTAGTGGGATTGCACCACGCCGTTGGAGTAGCAGCGCGTGTCCTCCAGGCTCAGGCTGCGAACCTCGCCCAGCGCGTGGGCCAGGGGAATGCCGGCGCCCAGCAGCACGGGCATGGAGGAGATGATCAGGTCGGTCAGCAGGTCCTCCTGCAGCAGCGCGGCGGCCAGCCGTCCGCCACCCACCAGCCAGGCTCGCTGGTGACCGGACCGGGCCAGCTCTTCCACCACCACGCGCGGGGAGCGCGACTCGACGATCAGGTTGGGGATGTCCGACTCCAGCTCCTGGCGCGTGAACACGATGCAGGGCTTGTCACCCCAGGCCCAGTCGCCTAGCTCCAGCGCCCGGCGCCAGGTGAGCGAGCCCATCAGCAGCACGTCGACGGAGCCCAGGAACTCGCTGTAGCCGTAGTCGTCGTCCCCGCCGTTGAACTCGTCCAGCCAATCCACGCCGCCGTCCGGCGTGGCGACGCAACCGTCCAGGCTGGCGGCCACGTAGTAGATCAGGTCCATCGGAAACTCCTAACGCCGTTTGCTGCGGCGGCGCACGGAATCGTCCACGTCCGGCGGCGGCGTGGCCCAGCGTTCGTCCATGGCCTCGTCCGGATGGATCAGCTCCTCCTCGTCCACCAGCACGTCCGGGCGGATCAGACTGCTTAAGCGGCGGGGCCGGGGCAGCTCGCGCGCGCGCAACTCTTCCAGCATCTCGCCGATCCGCCGCACCAGCAGCTTGAGGTGGTTCCCCGTGGCCGCGCTCACCAGCAGGTCGTAGTCCATCTTCAGTTTGCGCTTGGAGGGAATGGTCACATCGCTCTTGTTCAGCACGATCAGCGCCGGCCGCTTGGCCAGCTCAGGCGAGTAGCGCGCCAGCTCGAAGCGCAGCACGTCCAGCTGATGGACGGGATCATCGGCGCTCACGTCCACTAGGTAGACCAGCACGCGGCAACGCTCCACGTGGCGCAGGAACTGGTGACCCAGTCCGCGGCCCTCGTGAGCGCCCTCGATCAGGCCGGGGATGTCCGCCATGGCGAAGGATTTGAACTCGGCGTAAGGCACGATGCCCACGTTGGGCACGATGGTCGTGAAGGGGTAGTCGGCGATCTTGGGCCGCGCCGCGCTGAGGGCGGCCAGCAGCGTGGACTTGCCCGCGTTGGGAAAGCCCACCAAGCCCACGTCGGCCAGGATCTTCAGTTCCAGGTCGATCTCCAGATCCCAGCCCGCGCCGCCGGGCGTGGCGTAGCGCGGCGTTTGCTGGGTGGGGCTCTTGAAGCGCGCGTTGCCCTTGCCGCCGTGGCCGCCGTTGAGCAGCACCTCGCGCTGGCCCGGCTCCACCAAGTCCAACAGCAGCTCGCCGTTGTCCGCGCGCCGGATCTGCGTACCTGGCGGGACGCGGATCAGCACGTCGGAACCGCGCCGCCCCTTGCGCAGGGAACTGGCGCCCGGCCGGCCGTCCTCGGCCTCGAAACTGCGGCTCCACTTGAAGTCCAGCAGGTTCATGCGGCCCGTGTCCACCTCGAAAACCACGTCACCGCCACGGCCACCGTCGCCGCCGTCCGGCCCGCCCTTGGGCTGATACTTGCCGTGGAACAGGCTGACGCAGCCGTCGCCGCCGTTTCCGCTGCGGACGGCGATCCGCACTTGATCGATGAACATGCCGCCTCCGTCATGGGCAATGCGCCCAAGAAAAGCGCCCCCGGTCGGTGACCGGGGGCGCCATAGTCGTCTGGGAAGCTGCCTATTTGGTCAGCAGCATCTTGCGGGTCTCGCTGCGGCCGGCGGCCTGCAACGTGTAGAAGTACACGCCGCTGGAGAGCTGGCTGCCGTCGAAGCCCACCGTGTGGTTGCCAACGGCCAGGGGGCCGTCGACCAGGGTGGCCACCACTTCGCCCATCAGGTTGTAGACCTTCAGGCTCGCCTCACCGGCCTTGATCATGTTGAAGCTGATCTCGGTGGCGGGGTTGAAGGGGTTCGGCACGTTCTGGGACAGGGCGAAGTCACGCGGGGTCGTGCCCGGGTCAACCGCATTGAAGCGATCGTACAGCAGGGTCGCCACGTAGTTCTCCAGGTGCTCCGCATCCAGCTCCACCACCATCGAACCTTCACCGGCGGCACCCTGGTAAACGAAGCGATAGAAGCGGTCGGTGCCGTCGTCAAAGCTGAACTTGAACAGTTGCTCGGCCAGGGGCAGGCCGCGATGGCCGACGGAGACATGCGTGACCACGGCGGTTTGGGCGGGGATGAGACCGTCCCAATGGAGGCCGCCGGCGGGTTCCACGATCCATTCACCGGGCTCGACGGGATCGCCCTCCATCACTTCCCACGTCACGTAGAGGTCGCTGTCCGTGTTGCCGAACACGTCCAGGGCGTCGTGATACATGGTCACCGTGTTCAGGTGCACGGGGTTGCGACCTTCGTTGAAGATCAGCACGCGGTCCACCATCTGGACGGTGTCCAGGTGGCCGTTGGTGAAGTACCAGGGGCGCTTGTAGGTGCCCAGACCCACGTGGCCGTCGACATCCCAGGCCGTGGTGGGAGCGGGAACGGCCGAGATGGGTACGCGCATGTAGCGGTAGTTGTTCACCGTCTCGAGGGAGCCGTCGTTGGCGTCACTGTTGCGGATGGAGGAGCCGGCGTGCTTGTCCATCATGAAGGCGATGTGCAGGAAGCCGTTGCTCACGATTTCGGCCATGGAGCCGAAAGTCTCGCTCCAGCAGTCGGGGGAAGAGCAGCCCGGGGTCTGGGAGTTGGTGATGTTCAGATGCGGACCCCAGGTCTGGCCGTTGTCCGCGGAGCAGGCCACGTACAGCTCGCCATTGGCCATCTGCTTGTTGTCCGTGCCGCGGGCGCGCACGTCGTCCTTGCTGTACTGGTTCCACAGGGCGTAGAGGTAGCCGGTGGCCGGGTCGTGGGCCAGCTGCACGCGGTCGAACGCGTTGCGGAACACGCCCAGGTACATGCTGTCTGAGGGCAGGTCGTTTTCGCCGTTGGCCGTCTGCCAACCTGCAATGTGGCCCCACTCGTTCTGGGTCGCGTTGTAGTGCCACAGGGAGGCGTGCCAGGAATCCACGTTGGCGAAGGAGGAGACGAACAGGGTGTCGTTGCCCACTTCGTAATACATCATCGTGTCGGCGAACGAGGTCGGCGTGCCCCAGGCGATGTGCAGGTCCGGGGTCTCCTGGGAGTCATAGATGCCGTCCAAGTCGGCGTAGGCGAACACACCGTGACGGAACGGGGCGGTGGATTCCGGATCGTGGTACTTGGTGACGTTGATCATGTTGCCGGCTTCGATCTGCCCGAAAATGTCATTGTCCTCGTCGCGAGCCTCGAAGTAGCAGACGTCATGATGCCACTGGGAAGCCCCCGTGGGGAAAACATCGGGGGAGGCCGGGGCGTCCGGCATCACGAAGATGGCCGCGCCCGGCGTATGCTTGGCGGCGGTGACGGTCTGGCTCAGCGTGTTGCTGTTGGTCACGGCCACCACGAAGGTGCCGTCCCAGTTGGCGGCGTCGGTGGAGGCGTTGTAATACACGTAGTCCGCCGTGGCGCCGGTGGTGGCGTCACCCGTGACCATGTGGATCTTGTCCTGATAGTCAACGGCGATGTGCGGCCACAGGATGTCCTCGCTCTCGGCGTTGGACACCAGGTTGAAGGCCATGGTGCAGCCGGCGAAGTCCGTGCCGAACCAGGAGCCGATGCCGCTGGCGGAGGTGTGGAAGCCCACCACGCCGGAGTCGCCGGGCTGTCCGTTGGCCGGATTCTGGCCAGTGGTGGCGTGCGTCGTATAACCGGCGCGCACATCCGTCACGTTGGTGGCGGGACCGGTCTGTTCGAGGTCGGCGTCCACACACCAGGCCAGCACGCGGCGGCCTGTGGTGATGTTCGCGCCACCCATGAAGCTGCCGTGGCTGACGCCGTCGCTGCTGATGGCGATCATCTTGCCGTAGGAGCCGTTGTGCTGGTAGTCGTAGCGGCTGGTGCCCACGACCAACCCCTCGTATTCGTAGACCGGATCGAGGTCCACCTGCGCGGCGTTGTCCTTGGGGGCGACGTTGGGCAGAGCATCGTTCACATAAACCTGCCGGGACAGGTCCTGCCTGCTCGGGGCAGTAGTGGAATGGCGGCCGTCCGCCGGCGCCATCTGCGCGGCCATGGCCGCTGTCCCCAGCGCCAGGGACGCGATAACGAGAGTCTTGCGCATGGTTGCCTCGCAATCCTTTGTAAAGTGTTGACGTCTTGTTCCTGATCCTGCGGGTGCGGAGGACGAAGTATGGCCCATCTTACACACTGTAAAAGGTCATGCTTCGGCTTCCCAATATCAAGGGACCGCAGACTCGATAACCACATCCCGCAAGTGCCGCGCCATTTTCTTCCAGCGCTCTTGGGCAGACTCGCCGGCCGACCCTGCCGCACCGGTACTCAGCCTCGGGTGAGGTGCCAGAGCTCACTGCCGCTGACGCGGAAGCGCCCGGCCGGCGTGCGCAGTTCCAGCGTCTGGGGCCAGGTTCCGGCCTCCTCATAGCGGGCGGCGGTGGCGCGCAGCCAGTCCACCAGGTCCTCCTCGCCGGCCGGCAGGGGCTGGTCGCGCTCCAGCACGGGTTTGTGCAGATCGGTGTTGGCCTGACCCAGCCGGGCCAGGGCCGCCTTGAGGGCCGGATCTCCCGTCTGGCGCCATTGGGCTTCCGCCGTCGCCGGATTGAGCCGAGGCAGGCTGCTGCCGGGCAACGTGGCGAAGTAGACCTCCGGGGCGAAGAGCCGCAGGCCCGCCTCCAGCAACCGGCGCACGCCTTTAGGCTGCAGTTCCAGCGCGGCCAGTCGCACAGACACGCCCCGCAACTCGCCGGGCAGCTCGGCAAAGATCAGCCGCCCCTCCTCCACCCGTGCCAGATGCACGCGGCCGCTTTCCTCGGTCACATCCAGGATGGTGGAATCCGGCAGGTCGGCCCAGCCCTGACGCGCGCTCCCCTGTCCGGTCCAGGCCACACCCTTCTGGCGCAGCGAGCCCGCCAAGGCCCGTGCGGCCAGGCGCTCCGGCCCACCGGGCTGGGTGCGCTCCAGGGCCGCCAGCCGGCTGCGCGCGGCGGGATCCGCGCCGGCCCGCACCTCGCGCACTTGGTCCACCAGACGCTCCAAGGCCAACTGCTCGCCCAGGCCGGCCGGGGCCACCCGGCGGTCCCATTCCTCAGAAAGGTCGGACCAGAAGGTCGCCGAGGGCGGACCGCTGGCCGAGAGAGCCAGCCCACTGCCCACGCTGCCCGTGCCGGCCAGCCCGGCACTCTCTTCCCGCATGCGGCGCATTTCCAGCGTGTGTCGGCCAGCCAGCAGGGCTTCCAGGTCGGCGCGCAGGGTGCCGGACAGCTGATCCCAGACCGGCCGGATCCGGCTCTCCAGCGCGTCCATTTCCTGCCGCAAGCTGTCCCGGGAGGCGGGTGTGACGTCGGTGCGGGCCAACAGGCGTTCCATCCGGGCCTGCAGCCCGGGCAGTTCCTGTTCCAGGTCCCGGCCCACCTGATCGGCCGGTGCCGAGGTCCGTCCCGCCCGCAGGAAATACCAGCCTGCGCCCAGTCCGCCCGCCAGCAGCAGGAGCAGGAGCGGCAACAGCAGCACGCGCCCGCGGCTGCGCTCGCGGGTGGGCCCGCGGCTGCGCTCGCGGGTGCGTCCGCGGGAAGAGGGCCGCTCGAGCGGCGCTTCGGTCGCAGCCTCCCGGAAGCCCGCGCCTTCTTCCAGGACAATCTCGCCGCCGTCCTCCGGGGCCTGTTCGTCGCTGAGGGGATGGCGGGGATCGCCGGTGGGCTGTTCCACCAGCTCCAGGCGCAGAGTGAGTCCCAATTGCTCGAAATCCCGCCGAATGGCGACGGCGGGCGAGAGGCCGTGTTCGCGCAGGACCAGGAAGGGTGGACGCAGCACCTCGCGCCGGACGATGCGCTCGGGCAGCCCGGTGATCCGCGCCAGCCGCGCGATCACCTTGGGATCCCGCGTTTCGTCCAGCAGATAGAGGTTGTAGACGCCCACTTCGGCTCCGTTCAGCTCAGCGCAGCGGCCCCACTTCGTCTTCCACCGACCGCAGCAGGGAGCCGGATTCGATGAGTTGCTTCAAGGCGTGATACTCGCGTCGGAAATCGTGATCCACCACCTCGTCCTCGCTGGCGGCCTCGCTTGCCAGGCAGGTGCCCACCGCCAACAGGGCCGCGGCGCTGCCGCGTCCGGGGGATCCACCGCGGAAGCGGTTGCCGTAGTGCGCGGCCAGCAGTTCGATGGCGAGCACGGTCCCCACATGGTCGGCGATCTCCAGGGCGTGCAGGGCCGCATTGGCGCCCATGCTCACGTGGTCCTCCTGGTTCGCGCTGGTGGGGATGGAGTCCGTCGAGTCCGGATGCGCCAGGGTCTTGTTCTTGGAGACCAGGGCCGCGGCCGTGTACTGGCAGATCATCATGCCGCTGTTCAGCCCGCTGCGCGTGACCAGGAAGGCGGGCAGGCCGTGGCTCTGGCTGGAGTCCAGCACCTTGGCCGTGCGCCGCTCGGAGATCGAGGCCAGTTCGGAGAGGGCAACCTTGAGGAAGTCCAGGCAGAAGGCCATCGGCTCCCCGTGGAAGTTGCCGCCGCTCAGCACCTCGCCGTCCTCGGCGAAGACCAGCGGATTGTCGGTCACCGAGTTCATCTCGCGCTCCACGGCGGAGCGCAGCTGGGCGAACGTGTCCCGGGAGGCGCCCTGCACTTGCGGCGCGCAGCGCACGGAGTAGGAGTCCTGCACGCGCGGGTGCTCCGGATCCACGGCGTCCACGCGCGTGGAGCCTTCGGTGAGCCGGCGCACGTTGTCCGCCACCGCGTCCTGGCCGGGATGGCGGCGCAGGGCGTGCACACGGGCGTCGAAGGCCGCGGATTTGCCCTGCAGGGCCTCCAGGGTCAGGGCCAGCACGATGTCCGCGCTGCGGACCAGGCGCTCAGCCCGGTGCAGCAGCAGGGCCGCGCTGGCGGTCATGAACTGGGTGCCGTTGTTGAGGGCCAGACCTTCCTTGGCTTCCAGCACCAGCGGCTGCAGGCCCTCGATCCCCAACACCCAGCCGGCGGGCTTCCAGCTGCCGTGATACATCAGCTTGCCCTCACCGATGATCGGCAGTGCCATGTGCGAGAGGGGCGAGAGGTCGCCGGAGGCGCCGACGGAGCCCAGCGCTGGAATGTGCGGCACCAGGTCGCGGCGCAGCAGTTCCAGCAGGCGCTCGATCAACACGGCACGCACGCCGCTATAGCCCTGGGCCAGGCTGTGGGCGCGCAGCAGCAGCATGGCGCGTACCACGTCGGCGGGCAGGGGCGCGCCGGTGGAGACGGCGTGGCTGACCAGCAGGTTGTGCTGGAGACGGCCCAGGTCCTCCCGGGCGATCTGCACTCTTTGCAGGGCGCCGAAGCCCGTGGTGATGCCGTAGATGACCTCACCGCGCTCCACCGCCTGGTCCACGAAAGCCCGGGAGGCGTTCACGGCCGCCAGGGCCTCCGGCGTCAGGGTGAAACTGCCGCCACCCGCGGCCACGGCCGCCAGGGTGCGGATGTCCAGCCAGCAGCTGCCCACCTGGATCTGGGGCATGGGAACTCTCCTCTGTGGCGTTCAGGGCCGGATCCGCTCCTCCAGCCGCACTGTGGTCTGGCGGCGCTGTCCGTCCCGCAGGTAGGCCACGGGCAGCTCCTCGCCGGCCACGTAATGGCGCAGTGCGAAGGTGTAGTCGTGGATGTTGGCCACTGGGAAGCGGCCCAGCGCGAGCAGCACGTCCCCCGGCCGCAGGCCCGCCCGCTCCGCCGCGGAGCCGGGCTTCACGTCCTGCACGGGTATGCCGCCCGAGTGACCCTCGTAGCCGGGCACGATCCCGATGGCCACGCGTACGGGGCTGCCGCCCTCGGGCACGGCCGCCGCAGCTTGGCCCGCCGCGATGCGCAGACCGGGATCCAGCACCGTGGGCAACCAGCCCGCCAGCGCGCGCCGGATGGGCTCCAGGCCCGCGGAATGGATGCGCTCCGCCGTGTCCGTCGGCTTGTGGTAGTCCTCGTGGGCACCGGTGAACAGCATCACGGCAGGCAGGCCCAGCGCGCGGAAACTCTCGTGGTCGCCGCCCGGGGACTCGCCCGTGGCCCGCACCTGCAGACCCGCCGCCAACCCAGCCGCACCCAGGCCCGGCTGCAGCTCGGGATGTTCGGCCCCGCCCAGCAGGAGCAGGGTCTGGTTCTCCAGCCGGCCCAGCATGTCGAAGTTGATCATCAGGTCCAGCGAATCCAGCCAGGCCGGTGACTCACCGGCCAGACGCCGCGAGCCCAGCCGGCCCAGTTCCTCGCCCCCGAACCAGACCAGGGCCAGGGAGCGGCGTTCGCCCGCCTGTCCGGCCAGGGATTCCCGCAGATCGCGCGCCAGTTGCAGCAGCAGGGCCGTACCGCTGGCGTTGTCGTCCGCGCCGGGATGCAGCGGCCCCAAGCCGTCCGCACCCCGTCCCAGGTGGTCGTGATGCGCGCCCACCAGCACCCAGCGCCGGGCGGCCGCGCCCGTGCCGGGCAGGGCCGCGCCAAGATTCCAGCTGCGGGCGGTCTCGTGCTCCACGCGGATGGACAGCTCCAGCTCGCCGGGCAGGGGCCGTGCCGGCTGGGCGCGCTTGGCGCGGCTGAGGCGCGAGAGCTGGGCCTTGAGTCCGCTGCCCGCTTGCTGCAGCAGACTGTCCGCCCAGGCTGCGGAGAGGCCCGCCACGGGCAGGCCCAGGTCGCCCAGGGCGGGATCCGGACCTTCACCCCGCAGCCGTGCGGCCTGGAGGTCGAAAGGACTGTCCACGACGAGCACGGCCCGCGCGCCACACTCCCGCACGGCCGCCACGCGGCGTTCCAAGGTCTGGGCCTGCGGAGCGGAATCGGCGACCAGTCCCTCGGGTACCTGGCGCACCAGCAGGACCACTCTGCCCACCACATCGGCTGGCTCATACTCCCGCCAGTCCGCCGCGACATCCCGCAGCCCGTAACCGCAGAACACAGCCGGGGCCGTCACGCGTCCGGCGCCGGAGGCGGCCAGAGCCTGCCAGTCCGTCGGATCCAGCGGCCGGGCGGCGCCGGCCAGGCGCAGCGTTTCCCCCGTCACCATCGAGTGCGGGTGGAACTCGAACTCCTGCCGCAGTCCGCTGAAGCCCTCCAGCGGTGCCAATCCCAGCGCGGCCAGTTCGCGCTCCACTAGTTCCACGGCGCGCTCCCCGCCAGGGGTTCCCGCCCGGCGACCGTCCATTTCCGGCGCAGCCAGGCGGCGGATCAAGGCCTCCACGGCACCTTCCGACTGGGCGGCCCGCGGCTGCACGGGCCAGCAGAGCAGTCCCACCGCCAACAAAAGGGCGAAGCATCCGCCGACTCGCAGGCTGTGTGACACCGGGGCTCGATTAGGGGAGAGTGAGGTTTCAGGCATGATCAGCGTCCCGCATTAAGGGAGAGTGAGGTTTCAGGCATGGTCAGCGTCCCGCGCGGGTGGAGTCCGCCGTGCTGTCCGGCGGGGCCAGCAGGGTCTCGAACAGGCGGCCTTCGCGGTCGAAGTTGGCCACATACCACTCGTCGATCACCCCGCGTTGGCGCAGCAGGCTGGCCACGGAGTCCGCGGCAGCGCGATCCAGGAACCAGCCCAGCCGCACCCGGTAATAGGACGAGTTGCTGCGCGGCGCCAGGGCGTAGGCGTAGTGGCCGTCGCCATGGAGGCGCTGCACGTAGGACGCGGTCTGGGAGCTGTCGCGGCTGGCCAGGATCTGCAGCGTGAAGCCCGCCTCCACGTCCACGGGGGGCGCGTAGTCGTAGGCTACCTGGGGCGGCGCCTGCATGGGTGGCGGCGCCTTCTCCAGCAGCCGGCTCAGCCCCACCGCCAGTAGGATCACGCCCAGCACCACACCCCACTTCCAGCCCGCGCCGAATCGACTCAGCCAAGCCAAGCCGCGCTGGCGCGAACGCCCCAGCGCCAGATAGCGCAGGAAAGGGATGCCCGCCAGCGGGGCACGGGACGCCGCGGACGGCGTCGCTGACAGATGGGCGAACACGGGTTTCAGGTCGGGCGGCAGATCACGGCCGTGCAACCGGCCGGCCTCGAGCAGAGCCGCGAGCAGAGCCCGACCCTCCGGATGGTTGTCGCGCACCAGCCGGAACAGCAGGGTCTTGACGCGCCGCAACCCGCGGGGCAGTGCGCCCGGCCCGAAGGCTTGGCAGACCTCGGCCAGGGCCCGGGCATCCGGAGCCAATCCGCCGGCCTCGGCGCGGTTCCAGAGGCGCAGCAGATCCAGCGGCGCCACGGCCGTGCCACTCAAGCGCAGCAACAGGTCTCGCGCCTCCGGCCCCAGGCGCTCCTGGACGAAGAGCAGATCGCGCAGGCTGACGGCCGCGGCGGCATCCAGCGGGGCTGGCGCCGCGCGCCAGGCGTCCAGCAGCCGCTCCTCCCAGCCGGTGCGCGCCGTCCGCGTCAGACCGGTCTGTTGCTGCAGGAGTTCGTGGAAACCCGCCAGGCGGGCGGGATCCCGGCGGTCCAGCGTCTCCCAGGCCCGACCCAGCCGGTTGGGGTGGCGCGTCCGGGAGCGCTTGAACAGCAGCAGGGGTGCGGGCAGGGCCAGCACCAGACTGCCGATCAGGGTCAGCGAACTGCCCTTGACCAGCAACCCGGGCAGCAGCATCCCGATGAGCAGATAGAGCAGCCAGGCCGCCACCGAATAGGAGAGCAGCACCTTGCCGGCCAGGCGGGCCAGTTCCAGCAGATGATCGATGCGTCCCCTCATGGCGTCACCATCTCAATAGTCAATCGGCCGCAGGGCCAGGTGGATGCCGCCCGGCGTCTCCCGTCCGCTCCAGAGATCCACGTCGCGGAACTCGACGCCCTCCGGGACGGCGAAGATGCCCTGGCGGCCCAGGATCCCCTCCACCCGCGGCAGGATACCCTTGAAGACCTTCAGGCCGCCCGTGGCGCCCGTCACGCCGTGCTCGCGCGAGTAGCGCATGGGGTGGTTGTCGCGGTTGCCCACCCAATTCACGCAAACCAGCCGCGGCATCACGGCGCAGAACCAGCTGTCGCGGTAGTCGTCCGTGGTGCCCGTCTTGCCGCCCAGGTCGCCCGAGACCCGCACGGAGAGCAGGTCGCCGCCCGTGCCGTAGCGCACGGCGCCCTTGAGCATGTCCAGCACCAGGTAGCATTCCACCGGATCCAGGGCCTGGCGCTGGCGTGGTTTGTGGCGCATCACCTCGCGCCCGAAGCGGTCCACCACCCGGCGCACGGCGTAGGCGTCGGAGCGGATGCCGCGATTCACGAAGGCCGAGTAGGCCTGGGCCATCTCCAGCGGCTTGACGGGATAGGCGCCCAGGGCCATTGAGGGCTTGTTCTGCAGCGGTGCCGTGATCCCGGCCAGCCGTGCCGTGCGGATGGTTTCCTTCATGCCCTGCCGGATGGCGGCGTTGGCCACCACCACGTTGAGGCTCTTCATCAGGCTGTAGATGTAGGTCTGGCGCCCGCTCTGGCTGTAGTCCCAATTGCGTGGCGTCCAGCTCATGTCGCTGAGCTGGTAGCTCTGCACGCTGTCCACCACCAGATCCAGCGGCGACCAGCCCTCGCGCAGCGTCGAGTAGTAGAAGAAGGGTTTGAAACTGCTGCCTGGTTGGCGATTGGGGCTCAGCGCGCAGTTGTAGGAACTCTTGATGTAGTCGCGACCGCCCACCAGCGCCAGGATCTCGCCATTGCGCGGATCCATGGCCACCACAGCCCCGTCCAGCTGGGTGGCGTTGCTGCCCAGGCGCTGCTCCAGGTCGGTGCAGAAGTCGGTCACCGACTGCTGGGCGATGTCCTGCAGCCGGGCGTCCACGCTGGTGTGGATCTCCAGCCCGGCGTAGGGAATGGTCTCTGGTTCGAGGCCCAGCTTGCGGTACTCGTCTTCCAGGTCGGCCAGGATCCAGTCGCGCAAGTGGCCCGCGTTGTTGCGCTTGCCGGGTTTCACACGGATTGGACTGACCTTGAGTCGCGCCACCTCGTCGCGTTCCAGGTGCCCCGTGCGCCCCAGCCGCTCCAGCACCCAGTTGCGCCGCTCCCGGCAGGCGGCCGGGTTGGAGCGCGGATTGTAGCGGGTGGGGGCGTTGAGGATCGCCACCAGCGTGGCAGCCTCCACCACTTCCAGGCCGAGGGCGGACTTCTCGAAGTACTCCTGGGCCGCGGCTTCCACCCCCATGCTGCCCGCGCCGAAGTCCACCGTGTTACAGTAGGCCTCCAGGATGTCGTGCTTCTCGTAGCGCGACTCCATGGCCAGCGTGAGCAGCATCTCGCGCAGCTTGCGGTCTACCTTCTTCTCGAAGGAGAAGAACATGTTCTTGGCCAGCTGCTGGGTCAGTGTGGAGCCGCCGCTGCGCCGACCCGGCAGGAACTGGGAGAGCGCCGCGCGCAGCAGGGCGATTTTATCGATGCCGTGGTGCTCGAGGAAAGCGTCGTCTTCCGTGGCCAGCAGCGCGTCGACGAAGAAAGGCGAGATCTGCTCCAGCGAGACGGGCAGCGAGGAGCCGATCCGGCTCAGCACCAGTCCGTTGCGGTCGAGGATCGTGGTTCGGCGGGGCGGCTCCAGGTCGGCGAGTTTCTGCGGCAGGTAGGGCAGCTGGTGCTGCACCAGGGATGTGTAGATCAGCATGAGCAGCAGGCCCAGGCCCAGCACGCCCATCAGCGAATAGAGCGCCAGGCGCAGGGAGCGCAGCAGGTCGCGGTTCATTCGCGCTCCTCCCCTCCGCTGCGGATGGGCAGCCCCGTGTCCTTGCTGACCACCACGCCGCCGGGGCGCAGCCACTGGGTCTCGCCGCCCGCCATGAACTCCAGCAGCAGGATCTCGCCCTGCGCTTGCCAGACGCGGCGCACGCTCAGCCCCGGCACCTGCCGCAGCCGACTGAGCAGCTCACGGTGTTCGGGCACCAGGGCCGATTCCTCCTGGCGGTCGCGCACTTCTGTCAGCGCGGGATCCGCGAGCGCCAGGCCCGTGTCCTGCTCGGCCACCTGGCCCAGGCCCAGCGGCAGCAGCTGGATCTGCAACAGGTCCACCTCCGTGCCATCCATCCGGTTGCGGGATTCGTCCAGGAAGGAGAAGCGCGCGTGGACGCCGTGCCGATTGACGGTCACCGCGCGCAGGCCGCGGCGGGACAGATCCTCCAACGCGGCGGGCGCGATCAGCTGGTCCTGCTGCCAACTGGACAGGCTGCCGTAGAATTCCCGGAAGCGCCCCAGGCCCATGTCCAGCTCGGTGTGGTTCATCAAGTAGATGCGCAGCTGGCTTAAGGTAGCCACCCGGGCGCTCTCCTCGGCCTGCTGTTCCAGCTCGGTGGAGCGGCTGACGGCCTGGCTGTCGCTCTCCTGCAGCAGGTCCAGGCGGTCGTGGGCGCGCCCGGTCTCCGGCCGCACGTCGTTGCTCACTTGCAGCCAGCGCCCCAGGATGATCTCGGGCAGCGGACTCCAGAGCAGCGCGACGAGCACGGCGACCCAGGCCCCGTCCCGCAGGAGGCGGCGTGTCTCAGCATGTTCCAGAAGTCGTCTCAGCATGAGAGCATCAGGCGTTCTCACCGTGTGCCGGTCGGCGCCGGCGGCGGCTGATGATCGGCAACAGCGCTCGCAATGCCTCGTTGACGGATTCAGAATCAGGAAAGAACTTGGCCACGTCGGGATCGATCACCACGACATTTGCGCCAGCGGCGATCTGCGCGGCGTGTTTCCCGCGAGTGCCGCCCCGGAAATCATACTCGGCGCGAATCTCATGGACGGCCGGTTCCGTGGCCTTGTCAGTCGTCCGACCTTTCATAGTCTCTTTTCTCCTTTCCGCTGGCCAAACGGGCACTGATGATGCGTAGCCGTTGGCCGCGCTCGGTGTACGACACGACCAGCAGTCGTCCACCGTGCGAAAGTCCAAGGTCCAGAAACCGGGCCTCCCGGCGTGAATGATCAGGATCAGGAATCGTGATCGAGAGCGGGTCGCAGAACACCGAGGCTGCTTCTTCGAAGCCCACCGCATGCTTCCGCAGATTCTCCCGCGCCTTGTCTGGGTTCCATTCCACCAGCAAAGGAACCACTCCTCCCTCCCGCGTCCAGGTCACGACTTTGCAATCTCAGCCCGCCACGCGCTTGCGCTTGATCAGGTATTCCAGCAGCGCGTGGTCCACCTCGCGGCCGGTGCTCAAGGTGGCAAAATCGATGCCCTCGCCCAGACAGCGGCTGCGCAGGCTTTTCACAAAGGCCGCCACCCGCTCGTTGACCTCCCGGGCCACCAGACGCGGGTCGGCGGACAACTCCTCGCCGCTCTCCAGGTCGCGGAAGCGCCCGCCATCCAAGCGTCCGAAGTCCAGCTCCGCCGGATCCAGCGGCTGCAGGACGATGACCTCGTGGCCCTGGTGGCGAAAGTGCTTCAGGCCGCGGATTAGAGCGCTCTCGTCGTCCAGCAGGTCGCTGATCAGGATCACCAGTCCGCGCCGGGTGAGCGACTCGGCCATCCGGTGCAGGACGGCCTCGGTGCGCGTGCCGCCGGCGGGTTTCCAGCCTTCCAGCTCCTTCAGCAGCAGGCGCAGATGGCCGCGCGTGCCGCGGGGCGGGATGAGCTTGCGCAGCTCCTCGTCGAATAAAACCAGGCCCACGGCGTCCTGCTGGCGCACCATCAGGTACATCAGGCAGGCGGCCAGGGTCGCGCCCCAGCTGAACTTGCTGAGCAGGCCCGGGCTGCCGAAGCCCATGGACGCGCTGCCGTCCAGCAGGATGTGGCAGCGGAGGTTGGTCTCCTCCTCGTATTGCTTGATCTGGAAGCGCTCGCTGCGGGCGAACAGGCGCCAGTCGATGTGGCGGATCTCGTCGCCACGCTGGTAGGGGCGATGCTCGCTGAACTCCACGCTGAAGCCGTGGTAGGGCGAGCGGTGCAGGCCGGTGATGAAGCCCTCCACCACGGAGCGCGCCACCAGGTCCAGGCTCTTCAGCTTGCCGATCCGCTCCGGCGTGAGCAGCGTGGCCATCTCAGGCGAGGGTCTCCAGCAGACGCCCGATTAGCGCGTCGCTGGTCACGCCCTCGGCCTCCGCGGCGAAATTGGTCAGCACGCGATGCCGCAGCACGGGCAGCGCCACGGCGCGCAGATCCTCCAGGTCCGGCGTGGGCCGGCCGTGCAGGATGCCCCGGCACTTGGCGCCCAGCACCAGGTACTGGCTGGCGCGCGGTCCGGCGCCCCAGCTCACTTGCTCCTTGATCCAGGCCGGCGCCTCGGGATTGCCCGGCCGGGTGCGCGAGGCCAGCCGGACGGCCTGCTCGACCAGGTGGTCGGAGACCGGCGTCCGGCGCACCAGCTCCTGCAGCTGCAGGATCTGCTGGGCGCTGAGCACGGAACGCGGCAGCTCGCCCGAAGAGCCCGTGGTGGACTTGACGATCTCCAGCTCCTCGGCGAAGCTGGGATAGTCCACGCGCAGCATGAACATGAAACGGTCCAGCTGGGCCTCGGGCAGGGGATAGGTCCCTTCCTGCTCGATGGGATTCTGCGTGGCCAGCACGAAGAAGGGCTCCTCCAGCGGATAGGTGGTCCCGCTCACGGTCACCTCGTGCTCCTGCATGGCCTGCAGCAGGGCGGACTGGGTCTTGGGCGGCGTGCGGTTGATCTCGTCGGCCAGGACGATGTTGGCGAAGATCGGCCCGTGGAAGAAGCGGAAGTGCTTGGCCCGCGAGTTCTGATCCTCCTCGATCACGTCCGTGCCCGTGATGTCGCCGGGCATCAGGTCCGGCGTGAACTGGATGCGGCTGAATTTCAGCTCCAGCACGCGGGCCAGCGTGGAGATCAGCAGGGTCTTGGCAAGCCCCGGCACGCCCACCACCAGGCCGTGGCCGCGGCAGAGCAGCGTGATCAGCAGATGCTCGATGACCTCGGACTGCCCCACGATGCTGCAGCGGATCTCCTGCAGCAGTTGTTCGCGCGCATCCTGCAGCGCGTGGACGGCCTCCATGCCGCCGGAAAAGTCCCTCACCTGGCGTTTCCTTTCCTCAGCCATGCCCCCAGAAAGCCCAGCAACTCGTCGCGCCCGCTCTTGGAGCGCGAGGAACTGGTCAGAATCTGGAGAATCGGCAGGGATTTCAGCTGCTCCTTGAGCGCCCGCAGGGCCGTGTACTGGGCCTGGCGACCCAGTTTGTCGCCCTTGGTCAGCACCACCACCACGGGCACCATGTTGTGGCAGAGCCATTCCAGGCTCTCCAGGTCCTGCTTGGCCGGCCGGTGGCGGATGTCCAGCAGCTGCACCACGATGCGCGAGCGCGGCGTGCGGATGTATTCGTCGATGAGTTTGGCCCAGTCCTGGCGCAGGACCTGGCTGGTCTTGGCGTAGCCGTAGCCCGGCAGGTCCACGAAGTAGAGATTCTCGTTGACCAGGAAATAATTGACCAGCCGGGTCTTGCCCGGGGCGGCGCTCACCTTGGCCAGGGCCTTGCGGCCCAGCAGCATGTTGATCAGGCTGGACTTGCCCACGTTGCTGCGCCCGGCGAAGACGATCTCGGGCCAAGGCGGCTCGGGAAGGTTGTTCGCGTTGGCCACGCTGACCAGGAAGTCCGCCTGTTTGATCTCCAACGCCATGGCTGCCGCTCTCCTTCTCGCCGTCCAACCTGTCGTCCCCGGGCCGGCGGAGCGCGCGGCTCCGCCCCGGCCATGGGCCGCGTGGTTCCAGTTCGGGATCATCACTGTGACGCTGGAAGATCGGGATCGGCGGGCTGGGAAAGGGCCGGTCGCCGCCTCAGGCCTCCACGGCCAGGAATTCCGCCAGGACGGGCAGCCGCGCCTTGAGCCGGGCCAGGAATTCGCCGCGCAGCTCGTCCTGCCCCTCCAGCAGCTTCAGCCGCTGGCGGGCCGCGTCCATGAAGCGACGCTCGAAGTGGCCGCGCAGGGGTTCGGTCCAGGCCGCGCCGCCGGGCAGGAAGGAGCCGCGGTACAGGCCCAGGCAGTCGTCCAGGTGCCGCTCCACCTCCGGCGCGCGCCCCTTGCGCTGGGCGTCCTGGGCGCGCGTCCAGGCCAGCTCGAAGTCCAGCGCATCCACGGACAGGCCCAGATCCTCCGCCATCGCGTAGCCCTGGCGCTCCTGGAAACGAATGGCCTCGGGACTCTCGTGCAGCAGGGCCTTGCGCAGCCGGCTGATCACCACCCGCAGGCTGGACTCGCTGAGTAGCGGCCGGCCCTCCAGGGTCAGGGCGTCCAGGATCTCGTCGCGACTGAGGCGCTCCCGCCCCTGCCAGGCCCGGATGGCCAGCAGGGCCAGCAGCTCCACGCCCACCCGGGTCTTCAAGGTGGCCGGATCCAGCTCACGGCCGTCCAGCAGCAGGCGCACGGGGCCCAGCACCTGTAGGCGCAGGCCGCGGCCCGGCGCGCGCTCCTCTTGTTCGGACAGCCAGTTCTCGAGGCGCTCCAGTTCCCGCTCCAGCCGCTCACACTCGGCCGGCGAATCGTTCCGGCTGGGTTCGCGCAGCTCGGCCAGCGTGCGCCGGACGAAGGCGCTCCGCTCGGACTCCGCGACTTCCAGCCCGGGCAGCCGGAAGGGCCGGCCGTCCTGGGCGAGATTCGCCAGGGCCCAGGCCCACAGGCAGGCCAGCCGCGGCGGACAGGGACGGGGCGGCGGCCAAGCCGTCAACCCGGGCCAGCGACCCAACAGGTGCTGGACCAGCCGGCTGCCCGGCTGGGTGGAGAGCTGGCAGCAGGTTTCCAGCAGCGCC
>DYSB01000255.1 GCA_020726405.1 Acetofilamentum sp. | reverse complement strand
CGTTGGAGGTCAGCTTGCCCAGCGAGGCCGTGTCCGCCGCCAGGCGCGAGTTGTCGACGGCATTGGCGGCGAGCTTGGCCGTGGCGATGGCGGCATCGGCGATCTTCGCCGTGGTGACGGCCGCTGCCCCCAGCTTGTTTGTCGTCACCGCCCCATCGGCGAGCTTGGTCTCCGTGACCGCACCGGCCGTGATCTTCGTGTCGATGACGGCATTCGTGCCGAGCTGCGTCGATCCCACGGCGCCAGCGGCCAGCTGCGTCGCGCCCACGGCGCCCGTGGCGATCTTGGCGGAACCCACCGCGCCATCTGCGATCGAGGCCTGCACGACCTTCGCCGGAGCGATGTTGGCGCTCGCATCCGTCAGGTCGATGAGCTTTCGGCCGGGCGCCACCGGCGTGTTCCAGTCCCCCGTGCCCTTCAGGTCGAGGATGGTGGCGGTCAGATTGGGGTCGGCCTCCCCAGAGACGACGGCCTTCTTGACCAGCGAGTTGCGCCCCAGGGCGCCCACCGTGTTGCGCCGACTGTAAAGCGCGTCGAAATGCGTGACCGTCCCCACCGGCAGGGCCGAGAGCTTGATGAAGACCGTGGAGAGGGGCACAGCGCCGCCGTCGTTCAGCCACCAGCCAGCGCCCAGACTGGACCCCGACTGCGAATCCCCAGGGGAGACGGGCGTCGTACCGTTCTGGTTCAGGCACATGCCCGTCACCGTGACCGGGTTGCCCCCCGAATCCAGCAGGTCCCCGCCCGCCGAGTTCAACAGGTCAAAGAGGCCGGGCAGGGTATCGCCGGACTCGCCGATGTTGATGGCCGCGCTCGCCGCCTGGTAGCCCAAGCGGTAGGTGTAGACCCCGCCGCCAGCGCTGTGGATGCTTCCAACGGGGATATTGCCGTCCTCATAGGGCTCGGCAATGGCCCGGGTGTGCAAGGAAGCGGAATTGCGGATGACCGTGTCGATGACCGAGCCGTCCGAGGCCTTCAAGTCCGAGGTCACTTGGCCTGTGGCCGTGTTGATCAGTGTGCGGATTCCACCTGGCGCGTGGATGTCCTCCTGGACCAGGTTTCCCTTCACCAGGCCGTCCGTGCGAAGAGCCGCGAGCTTGCCCTGGGCGCTGGCGTCCAGCTTGGTCTCGGGCAGGATGCCGTCGGCGATCTTCGCCGGCAGGTCGATGCGCGCCAGGTTGGTGTTGGGCAGCTCGCCCGTCACCTTGGTGACCAGGTTCACGGAGCCGTCGGCGATCTTGGTTGTGCCCACCGCGCCATCGGCCAGCTTGGGCTGGAGCACGGCCCCGTCCTGGATGGAGCCAGGCGTGATCTCGCCCGTGGGAGTCACTTCCTTCACGCGCCGGTAATTCTCGCCATCCGACACCAGGTCCAGCGAGTCCTGCTCCTTCAGACCATAGGGCGTCCAGTGGGTGGGAAAGGAGCCCTGCTCGGCCTTGACGGCGTCCACGTAGACCGTGCCCGACGCCAGTGCCCCGTCCCAGCCAAAGGAGAGCTTGAGGAAGGTCGTGCCCAGGGGCAGCTCGCCCGCGTCGCCGAGCTTCGACATGTCGAAGGAGCGCCAGTAGCGTGTGAACTGGGTTTCCCCCGACTGGGTCAGCACCGTCCAGTCGATGGGCGTCATGGGCATGTGGTCTTCGTAATAGGGCGTGATCCGGGCATAGAAGGTGCCGGCGTTTCGCAGGTGCATGCGGATGTAGGCCGAGATGCACACCTTCGACAGGCCGCGCAGGTCGATGAAGTTGACCTTGGTCAGGTCCGTGGCGACCGGCCCGCCCTGAGCCTGGATCTTCATCGAATAGCCGCCGAAGACCGAGCAGTCCGTGGACCGCGTGATGAACACCGACATGATTCCTCCTACCAGGCTTCCACTTCAAATGACCCGCCCCGCTGCAGGTTGGTCGACCCATCCTGCTCGGGTCCATCTCCCGTCGTGGCGCTGAGGCTGCGGCTGGTGCCCCGGTAGCGCCCCTCACTCGTCTCCTGCCGCACACGAAAGGCGTAGGTGGTCGTAGACTGCAGGCCCGTGACCATCAGCGCGCGGGCCTGCCGATCCCTCGTCTCCGCCACGTCCTTCCAGGCCTGGCTGCCCGCCGCCTGGGCTTGCGCCACCACGCGCTCGCCCTGGAAGCCGTCCGCCGGATGGGTCCAGGCGAGCTCCACGGACAGATCCGTGGCCACGGCCGACAGCAGGATCACGGGAGGCGGCACGATGTGCTCCAGGCGCCGCCGGAAGGCCGCGCGGTCCCCCACGTCGATGGAGAGCCGGGACTGATTCACCAGGGCCAGCGGCCGAAAGAGCAAGGCGTAGTTCGAATCACGCAGGCCGCCCAGCGCGAGCGTGCCCGTGTCCGGCACTACGCCCGTCCGCACCAGGAGCCCGTGCCGCTGGCCGCCGCGCTCCACCTCGCACAGGTTGTCCTGGAGGACGTAGACGGCGCCGGGTGGCAGGCCGCTTTGCGTCAGGGTGGCCATCAGACACCGGCCTGCAACTCTTCAATCGTCCGCACCACCGTGGTGAACTGCTCCTGGGTGGGCGCCTCGGCCAGGGCCCGCTGCAGCTGGAAGACCTGCTCCTCCAAGTCCGTGGCCATGCGGTCGCGCTCGACCTCGAAGCGCGTGCGTTCCTGGCTGCGCCGGCGGGCCAGGATCTCGGCCAGCGTCTCGCCGTCCGCGTTCTCCAGCGTGTCCGTCAGCACCTCCAGCCCGGCCGACCAGTCGCCGCCCACGTCGTACTCGGTGACGGCCTGGGCGTAGATCACCAGGTGCTGGCCGCCCCGGATGGGCCATTGCAGGCGCTCGGTCCAGACGTCCCCCTCCCAGGCGAGCTGGTAACCCGTCAGGACCTGGCCCAGGGGCGGCGCGGTCGGCAGGGGCGTCAAGAGCTCGATCGTGCGGCTGGAGGAGTCGAAGGCCTTGACGATGCGCGAGACGCCGCCCACCTCCACGCGCGTGCCCGGCTGGAACACAGTCGTGCCGGCGACGACCACGCGGCTGGTGGTGGAGCCGCTGCCCACCAGATCACTGGCCTGGACGGCTTCGCGCTTCTGGCGAGGAATCGTCGAGGACTCATGCGTGCGGTGGATCAGATCGACGTGGGCCGACTCCAGCACGGCCTTGGGCACGCCCACGGGCAGGCGCGTGCGCGTGTTCTTCAGCTCGTAGACCCGCACGCGGTAGCCGCGAATCTCCTCCAGGTCCACCAGCGCCGGCTTGTCCCAGGACAGGCGCAGGGCGTAGGATTCACTGTCGCCCGATCCTCCCTGCTCGTCCTTGAACAGCTCCAGCACCGTGTTGGCGTGGGCAGCCTTGGCCTGCAGGACCTCGGTCCGCGTGGCGCTCTTGGCCGCCTTCGTCGCGTCCACGGCCGCCAGCATCTCCGAGGCCGTTGCCACGTCGCTGCCATAACCCAGGGCCGTCGACTTGGCGGGATAGAAGTAGGCCGCGCCCTCGCTCACGCTGGCGGGGCTGGTGAGGACCAATGTCTGCAGGGCCGCATTCACGCTCAGGACCGTCACTTCGGCCAGGAGGCCCTCCGCGTGCAAGAGTAAAGTCTGCCCCTCCAGGCTGGTGGAAAGGTCCGTGCCGGCGCCCGTGACCGTCGCAGAGCCGGTCACGATGGACAGCGTGCCTTGTTCGCGGCTGACTCCCGCTGCGCCCGAGACGATGGCCTGCTGCTTGGCGTGCAGAACCTCCAG
>DYSB01000041.1 GCA_020726405.1 Acetofilamentum sp. | reverse complement strand
CTAGTCGTCTCCTGGATTTTGAGTCGCCTTGCCTTGGTCTCGTCACTCCTGGGATGAGCAGCGGCGTCATCATCGCTTCCGCGCCATTGACACATCAGCGCGCCTGGTCGCGGGCCAGCCTGCTCGACTATCTGGCAGGCAACATCCTCGGAGGAGGCAGTGACCAGGGCTTGTTCATGCAGACCTGGGCGGCTGGCTTGGCCTATTCCAACGGCATTCGGCCGCGGGAGCGCAATGGCACTCTGCGCTACTACGCCGAGCGTTGCCCGGATGTCTCCCAAACGCTTGCCTTCGTGGAGGAGCGAGTGAGACAGGCTCCTCCTGTGGACGCGGGCCGCGCGCGCACCGCCCTGATCACAGCCCTGGGTGGCTCACGTACGGCCCTGGATTACACCGAACGCACCCGACAACGGGCGCTCGAACTGCAGCTCACATTGGGTTTGCGGAACCAAAAGGCGGGCACGCAGCGCCTCATCGAGGAGCTTGTGCCCTGGAAACAAGGCCCAACGAGACTGGAAGAACTGCGGATGTTCCGTCGCGGTCTGCTGGACCTGCTCGACGATCCGCGGTTGTCCGTTGAACTCGAATCACGGAAGCTGGAAATCCATGCCCGCGTGTTTCCCGGACTGGCAGAAGGCGACTGGAAACCAGCTGCCGGCACCAGATTCTACCTCATTGGCCCCGTGCGACAATTCGAATTGGTTGATCAATACTTGGCCCAACATGCGCCGGAGAAAGTGCTACAGCGGCTCTATCCACGTGACTATTGGGCCATGGGCCTCGATAGCCCCGTCGGATGCCGAGGGGAAGGTGAAGTCGACCGGATACCACGAACACCACACAATCTCCCGCTGTGCAGGTAAATAACCATGAGGACTCTGCACGTCGCCACCGGCAATGCTCACAAGCTGATCGAGCTGCGCCACACGCTGGAGGAGGCCTTCGGCCCTGTGGTGCTGCGCAGCCTGCGCGACTTCCCGGATCTAGCCGAGCCCGTCGAGGACGGCGCCACGCTGGAAGAGAATGCGCTGATCAAGGCGCGCGCACTCTTCGCCCACACCGGCGGGCTCTGTCTGGCCGACGACACCGGGCTGATGGTGGATGCGCTGGCCGGCGCGCCAGGCGTCACCAGCGCGCGCTGGGCGGGCGAAAGCTGCAGTTACGCCGATAACGTGGCCAGGATGGTGCGGGAGATTGCGGCCGTGCCGCTGGATCGGCGCCAGGCGAGCTTCGCCACCGTGCTGGCCGTCATCGAGCCGGACGGGCGCGAGACGCTGCTGCGCGGCCTGTGTCACGGGCTGATCCTGGACGCGCCGCGCGGCACCGGCGGCTTCGGCTACGATCCGGTCTTCCTGCTGCCCGAGTTGGGCAGGACCTTCGCCGAGCTGACACTTGCGGAGAAGAACGCCCGCAGCCACCGCGGCCGCGCCGTGGCCGAGCTGGTTGCTTGGTTGCGCTCGCAGCTGGGGTGGGAACCACCAAGGATTTGTGTCTCGTGATGCGAGGCGTGCTAAGGGTGAACCCGTATCTAGTGGTGACGCCGACAGGCTGAATTCTTCCCCCGCGGGCCGCGGGGGAAGGGAATCGGCTTCGCCACACACACCTGACAACTACTCTGCCGAGTGATCCTCCATCGGCCTTGGCTGTGCCTCTGTGGTGAAAAGGGCAGTGGGGCAGCGTGGACGTTCGTGTGACACGCGCGTCCAGCGGCGCAGTACGTAGATGATCAGGTAGGAAACCAGGCCCGCCAAGAGGGCCAGCTTCTGTCCGCAGCTGAACGCCACCGACTGCCCGGCGAAGACCTCGCGCAGCACCAGCAGCAGGACAAAGAGTCCCACCAGGGCGAAGAAGCCCGAGAATTCCCGCCGCAGCACGTTCTTCCACGAAAAGGTGAGAGCCCAGGGCTGCCAGCGCGAGAAGCTTGGCAGGAAGGCCGGTGTCACGGCGGCCCATGCCGCGAAGGTCGCGCCGAACTCGCCCTTGATGAATTCCTCTTCACGCAGCATGATGCGCTCGTAGAAGAGCCAGAAGCCCAGCATGACCAGCAGCGTCAGCCACCAGAGGCCCGGCAGCAGGGCCAGTCCCAGCCACATCAGGCCGTTGCCCACATAAAGCGGATGCCGCACCACGCTGTACCAGCCCACCGTGTTGAGTTGCTTGGCCACCTGCACGCGGGTGTTGCGCCCGCTGGTGCCGTCCGGTGTGTGGCCCACCACGTCCGCGCGGATGAACTGGCCCGCCAGGGACACGGCCACGCAAGCCCAGATCCAGCTGGCGGAGAGCGGCAGGGCGGCGGAACCCTCCAGCCAGAGGGCCAGGATCATCACGGCCAGGAAAGGCAGGGGCACATAGCTGCGCTGGCGGAACAGCGTGTCGCCCTGGGTGCAGAGTCGCTGCTGTAGCTCCACGAGTCCCCCTGTCAGCTGGACCTTGGCAGCCTGTCGGAACTGGCTCTCAGCCGAACACGCGGCCGGTCTGAACGCTCACGCCCGCCTCCGCCGCCTCGTCGCCGGCGTGGTAGGAACTGCGCACCAGCGGCCCGGCCTGGACCTTCTCCACGCCCAGGCTCTTGGCGAAGCGCGCGTATTCCAGGAACTGGTCCGGATGCACGTAGCGCTCCACGGGCAGGTGCTGCTTGGTGGGCTGCAGATACTGGCCGATGGTGATAAAGCGCGTGTCGTGGGCCTTGAGGTCGCGGATCAGCTCCAGCACCTCGGCGTCCGTCTCCCCCAGTCCGACCATGAAGCCGCTCTTGGTGAAGAAGCCGGCCTGGGCGGCCCGCCGGATCAGCTCAAGGCTTTCCTGGTAGACGGCCTGGGGCCTCACCGTGCGGTAGAGGCGCGCGATGGTCTCCACGTTGTGGTTGAGCACGTCGGGCTTCTCCGCCAGCACCAGGCGCAGGCAGGCGGCGTCGCCGCGGAAGTCCGGGATCAGCACTTCGATGGTGGCCTCGGGCAGGGCCTTGCGCACCTTGCGGATAGTCAACGCGAACAGGCCGGCACCCTTGTCGGGCAGCTCGTCGCGGTCCACGCTGGTGATCACCACGTGCTTGAGCTGCATCTGGCCGGCGGCCTCCGCCACCCGCTCCGCCTCGTCCCAGTCCACCGTGCCCGGCCGGCCGGTTTTCACGTTGCAGAAGCCGCAACTGCGCGTGCAGGTGTCGCCCAGGATCATGAAGGTGGCCGTGCCCTGGGTCCAGCACTCGTGCATGTTGGGACAGCGGGCTTCCTCGCAGACCGTGACCAGCTTCTTCTGGCGCAGCAACTGGTTCAGCTTGACCACGCCCGCGCCAGAGGGCAGGCGCACCTTGAGCCAATCGGGCTTGCGCAGCCGGGGCTCGGCGGGTTGTTCGCTCACGCGAAGCTCCCTTCCTTCAACAAGAAAAAAGCGGCTGGAGGGCCGCGGTGGGGGAACGGCGCGGGGCAGCGACCCGCGATGCCGCACATGAGGGTGGATGGGCTCGAACCATCGACCTACGCCTTAAAAGGGCGCTGCTCTGCCACTGAGCTACACCCCCCACACGTCCAGGAGGCGCACCGCCGGGACGTGTTCAAGATAGGGCGGCTAGGCTTGGAGTGCAATGAAGCCGCCGGCACGGTTCCAGAGCACAGGCAGGCGGCTGCGAGTTCTGACTGAATGTCGGCTTATAGGGGTTCTCGTAAGTTTTTGTGGATCGCCAGCCGATCGGATGATCGAGCCAAAGCCGAGGTCGAACGTCCCAACCCTCAAGGACTTTCAAGAACCCCTATCTTCTACGTGTATCAGCTGCCCGCCCTCCTTGCGAATGGCCAGCTCCGTCTGGTTGTTCATTATCAGGATGGTGATGCGCCGATTCATGGGATCCTCCGGCCGATTCGGATAGAGCAGGGCCTGGCTGGCCAGCCCCACCACCCGGCCGATCTTGTCCGGCAACAGGCCGCCGCGCAGCAGCTCGCGCCGGGCCGCGTTGGCGCGGTCGGTGGAGAGTTCCCAGTTGGTGTAGGTGGGCGAGCCGTAGGGCAAGGCGTCCGTGTGGCCGCTGATGGAAATGCGGTTGGGCACCGTGGAGACGGCCCGGCCCAGTTCGTGCAGCAGGTCCAGGGCGCTGGGTTCCAGGGTGGCGCTGCCCAGGGCGAACATGGAGCTGAACTCCTTGTCCATGATCTGGATCCGCACGCCTTCCGGCGTCATCTCCACCTGGATCTGGTCTTTGTACTGCTCCATGGCGGCGGAGGTGTTGAGCGCGTCCTGGATCTGCGCCTGCAGTTGCTCCAGCGAGGCTTTCTCCGCCTCCTCGCCCCCCGGCGCGCCCAGGTCCGCCTCGCCGCCCTCGGTGCCGGATTCCGTGCCCGAGACGCCGGAGGCGCCGCCCAGGTCCACCACCGTGGGATTGTTGAAGTAGTTGGAGATGGCGGCCTTCTGGTTCTTGTCCGCCTGACCCAGGATCCACATCAGCATGAAGAAGGCCATCATGGCGGTGGCGAAGTCGGCGAAGGCCACTTTCCAGGCTCCGCCGTGGTGTCCGTGCGCCGCGACGATGCGCTTGATGACAATGGGTTGCTCGGCCGGTTTTGCGTCCGCCATGACCTATTCCTTCTTCGCGCCGCGGAGGAAGTTTGAGAGCTCCTCGAAGTCCGGCCGGCACTCGGACGGTACGGTCTTGCGTCCGAACTCCAGCGCGATCTGCGGCGCGTAGCCCTGCAGACTGGCCAGGAAGCAGGTCTTGATGGCCACGAACCAGTCGGCCTGCTGGCGGGCGCGCCGCTCCAGCGCCGTGCTCAGCGGGGCGAACACGCCGTAGGCGAACAGGATGCCCAGGAAGGTGCCCACCAGGGCGGCGGCCACCTTGTGGCCCAGCTCTTCGGCGGGACCATCCAGGGCGCCCATGGTGATCACAATGCCCAGCACGGCGGCCACGATGCCGAATCCCGGCAGGGCGTCCGCGATCCGGTTGACGGCCTGGGCCGGCGCCTCCGCATCGTGGTGGTGCGTGCCCAGCTCCACGTCCATCAGGTTCTCCAGCTGGAAGGTGTTCATGCTGCCCGACACCACCAGGCGCAGGTAGTCCTGGATGAATTCGATAGTGTGATGGTCGGCCAGGATCTTGGGGTACTTGCTGAAGATCTCGCTGGAGTCCGGCTTGCCGATGTCCGCCTCGATGGCCACCAGACCCTGGCGCCGGATCTTGTTGAAGACGTCGCCCATCATGCCGAAGAGCTGCAGGTAGTCGGTCTTGGTGTAGCGCGGACCCTTCATCACGGCGGGGATCTCGGCGAGCACGGCTTTGATCACGCTGAAGGGATTGGCGATGATCATCGCACCGAAGGCGGCGCCAAACAAGATCAGCAGCTCCAGCGGTTGCCAGAGGGCCGCGATGTGTCCGCCTTCCAGGACAAAGCCGGTGATCACACAGCCGAAAACAGTGATGATTCCGATGATCAGGTTCACGAAAGAAGTCCCTCGCTGTCAGCCTTAGGCAAGTCCCGCCTGGGACCGTGGCTCGCGCCATCCGTCGGGACTTGTTTGCATGATCGTCACAAGGCGGGGGAATCCTTAGCGCGGCGCGTGGGAAGAATCAGCGCGGGCGGCTCTTGGGCGGGCGGCGCGGGAGGCCTTCGCCCGGTTGATCGGGGAAATTCCGCGTCATCCAGTCCTCGTCCCCGTGCTCCAGCACGCGCGGATCATCCGCCTCCGCGCCCAGCCAGTGGGCCAGGCGCTGCTCCTCAGCCGCCTGCACAGCCTGGGGATCCGGCTCGGCTTCTTCGGGCAGCTCCAGCTGTTCGCGCCACCAGCGCAGCTCCGCCTCGCCCATCAATTTGCCGCCCTTGAGGATGGCCGGTTCCCGCGGGGCCTTGGGCTTGGGCAGCTCCGCCGCCCCCATGGCCGCGCCCAAACCCAATCGGCGCAACAGCTCGGCGAAGTCCAACACGGTCAGGCCCAAGTTCCGGGCCTCCTCGCGCCGGGCGGGATCCTCGCTCACCAACACGTAGAGACAGGCTGACTGTCGGCGCCGGGCATCGCGCTTCAGCCAGGACGCGATCTCCGCCGGCCCGGCCGCCACCCGTTCCAGCGCCTGGCCGGGCTGGGAAAAAGCCTCCGCTCCACCCCAATCAAAGCTCGCGAAGAGCCGGATTTCCACGGAATAATCTGTGGACCTTTTTCCTTGCTCGTTCAGAATTTTCCAGAAGCCGCCCACCGGGCGGAGCCAGCTGGGATGCAGGCGCCGCACGTGGAGTTCCATGCCCTGTCCATCAAGCAGATAGCAGGTGGTGCTGGTGATCTTCACTTCCTCTCCCCGGACTTATCCACAAGTCCAACCTAGCACCGGGGCCGATACCCGGCCAGACCAAAAAGTGGTGGACAAGCTCGATTCACCTTTGCAAATCAACACGTTCTGGAGCCGTTGCACCGACCATATTCGTCTGCCCAGGCTTGACAATCCACTAACACACGAGTTGTCCACATTTTGGCGGCTATTGTTGGAGCTTCCGCACTATCAGAAATCCGCAGCGGGCAGATTTGTCCAGTTGGCTGCGGCGGCATCCTCGATCAGGCTTCCGCAGACTTGGAAGCCCGGGAATCGCCCACCTGCGGCGCTTCACCGGCCCGGAGGTGAATCTGCATGAAATCCCGCGCCACGATCACACCCGGCCAGGCGGCTTCCGCGGCCTGCTGCACGGGTCGCATGTCACCCATGTAGCGCGTGCTGAAGTGGGTCAGCGCCAGCTGCCGGACCCCCGCTTCCCGGGCCACGCGCACGGCGTCTTCGGTGGTGCTGTGCAGCGTGCGTCGGGCCTGGGCCGCGTCACTGGGCAGGAACGTGGCCTCGTGGATCAGCAAGTCGGCGTCCCGGGCCAACGCCACGGAGTTCGCGCAGTAGGTGGTGTCCGTGCAGAAGGCCAGGACCGTGCCCGGCCGCGGCTCGCCCACCAGGTCGGTGCTGCGCACCTCCCGCCCGTCGGCCAAGGTGATGTCCTGCCCGCGCAGCAGCCGCCCGCGCTCGGGGCCGAAAGGCACGCCCAGTGCGTCGGCCTTCTCCCCGTCGAAGCGGCCTAGCCGGGTCTTCTCCTCCAGGCGGTAGCCCAGCGTGTACAGGCGGTGTCGCAGTGGCGCGGCAATCAGCACGAAGTCGTCGGTTTCCAGGACGGGCGTGAGATCCTGCAAGGCCCCCCATTCCTGGATGATCAGCTCAAAGCCGAAGTCCGTTTGAGACAAGCGCTTCATGAAGTCCACGTAGCGGGCCAGCCCGGCCGGCCCGGCCAGCAGCAAGGGTTCCTCACGACGATTGAGCTGAAAGCTGCTGAGCAGACCGATCAATCCATAGAGATGGTCGCCGTGGAGGTGGGTGATGAAGATCCGGTCGATGCGCCCGCGCCGGAATCCGCTATGCAGGATCTGGCGCTGGGTGCCCTCGCCGGCGTCCAGCAGCAGGCTTTCCTTCTCGGTCAGCAGCGCCAGAGAGCTGACGTTGCGCCGCGGGGTGGGGGTGGCGGAGCTGGTGCCCAGGAATATCACGTCGATCATGCGGGCGCGTTCTTTCTCAAACTCAGCCGGGTTCCGAGGCACGCTCCCGAGGCTTTGGCGGCTACAGTTAGCGCGTCCTCGTGAGCTTCGGTGGAAATTTTTCGGAACTTTGGCTAATCATTATTCACCGCCTGCAAGGGCACATGCTGTCCACGCAGGAGGTGGAGAATAGTAAAGCCTCGCCGTCTTGTCGCATCGGTGGGGAAACGCTACTCTCATCCGGTAAACCACTGTCGGTCTTGACCTTCACGGGATTCATCATAAAGGAGGCCCCTATGAGGCGCATCAATCCCAATGACGTGCACGCCGTCATCGGCAAGCACATGCTGGTGGACGCCCTGGATCTGGTCGTCGACCTGCAACACAGCCACGGAAGCTGGATCCGCGACGCGCGCACCGGGCGCGACGTCCTGGACATGACCAGCTTTTTCGCTTCCATCGCGGTGGGAATCAACCACCCGAAGCTGACGGAACCGGCCTTTCTGGCCGAAATCGGTTGGGCCGCCATCAACAAGGTCACCAACAGCGATTTCTACACTTGCGAAATGGCCGAGACCGTCGAGGTCTTCGGCCAGGTGGGCATTCCGGCTTATCTGCCCCACCTATTCTTCATCGAGGGCGGCACTCTGGCCGTGGAAAATGCCCTCAAGACAGCCTTCGACTGGAAGCACCGGATGAACCTAGCCGCCGGCCGGGTGGTCCACGAGAACAAACTGTCCATCCTCCATTTCAAGAACGCCTTCCACGGCCGGTCGGGCTACACGCTCTCCATGACCAACACCCACGATCCGCGCAAGTACATGTACTTCCCGCGCTTCGATTGGCCACGAGTGGATCCGCCTTACATGCTGTACCCGGCCGGTGAGGCCGAGACCGCCCGCGTCGCTGCTGCCGAGGAGGCCTGCTACACTGCCATCCGCGCTGCGGCGGCCGCCCGTCCGCACGAAATCGCCGGACTGATCGTCGAGGGCGTCATGGGCGAAGGCGGCGACCGCCACTTCCGGCCGGAGTTCTTCCAGGGGCTGCGCCGCCTCTGCGACGAGCTGGAGATCTTCTTCATCATCGACGAAGTGCAGAGCGGCATGGGCATGACGGGCAAGTTCTGGGCCCATCAGCACCACGGCGTCCAGCCCGATGCCATCAGCTTCGGCAAGAAGGCCCAGGTCTGCGGCATCCTGGCCGGGCCGCGGGTGGACACGGTGGAGCACAACGTCTTCCGCGAGCCCTCGCGCATCAACAGCACCTGGGGCGGCAACCTGGTGGACATGATCCGCTTCCGCCGCATCCTGGAGATCATGCGCGACGAGAAGCTGGTGGAGAACGCCCGGATCATGGGCGAGCGCCTGCTGGCCGGCCTGCACGAGATCCAGACCCGCCACGCCCAGGTCAGCCAGACCCGCGGCCTGGGCCTGATGTGCGCCCTGGACGTGGATCCCGAGCAGCGCAAGGAGATCAAGCGCCGCTGCTACGATCAGGGCATGCTCGTGCTGCCCTGCGGCGAGAAGAGCATCCGCATCCGGCCGCATCTGGCGGTCTCGGCCCCGGACATCGACCGGGCGCTGGAAATCCTGGACACGGCCCTGAAGGGTTGAGGTCCGGCGACCTGAGCATCACGGCCCAGGGGCGCGCTGCGGCGCGCCCTTTCCTCTTAGCGGCTTTCATTTATCACTTTCCAGCATGAAGCATTTATCCCTGGACCTGCCCGCCGTCCGCGCCCATCTGGTGCGCTTCCTGCGGGAATCCATCCGCGGAACCGGACACGAGCGCGCCGTCCTAGGCCTCTCCGGCGGGATCGATTCCGCCCTGGTGGCCGCCCTGGCGGCGGAAGCCCTGGGCCCCGCGAATGTGCTGGCCCTGATCCTGCCCTGGCGCGGCTCCCAGCCCGCCTCCGCCGCCGACGCCCGCCAGCTGGCCGGGCAGCTGGGCTTGGAGACGCGGGAGATCGACATCACGCCCATGACCCTGGACTTCGCCCGGGGCCTGGCCCCGGCGCTGGGCGAGCCAGATCCGCGCCGTTTGGGCAACGTGATGGCCCGCTGCCGGATGGTCTGCATCTTCGACGCCGCGCTGGCCTGGCAGGCCCTGCCGCTGGGCACCTCCAACAAGACCGAGCTGCTGCTGGGTTACGGCACCTGGCACGGCGACCTGGCCAGCGCCGTCAATCCCATCGGCGACCTCTACAAGCAGCAGGTCTTCGCCCTGGCCCGGCAACTGGAGATCCCCGCCGCCATTCTGGACAAGGCCCCCAGCGCCGACCTGGAAGAGGGCCAGACCGACGAGGCCGACCTGGGTTGGAGCTATGAACTAATGGACCGCATCCTGGTCCGCGCGGTGGATCAGCGCCGCCCGCGCGCCGAGATCGTCGCCGAGGGCTTCCCGCCCGAGGCCGTGGATGGATTGCTGGACCGGGTGGCCCGCACCCACTTCAAGCGCCTGCCCCCGGTGATCGCCAAGGTGGGGCCGCGGGCCATCGGCGCGGACTGGCTCTACCTGCGGGACAGCCGGCGGTGAGCACCCCCCGCGCGGATGGCGGTCGGTTGATCCTGGTGCCCACGCCCATCGGCAATCTGGGTGACATGACCCTGCGCGCCGTGGAGGTGTTGAAGGAGGCCCAGCACATCGCCGCGGAGGACACGCGGATGTCCCGCCGTCTGTTGGACCACTTCGGCATCACCACGTCCATGAGTTCCTACCACGACTTCTCCACCGAGCGGGAACGGCAGCGCCTGGTGGCGCGTTTGCGCGCGGGTGAAACCGTGGCCCTGATCAGCGACGCCGGCATGCCGGGCATTTCCGATCCGGCCTACCGGCTGGTGAACGCGGCGCTGGACGAGGGCTTTCCGGTGAGCGCGCTGCCCGGCGCCAGCAGCATCCTGCCGGCCCTGGCCGCCAGCGGGCTGCCCACGGATCGTTTCCGCTTCCTGGGCTTCCTGCCGCGCAAGAAAGGCCGCCAGACGGCGCTGGCGGAACTGGCGGCCTCGCCGGAGACGACGGTCTTCCTCGAGGCACCGCACCGGCTGGAGCACACCCTGGCAGCCCTGACGGAGAGCGTGCCCGGGCGCCGGCTCTGCGTGGCGCGGGAGATCAGCAAGCTGCACGAGGAATTCGTGCGCGGCGACGTGGCGGAGGTCCAGCGGCATTTTGCGGCAACCGGCGTGCGGGGCGAGTTCGTCCTGGTGCTGGAGGGCGCGCGGGCCAGCGACCGGCGCCACAAGCGGGACAAGGACGACAGCCCGGAGGACGAGGAGTAGATGTATCCCACCCTGTTCCAGCTCGGCAACTTCCGCCTGTCCACCTATGGGTTGATGATGATGCTGGCCTTCCTGGCCGGCATCTTCCTGGCCGTCCGCCGGGGCAAGAGCCGGGGCATCCCCAAGGAGTTCGTCGAGAACCTCTCCACGGCCATCCTGCTGGGTTCCATGCTGGGCGCGCGCGGGCTCTACGTCCTGACCCACGTCGAGGAGTTCCGCGGCGACTGGTGGTCCGTCGTCAACCCCATCCAGCCCGACGGCAACTTCGGCATCGCCGGTCTGGTGCTGCTGGGCGGCGTGCTGGCGGCCATCCCCGTCGCCATCTGGTACACACGCAAGAGCGGCCACTCCGTGCTGGACGTCATCGACCTGCTCTCCCCCAGCCTGGCCCTGGGCATGGCGCTGGGCCGGGTGGGCTGCCTGCTCAACGGCTGCTGCTACGGCAAGTCCTGCGACCTGCCCTGGGCGCTCACCTACCCCGAGCACAGCCACCTGCACAGCCTGGGACCGGTGCATCCCACCCAGGCCTACCTGATCGCGGCGGATCTGCTGCTGATGACGATTCTCCTGCTCGCGGCGCGCGCGCGGCGCTTTCCGGGCCAGATCTTCGCCCTGTTCCTGATCTGCTACTCGCCGGCCCGCTTTTTCGTGGAGTTCCTGCGCGACTACGAGGCCTCGATGATCCTCGGACAACTGGGCTCCTGGTCGGTCACCACCAGCCAGCTGCTCACGCTGGGGATGTTCGCCGTGGGCCTGGTGCTCTATCGCAGCCTGGCGGCCCAGGCCGGCCGGAGCGCCGCGTGAACGGACGCCTGCTCAGCCTGGAGGGTCTGGACGGCTGCGGCAAGAGCACCCAGCTCCGGCGGGTGGAGGCCTGGCTGCTCGCGCGGGGCTGGCGCGTGGCCTGCTTCCGGGAGCCCGGCGGCTCGCGGATCTCGGAGGCCGTGCGCGGCCTCCTGCTGGATCCCGCCCACACGGCCATGGCCGGCGAGACCGAGCTGCTCTTGTACACCGCCGCGCGGATCCAGCTGCTGAAGGAACGCGTGCTGCCGGCGCTGGCAGCCGGCCAGGTCGTGCTGCTGGACCGCTTCGCCGACAGCACCACGGCTTACCAAGGTCACGGCCGGCGCCTGCCCCTGGAGACAGTCCGCACGCTCAATGGGCTGGTGCGCGATCTGGCCTGGCCCGAGCGCACCTGGTGGCTGGACCTGCCGGCCGCCGTCGCCCTGGCCCGCACCAGCGGCCAAGACCGGATGGAACGCGCCGGGGTGGAGTTCTTCCAGCGCGTTGCCGATGGATATCAATCGATTTGTCGGGACGAGCCCGCGCGCGTGCTGCGCGTGGACGCGGGGGGTTCGCCCGAAGACGTGTTCCGGCGCATCGAAACCGATCTGCTCCGCCTGTTTCCAGGCAGAAGGGACCCTTCATGAAGCGCGTGATTCGCCTCCTCCCCCTCTTGCTCCTGTTCCTGATGGGCGCCGGACAACAGCCCGACCGGGAGGTTTATCTGCAGGACGTGCACGACAACCTGATCCGCTTCGGCGAGGTCTACCGCAACCTGGCCTTCCGCTATGTGGACCAGATCAACCCCGAGGCCGCCATGAACGCGGCCATCCGCGGCCTGCTGGACGAGCTCGATCCCTACTCGGACTACTTCATCGAAGAAGCCGCCCAGGAGCTGGACGACATGTCCCGCGGCCAGTACGGCGGCATCGGGATGGAGGTGGGCCTGCGCGGCTCCGAGAAGCGCATCACGGTGATCAGTCCCTTCGAGGGTTCGCCCTCCTGGAAGGCCGGCCTGAAACCCGGCGACGAGATCACGCGCGTGGACAGCGTTGAGGTGACGGGCAAGCCGCTCTCCGACGTGGTGCGGCTGATCAAGGGCGCGCCCGGCAGCCCCGTCACCATGGGCATCCGGCGCAGCGGCTCGCGGGAGATCAAGGACTACACGCTGGTCCGCGAGCTGATCAACATCCAGGACGTGAAACTGGCCGAACTGGTGGATCCCGCCACGGACACGGGCTATGTGCGGCTGGTGCGTTTCTCCGGGCTGGCCGGCGAGAATCTGTCCACGGCCATCGAGGAGCTGAAGGCCAAGGGACTCAAGCGCCTGGTCCTGGACCTGCGCGGCAATCCCGGCGGCCTGCTGCGCGAGGCGGCGGCGGTCTCCGAACTATTCCTGCCCAAAGGCACGCCCATCGTGGTCACCCGCGGCCGCAACAACGAACTGATCAAGGAAATCCGCGCCGAGCGCGAGCCGGTCTTCGCGGGCGATCTGGTAGTACTGGTGGATGGCGGCAGCGCCAGCGCCAGCGAGATCGTGGCGGGCTGCCTGCAGGACAACGACCGCGCGCTGATCATGGGACAGCAGAGTTTCGGCAAGGGTCTGGTGCAGAGCGTGCTGGATCTGGACGAGGAAGCCAAGATGAAGCTCACCACCGCGCGCTACTTTCTGCCCTCGGGTCGCCTGATCCAGCGCATCGACTACTTCGAGAAGAACGAAGTGCTGGACCATGTGACGGACAGCACGCTGGCGGACACGCTCTTCCACACGGAGCAGGGCCGGCCCGTGATCAGCGGCCGCGGCATCACGCCGGACGTGGAGGTGAAGCCCGAGCGCCAGAGCTGGCTCGCGGTGGAACTCTGGCGCGCCAATCAGTTCGCGGACTTCGTGGACGACCGCAGCGCCGCCGGCACTCTGTCCGCGGACGCGAGCGGAACCAGCCTGCTGGCGGACTTCCGCGCCTACCTGAACGAAAAGGCCTTCAAGTACCAGCCCCGGGGTTCGATGCAGCTCGACGAGCTGAAAAAGGTCCTCGAAGAGGAGCGCGTGGGCCCCGAGGGCGAGAAGGCCCTGGAGGCCATGCGCGCCGCGCTGGGCGACAACCTGCCCCAGCAGTTCAAGGTCCACGAGGACGAGCTGGTCCAGCTGCTGGAGCTGGAGCTGATCGACCACCGCGCTGGCCAGGCGGCCCGCTCGCGGGAGGCGCTCAAGCAGGACAAGGTCTTCCAGCAGGCCTTGCAACTGCTGTCCGGCAAGGGCGAGTACCGGCGCGCGCTGGGTCTGCAGGGCAAATGATCCCCGCGCTCTTCCTGGATTTCGACGGCACGCTGACCGAGGAGGACACGCTGGTCCAGTTGCTGGACCAGTTCGGGCGGCGCCTGCCCGACGGCCGGGACTGGCGGGCCATCGAGTTCGATGACAGCCTGCCCGAGAACGTCAAGCTGCAGGCGGAAATGGATCTGCTGGATCTGCCCCTGGCCGAGGCCCTGGCCTGGCTGGACGGCGCCACGCGCCTGCGCACGGGCTGTGCGGAGTTCCTGCGGGAGGCCGCCGGTCAAGGTCTGGAGCCGGTGGTCCTCTCGGGCGGCCTGCTGCCCCTCATCCGGCACGTGCTGGGTCCGCTGGCCACGCTGGTCCAGGTGCGGGCCAACGACCTGCGCGTGGAGCCCGGCCGCTGGCGCGTGCTGCCGGCCCACACGCCGCGCATCCGCAACCAGTGCAACCATTGCAAGACCTGGCACCTGCGCCAACGGCAGCAGCAGGGCCGGCCCGTGATCTACGTCGGCGACGGTGCCACGGACTTCTGCCCGGCCCGCGAGGCCGAGCTGGTGTTCGCCCGCTCCAGCCTGGCCGGACAGCTGCGCAGCGAAGGGCGGAGCTTCTTGTCCTTCACTACCTTTGATCAGGTGGCGGAGGAGCTGCGGAATCGCCACTGGCGGCTGTCTCCTGCACGTCCTTGAGCCGGCCCGGGCGGGCTGGCCCGGACCCACACTCCACCGCGCGAAGACAGGGGACCGCATGCGTTTCAACACCCGGGCCATCCACGCCGGCAATCAGGTCGACCCGCTGACGGGCGCCATCTGCCAACCCATTTTCCAGAGCTCGACCTTCGTCCAGGAAGACATCGGCGTCACGCGGGGCTACGACTACTCCCGCGCGGGCAATCCCACCCGCACCTCGCTGGAGGCCAATCTGGCCGCGCTGGAGAACGCCCGCCACGGCCACGCCTTCTCCTCCGGCCTGGCCGCCCTGCAGGGCCTGATGCACCTGCTGCGCCAGGGCGACGAACTGGTCTGCAGCGCAGGCGTGTACGGCGGCACGTGGCGCTTCCTCACCCAGGTGATGGAACCCTGGGGTCTGCGCAGCCGCTTTGTGGACACGGCGGAACTGGACCAGGTGCGCGCGGCCCTCACGCCGGCCACGCGTCTGCTCTACGTGGAGACGCCCACCAATCCCATGATGCGCCTGAGCGACATTCGCGCTCTGGCCACCCTCTGCAAGGAGCGGGGCGTGCTACTGGTGGTGGACAACACCTTCCTTTCGCCCTATTTCCAGTCGCCGCTGGCGCTGGGCGCGGACATCGTCCTGCATTCCTGCACCAAGTATCTGGGCGGGCACAGCGACATGATCATGGGCGCGCTGATGCACAACAGCGACGAACTGCAGACCAAACTGGCCTTCGTGCAGAAGAGCGCGGGCGCGGTGCCCGGGCCCTTCGAGTGCTTCCTGCTGCTGCGCAGCACCAAGACCCTGGGCGTGCGCATGGAGCGCCACTTCGAGAACGCCCTGCGCGTGGCCCACTTCCTCGAGGAGCATCCGGCGGTGACCGCCGTGCACTATCCGGGCCTGCCCACCCATCCGCAGCATGACCTGGCCCAGCGCCAGATGCAGGGCTACGGCGGCATGCTCTCCTTTGAGTTGAAGGACTACGAGGCCGCCCGGTCCGTGGCGCGAGCGTTGAAGATCTTCAGCTTGGCCGAATCCCTGGGCGGCGTGGAGAGCCTGGTCAACCACCCGGTGGGCATGACCCACGCCTCGGTGCCCCGGGCCCAGCGCGAGTCCTACGGCCTGACGGACGCCCTGCTGCGGCTCAGCGTGGGCATCGAGGACGCCCAGGATCTGGTGGACGACCTGGCCCAGGCCTTGGCGCTGGCCACCTGACGCCTCCGCTTGGACACGAAGTTCACGAAGAGTCACGAAGACCATTGAAGGATGGACTTCGAAGCGGCTCCAGATGCCGCTGAATTCCAGACCCTCACATCGGCTTCGTGCCCTTCTCCGCCCTTCGTGACCTTCGTGTCCCTCTTTCGTATTCGGTCCCATCTGAAAGGAGCCGCCGTGAGCGAAGCCAACTGGACCACGTCCATCACCAAGACGGCCGCCGGCGAGTTGCGTGTGCGCGGCTATGAGATCACCGCGATGATCCGTCAGCTCACCTTTGCCCAGACCGTCTTCCTGATCCTCAAGGGTGAACTGCCCAGCGCGGCCGAGGCGCGGATGATGGAGGGCATGCTGGTTTCCTCCATCGACCACGGCATCACGCCCCCCTCCAATCTGGCGGCCCGCACGGTGATGAGCGGCGGCAACAGCCTGAATGCCGCGGTGGCCGCAGGCGTGCTGACCATCGGCGACAGCCACGGCGGCGCCATCGAACAGTGCGCAAAAATCCTCCAGGAGGCTGTGGCCCAGGGCGAGGACGCCCCGACGCTGGTGACCCGCTTCAAGGCGGCGGGCAAACGCATTCCGGGCTACGGGCACCGCATCCACGCCCGCGACCCGCGTTCCAGCGCCCTGTTCACTTTGGCTGACGAATGCGGCTTCACGGGTCCGCACATCCGGCTGGCGGCGGCCCTGATGGAGGAACTGGAGCGCGGCGGCACCCACAAGTTGCCCCTCAATGTGGACGGCGCCATCGCGGCCATCATCTCGGAGATGGGCTTCGACTGGCGGCTGGGCAAGGGATTTTTCCTCATCGCCCGCGTGCCCGGGCTGGTGGCCCACGTCTTTGAGGAGTGGACCACCCAGAAGCCCATGCGCAAGCTGGGCCCTTTGGGCGGCGAGTATGCCGGTCCCGCCGATCGCGAGCTGCCTTTGGTCTAAGCAGGACACGAAGTTCACGAAGAACCACGAAGAACGGGAAGACGAAGACGGTTTGGAGTTTCTGATTCCGTGACCTCAACCGATCACCAATGGATTGGGTCCTTCAAACAAAGGTCCTCGTGCTCTTCCGTCCTCTTCGTGCCCTTCGTGTCCGCTCCCGCAGGAGAGTCCCCATGCTGAGAGCGCTGTTCCGCGGCGGCTTCATCGGTGGCCTGACGGCCTTCCTTTGGACGGCCTTCTCCTGGAGCGTGCTCTCCTGGCACCAGGCCACCCTGCGCCCACTGTCCGATGAGGCGGCGGCGCAGAGTTTCCTGCGGCAAGCGGCGCCGGCGTCCGGCGTCTACCTGTTGCCCAACCCACACCACCAGCCCGCCGGCCTGCCCGACGACTCGCTGATCGTGCGCCTGGACGGGCAACTGGCCGCCTCCCGCCAGGGGCCCGTGGCCTTCCTGGCCGTGCGCGCCGCGGGCCAGGATCCCGCCCATCCCGCCTGGTTCCTCAACACGCTGCTGATCCATCTGCTGGGCGCCACGCTGCTGACCCTGGTTGCCTGGCAGCTACGCGCCCTGCCCTTCTGGAGACGCTGGGGTGTGCTGGAACTGGCCGTGTTGGCGGGCGGTGTGCTCAATCAGCTGCCCTACTGGAACTGGTGGCACACGGGTCCGGCCTGGACCCTGACCAGCCTGGCGGATCTCCTGCTTTGCTGGGGCCTCGCCGGTCTGATTATCAGCTGGTCCGCGGGCAGCGGACGATCCTTCACCGACCCGCGCGTCTGACCATCCAGAACAGCTCCAATCGGACGGCCATCCCAAGCCTCATCCTCGGCCAGCCTGGCCGCTCCTCCCCAGCTTTGTGCCCCGGAATCGCCCCCCCAGCGGCCCAGCTTTGGCCCAGCCTTGAAACTGGTTCAATCAGGTACCCGATTCTGGCATAGGTTCTGCGATGTCATCAGGATACCAAGGGCGCAGAAAGTGCCAGGTACGGCGCAAATCCGAGCGCAGGGAAACGAGAGCGTTGGATTATTCGGACTCCCCAGTTTTTGGCCGGGGAGGTGGGACGCTTTGTGTCCCTTTGCCAAGGTGACCCTGAGCATTCTTGCTTGGGGCACGATTTCTGTCGTCAGAGAATTGGGCCATTGCAAAACCGCATGACTGATTGTCCGGCTGAGCTGGATCCGCACACGTCGAAATTTCCGTAGTCTAGGGAAGAAAACACATGATGATGCACCGCCCTGCCGCCGTTGGTCCGCTTCAGTCATCGCCTTGCACCCGTACTCTCATCCGTGCACAGCCTGCACTGTCCTTTCTAACCCTGACGGGTCTGCTTTCATCCCTGACCCTGAACCTGACCCCGGCGTTGGCCGCCCCGATG
>DYSB01000254.1 GCA_020726405.1 Acetofilamentum sp. | reverse complement strand
TCGGTCAGGCCACTCCCGCGGTGGCGCTCGACCAGCTGCGCAATGCGCTGGACTACGGGTTGAAGCTGGGCGGGGGTGGTCACGGCGGCCTCCGGGCGATGCGGTTGTGCTGCCGAGTGGCTGTGGTCTTCCTGGTCATCGTCTCCGGCCCCATTGGCTGACGGTCTCGGCGTACTCAACCACAGCGGTCGATGTCGCACAAGCACACGACCGCGGCGACCCTGGGACGGCCGCGGCGGTCGACCTACGGTCCGCGCAATGACCAGAGCGGACATCGGCAAGCGGATCGGGAATCGGCTACGCGCTCTGCGCGAGGCGGCGAACACCACGCAGGAGGCGGTCGCGGAGCGCACCGGGCCGCGCGGCCTTGGCGTCGAGACCGTTTCGCGCTACGAGCGGGGTATGCGGATCCCGACCCTGGAGACGATCTCGAACTTGGCCACGGCGGTCGGCTCCGACTTCGACGAGTTCCTGGCAGGCGTGATCAACGTGGAGCCCGTCGACCGGGTGGAGCTGCGCAGGATCGTCGTGCTGCTGGAACCCCTGTCGGACGAGCACCTGCGGGTGATCCGGGCGATGCTGGTGGCCCACCTTGAGGGGGTGGCGGTCGCGAAGGCCGAGGGCGCGGCGAAGAAGCCGACACGCTGAGCGGGCGCCTGGTCGAAAGCAGGGAGAACGAAGGCCCGAAGGCCGGGGACGCGGCCCACCCCGCCGACGACTGGGGCGGCTGGCAGACGGGCGGCTGGGGGCCCCGTCTCCGTCGAGTTGCGGCAGCCCTACAACGGCGGGGTCTCGCCGCCGCGCCGCGCCCGCGGGCTCCGGTCAGGGCACCAAGGTCGCGTCCCCGATCGCCAACCCGAGCAGGTCGCCGTGGTCCTTCAGCCGACCCTCGAAGGTCACCTGCGAATCCTTCCCGACGTTCATCAGCTTGTCCCGCTGGTCGTCCCCGAATTCGGCGTGCCCGTCGAACAGCAGCGACGCCTTGCTGCACTTGAACTGCAACTGGATGCCGCCGAACGCCGACCCGTCGAGGGAGTTGACGCTGGCTGTCCAGCGTACCCATCGCCCGTCGTAGCCGTCCTGCCACGCCTTGTCCTTCTGGAGATCGGTCATCCTCGACTGGGCGGAGAACATGTCGGCGACCTCTGCGCAGGTCTTGTTGACGTACTCCTTCTGCGGCGCCACAGCGGCGGCAGTGCTCAGTGCCCGAGGCGGCGGCGCGGGTGTTCGGGACACCGCGACTGGTGCGTTCAGAGCTCTCTCCCCGCGCCCGATGGCGCTCTGGATCACCGCGATCAACACGATCCCTGCCAGGATCAGGCCCAGCCACTTCATCGTCTTGCTCCCTTCGGGGCGTCCGTCGCCCACGCCGGCGACCATTGCTCTGCAGGGCGCGAACATCAAGTAGTCGAGCAGACGATAACGCCCTGGTCGTCGCCTGCGCCGAAGCCCACGCTGCCGACCATGTCACAGATAGGCGAAAACGTCGGTCTTCGGATTCGAGAAGCCCGCGAGGCCAAGGGCCTGACGCAGGCTGCGCTCGCGGAAAGCGTGGCCTTGGCCGTCGAGACGATCAGTCGAATGGAACGTGGGCGGCAGTCGCCACGGCTGGATCACCTGGCCGCCGTCGCCCGGGTGCTGGGGACCACCGCCGGGCGGCTGGTCGACGGCGACGGCGGGCTGCCCCGCGAGGAGGCCCTGCCCCGGGAGATCAGCCGGGTGGTGAACGCACTGCGCGGTCTGGATGATACCGGGCAGCGGCGGATCCGGAAGATCGTCGAGCTCGCGCTGGAGCGGGGGGACGAGTAGCTACATCAGCTCGAAGAGCCTGTCGGTCCCGATGCTCGGCAGGTATCGCTTGGCCAGGTCCCGCAGCGAGCCGGCGGCCAGGCCGAACCGAAATGGTCGGGCTCCAGAGGGAAGGGAGGTTCGCGACATGAAACGCGTGCTCACCGCGGGCCTCGGCTGGTTCGCCGCGGCCGGCGTCCTGGCGCTCATCGCCGCGGGGATGGACGACCTCGCCTCGATGCTCAGGATCGGGCCCGGAGACCGCGGGCCGGGCTTCCAGGTCCTGCCTTTGGTCCTGCTGGTCGAGGCCATCGCCCTGGCCGTCCAGGGAGTGCAGGTCTTCTTCTGGCACCGAATCCGCGACTCTCGCCGGCGCCGCAGCGATCCCGACGTGCTGGCCGGACGGAGGCCTCTCTTCGCCGGTCCGTTGGCGATCTTCATGGTGCTGCCCCTGGCCCTCGCGATCGGCATCGGGCTGGTCGGGAAGGGGACGCCCAACCTCCACCATCGCAGCCATCGTCGGGCCGCTGCTGGCGCTCGCGGCCTTCCTGCTTCTCTGGAGCTCGGGGTGGGAGGTCGATCGGTGCCGGGGAATCGCCGCGACGTGGTGGGGGTTGGTGGTCCCGCTCTCTAGGCGGGAGCGGCGGCTGGCGGACCTCAACGCGGTGCGGGTCACCCGGCAGGCGGTCAAGGGCGGGTCCACGAATACAGTCCTCCTGGTCGGACGCGACATGAGCCTGGAGGTCGCGGGGTCGCCCAGCCGTGCGGACGCGTTCGCCCTCGCGAAGGAGCTGGCCGCGTTCCTGCGGCTGCCAATCCTCGACGCTTCCGCGGGCCCCCCGATCCGTCTGGACTGGAACCAGCTCGACCAAACGGCCATCGAGCGCTGGAGGGCGGACGGCGATGCGCCGGAGGTGCCGGTCGGAAACGGGCGCATGGCGTCGGTTTGCCGCGAGCAGGGCGATCGCGTTGTCATCGAGATCGAGCCCCTGGCCCCCAATCCCTGGCGGGAGACCGTGACTGTCACGCCTGACCGCCTAGTCGCGGAGCACTGGTGCAGTTACGCCTTCGCCGGTCGGATTTCCCGGAAGAGCGAGATTCCCGTCGCCGAGCTGATCGAACTGGTCGTCGCCACCCAAGCGCCGGTCCCTGCCGCCCGTGTCGCAGCGAACGACGCTTCTGTCCACGTCGGCGGCATAGTCGCCCTCGGTGCATCGGACGTCGCCTGCTTCGCGGCCGGCCTGCCCGAGGACGAGACGCGCTACCTGTACGCCGTCGTCCGGGCGTTCCTCTGCCGGCGGGGCGCGAGGGCGGCTTCGCCTGCGGGCCGCCAAGGCTCGGGGTGAGACGATCGGCGCGAACCCGCGTGTGGCGCCAACACCTGGCCACCGTCGCCCGGGTGCTGGGGACCACCGCCGGGCGGCTGCCCGACGGCGACGCCGGGCCACCCCGCGAGGAGGAGCCCCGGGAGATCAGCCGGGTCGTGCATGCACTGCGCGGTCTCGATGAGGCCGGCCAGAGGCGGATCCGGAAGATCGTCGAGCTCGTGCTGGAGCGGGACGGGGTGTAGGCCGCCTACAGCCTGCCCGCCGCCCGAACCAGTGCCGCCGCGAGCGCCTTCACGGCGGCGTTTGGCTCGCCACCGTCCTGGATGGCGATCTTCAGCCCGTGGTCCACGCCCGCGTTGAAGTGGGCGATCGCACGCAGGTCGAAGCGGTGGTTCATGGTCGCCTCCACCTCCCGCCAGGTAGCACGCTGCGCCGGGCCGAGGAGGGAGGCGAACGCGTCGTTCTCCGCATGCAGCCTGGCACCCACCTCGGCGTACTCCGGGTCGCCAGCGAGGCGGGCCTCAATGGCAGCGTCCGCCGGGTGGTCGCCGCCGTCTTCTCTCTCCAGGGTCTCGTACCAACGCTGTGGCATGTCCGTTT
>DYSB01000253.1 GCA_020726405.1 Acetofilamentum sp. | reverse complement strand
AGGGGGAGACGCCCACCCCAACCCTCCCCACAAGTGGAGAGGGAGCAATCACTCCTCCCCCACGCCGTGGGGGAGGTTGGAAGGGGGAGACGCCCACCCCAACCCTCCCCACAAGTGGAGAGGGAGCAATCATCCCTCCCCCACGCCGTGGGGGAGGTTGGGAGGGGGGCACCCGCCTTGGAGCGGCCCTGCGGCGGCGTGTTCCTGCCTGTAGCGCGCGTCAGGTGGTTTACTGCGTGCGCAGATCGCGCAGCAGGTTCAGCGCCTGCTGCACATTGAGGGCGCGTGAAAACACCCAGCCCTGAATCAGCGGGCAGCCGGCGCGCTCGAGCCAGAGCAGGTCGGCAACCGACTCCACGCCTTCGGCCACCACTTCCAGATTGAGTGTTTTGGCCATGGTGAGGGTAGCGCGGGCAATCGCGGCCTTGAACCGGTCGGTGCTCACGCCCGAGGCAATGGCGCGATCGAGCTTGATTTGCGCGACCGGTAGCCGGGTGAGATAGCCCAGATTGGAATAACCCGCGCCGAAATCGTCGAGCGAGAGCTGCATGCCCATTTGCCGGAAGGCGTCGAGCACGGCGAGCAGGTCTGGGTTGTGCTCGATCTCCACGTTTTCGGTGAGTTCGAGCATCAGCCGGTCGGGCGGTACGTCATACTCGTTCGCCGCCTCGGACACGCAGGAAGAGCAGGCGTTCATGTGCAGTTGTCGCGGCGACACGTTGTAGGCCATCGTGCCCTTGAAGCCCTGCTCATTGCGCAGGCGGGCGAAGCCTTCCAGGGCGATGGACATCATCACCGGGCCGAAGCTGTCGAGCAGGCCGCCGTCGGTGAGGATGGAGATGAACTCATCGGGCTGCACCCGCTCGCCGTTGCCGCGCGTCCAGCGAGCCAGGGACTCGAAACCGCTGATCTCGTAGGCGCGGCGCAGGGTCTCCAGGCTGGCGGATTCGTCGTGCAGCAGCACGCTTTGCCGACGTGCCCAGATGGGCTGGAAATGCACCTCAAAGCGGCGATGGGCAATGGCCGCGCGCAGTTCTTCTTCGAGTTGCGAACGGCGCTCGATGCGCGACTGCAGCGCCACCGAGAACGATTCCACCCGGTTGCGACCCAGCACTTTCGACTCGTGCAGCGCGGCATCGGCGCGGCCCACCAGTTCGGCGGTGGTCTGGCCATGTTGCGGGAACACGGCCACGCCGATGCTGGCGCTGAATTGCAGGGTGCGTCCGCCATGTTCAATGGGCTCGCTGAGCTTGTCCTGCACCAGCGCGGCCAGGCGCATGGCCTGTGCGGCGTCGTGCGCGTCGCGCGCCAGAATCAGGAACTCGTCGCCGCCGAAGCGCGCGGCGGTGTTGTTGGGGCGGGCGAGTTGCACCAGACGCTGCGCGGTTTCGACCAGCGCCATATCGCCGGCCGCATGACCCAGCGCGTCGTTGACGAGCTTGAAGCGGTCGAGACCGATGAACAGCACGGCAAAGCTCTGCCCCGGCGGGGTGACCTCGATGGCGTCTTCGACATGCTTTTCGAACAGGGTGCGATTGGCCAGACCGGTGAGTGCGTCGCGGTAGGCGGCGAGTTCGAGTTTTTCTTCGGCCTGGTGCGCTTTGGTGACGTCGCGCACCACGCCGCGGTAGCCCTGAAACAGACCGAGATGATCGATGATCGGCGCCGCTTCGATGCGCCACCACATCAGCGCCTGATCGGTCTCCAGGCGGAACGGCGCGACCAGGTCGTGCACGTCCTCATGCTCATCCATCAGAAAGCGCAGCTGCGCCCATTCCGGCGAGAACTCCTGCCCCGGATACAGCGCGCTGAGGTGATGGCCGACCAGATTCAGGCTGGCCAAGGGCGACGCCTGGGTGCGGCGCGAACTGCGCGAGATGTAGCTCAGCGTGCCGTCGGCGTCCGTCTCCCAGAACCACTCGTTGGACAACTCCGCCAGCATGCGGAACCGGCTTTCGCTGCGGTGCAGCCGCTTCTGCGTTTGCCGCAGCTCGGTGATGTCCCAGGTCAGACCGAAGATGCGCGTGGCGGCGCCGTCTTCCCCGCGCTCGCGCACCATGCCGTGGTTCATGGTGGTCACCATGCTGCCGTCAGCGCGGATGAAGCGCGTCTCCACCGTCTGCACAAACCCGCCGGGGGCGCTGATGCGCGCGATCGCCTGCTCCAGCGCCGGCAGATCGGCCGGCACCACATGCCCCATCCATTCGGGAATGGTGAAGGTCTTGGGTTCATACCGGTGCGCCTCGTCGAGCCAGTTTTGCTCGGCGTGCATCTGCCCGGTCAGCAAGTCGAGCTCCCAGATGGTCAGTCCCGGGCTGGTGCGCAGCAGATCGAGCGAGGTGTCGCTGGCATGCAGCCGGGTGGTGTCCTGCATGAAGCAGAAATAGCCCAAAACCGGCTCGTTGGCCTCGCGCGGAAAAGGCACCAGACGCACCTGCAGCCAACTGGCGTCGTAGTGGCCCTCGAACGGCGACTGGCGCTCATACTGCGTGATCTGGCCGCGCAGCACCAAGTCGATATGCGGGGTGATGGACTGCAGCGTCGGCCCCGAAACCAGGCTCGCCAAAGGTTCACCCACCAGCGCCTGCGGCAATTTGCCCAGCCAGTTCGCATACGCCGTGTTGCAATACAACAACCGGTTCTGCGCATCGAAACAGCCCGTCATCAGCGGCAAATGCTCCGCCCACTGTGCAATGTCCTGGCACCAGGAGTCGGCAAATCGCGCTTGTGTTTCTTGCCCCATACGCCGGGATGTCCCTGCAGAAAAATGAAGAGAAACGGTCATTATTCAATACGAATTTCGATGACCAGACTCATATCGCTGTTTGTCGCTGTTTGCGACTTTGTTAAGTCTAAGCGAAGCAGCGTAGCAGCGGGAAGCTGCGGAGGATTTTGCGAAAAGTGTCAATTTTTGAAACACCGGAAAAATTGACTGTTCGAAAGTTGGACAATTTCATCCACATCGCCGCCAAGCAGCAGGGCTGGGCGATTCAGTTCATTCGAAAACACAATCGGAGGGGGTATGAAAAACATGATGTGGAACTACCGGCATGTGGCCGTGTTGGGCCTGGTGGCGCTTCTGGCGGGGTGTGGTGGGGGTGGATCGCCAGCTGCGCAATGCACGGCTGATTGCCTTTCTGGCAATGTCACTGATGGGTCGGGCAATGGCGTATCAGGCGTCTATGTAACGGCGACAAACCCTTCTACCGGTCAGACTTGCTCCACGTCAGTCGGTACGACCTCCATTGCCGGAAGCTATTCCCTTTCGGCTAGCAATTGCGGCGGGTCGACGGTCATCGTCAGCGCGCCTTCTGGCGGCGGTACCGTCGTGAACTCCTGCACGGTGGGCCAGACTTGCAACATCAATCCGGGAACCACCACCTCGGTCGCAGCTTATGCCGGAACCTGGACGGCAAATTACAGTTCTTCGACTGCGGTTGGCGACTCCGGCAGCTGCAGTGTCGTGGTCAAGCGAGATGGCACCATCGACGCGACGGCCAACAACTGCAATTCGACGCAGTTCGGCGCTTTCACGCTGAGTGGATCGGTGAATGCGCAAGGCGTTTTCCAAGGACAGACCAGTTCGAATGTGAATGTGAATGCGACCTATCGCGGCACATTCAACGCGACGAATCGTTCCGCAGTGGGCACTTGGACGAACACTTCGGGCGGCGGCGGCGGAACCTGGGCGGCTACGCTGCAGTGAGTTTCCTGAGCATGAAACCAAACAGGCCGCCTCGGGCGGCCTGTTTCCATTCTGCC
>DYSB01000040.1:4755-18195 GCA_020726405.1 Acetofilamentum sp. | reverse complement strand
ATGCCCTGCGCCAGAAGGCCATCGCCAACAATCTGGCCAACAGCGAGACCGACGGCTACGTGCGCCAGGCCGTGCGCTTCGAGGATGCGCTGGATCAGGCCCTGGAGAGTTCCGGCGAAGGCCTGAGCCGCTCGCATCCGGATCACCTGCCGCATCCCTCCGAGGCCGGCACGGCAGTGCCCGAGCTGGTGGCGGACGAGGAAGGCAGCTACTTCAACGGCCACAACAACGTGGACGTGGACCAGGAAATGACCGAGCTGGCACGCGCCACCCTGAGCTACCGCTTCGCCACCCGCCAGGTGCGGCACGTGGTGGAAACGTTGGACCGCGCCATCCGCGGCGGCCGCGGCGGCTGATCCCGACACCGGGGACGAACCGGACACGAGCCGGACTCGAACCGGACACGAAGAGCACGAAGAGAAGAGAAGAACACGGAGTGGGCGGATGAGTGGATTCACAACTCGCGTTGTCTGGCAGCAGACAGAAAGCGTGAGACCGGCATCTTCCGATTCTTCCCGCTCTTCTCTTCCCTTCGTGAACTTCGTGTCCTGCTCGTCCCCAAGTCAGGCCAGAGGAGGAGGCGGACGGTGAAGATCGAGGATCCCACGGCCTTCCATCACTTGAACATCAGCCACTCGGGGCTGAGCGCCCAGCGGCGCCGGATGGACGCCATCAGCGAGAATCTGGCCAACCTGCAGACCACCCGCGGCAAGGACGGCGGCCCCTTCCAACCCCGGGTGGTGGTGATGAGCGAAGGCGAGGAGCAGGCCGCCTTCAGCACCGTCGACGGCCCGCGGCCGGCCCGCCTCTGGAGCACGCATCCCGAACACTTGCGGGCCACGGATGAGGGCCAGGACGAGGACGGGTTGCGCGGCGTCCAGGCCGAGGTGCTGATCCAGAACCGCCGCCCGCGAATGGAATACGATCCCGAGCATCCCGACGCCGACGAGAACGGCTACGTGGCGTATCCGGACATCAATGTGGTGGAGGAGATGACCCATCTCATCGCCGCCAGTCGCGCCTACGAGGCCAACCTGACCGCCATCGCGGCGGCCAAGGACATGGCCGGCAAGGCGCTGGAGATCTGACATGGCTCTTGTGACTCCTTCCATGCGCCTCTATCAGCTGGCCGGCGAGCAGCGCCCGATCTCGGCCTCCATGCTGGAATCGGCGCGGCAGACGGACCTCCTGCGCAAGGGCCACCAGGCCGGCAGCCTGGGACCCAGCTCCCTCGAAGCGCCGGGGCTGGCCCAACCCGGCGGCGCGGACGGCGCGGGCGAGGCCGGGCGCAGTTTCATGCAGACCCTGCAGCAGGCAGTGGAATCCGTCAACCTGCAGCAGGTGCAGTCCGACGACACAGCGGCGCGCTTCGCCGCCGGCCAGGTGGAGGACGTGCACGACGCCATGATCTCGCTGGAGAAGGCCTCGCTGTCCTTCAAGTTCATGGTGGAAGTGCGCAACAAGCTCCTGGACGGCTACCAGGAAATCATGCGCATGCAGGTGTAGCACGCGCCTTGTTGACGACGTCGACCCCAACCGCGGAGCCCGTGAATGCCTGAGTGGCTGAACGCCTTTTGGCACAATCTGAAGCGCACCTGGAACAGCCCCCAGCGCGGGCGCCTGATCTTCATGGGCGGCGCGGCGGCCACCCTGCTGCTGGTGCTGGGCGTCACGTTCTGGTGGGCCTCCCAGCCCGACTGGGCGCCCCTCTACTCCGGCCTGAGCGAGGTGGAGGCGGCCAAGATCGTCTCCAAGCTCGAGGAGCAGAAGGCCCCCTTCCGGCTCAGCCAGGGCGGCGGGACCGTCGAGGTGCCCCGGGCCGACCTCTACCGCCTGCGCGTCAAGCTGGCCGCCGAAGGCGGACCCAAGCCTGTCATCCCGGGCTACGAGCTGCTGGACCAGCAAAAGTTGGGCATGAGCGACCGCGAGATGGACGTCATGCAGAAGCGGGCGCTGGAGGGCGAGCTGGCCAAGACCCTGGATGCCCTGGAATGGGTGCAGGGCGCAACCGTCCACATCGTCCAGCCCAAGCCTTCGCTCTTCTCCGACGAGCAGTTGCCCACCACGGCCAGCGTCACCGTGGTCACCGCCAAGTCCTACGCCGTGCCCAAGAGCGAAGTGCTGGGCGTGGTGGCCCTGGTCAGCTCCGCTGTGGAGGGCCTGCATCCCTCGCGGGTCACGGTGGTGGACAGCCAGGGCAAGCTGCTCACCGAACCCGTGGAGGACGACGAGGGCCTGGGCCGCTCGTCCAAGCAGATCGAACTCACGCGCAAGATGAACTCGTACTACACACAGCTGGCCCAGGACGTGCTGGACAAGGTGCTGGGCGCGGGCCGCAGCGTGGTGCGGGTCACGGCGGACCTGGACTTCGGCTACCTGGAGCGCACCAGCCGGATCTTCGACCCGGAGAAGAAGATCGTCCGCAGCCAGGAACTCAATGAAGAGAGTTCCACCGCCGAGGACACCACGGCCACCCAGGAAGAGAAGCAGATCACCAACTACGAAGTGGACGAAGTGCTGGAGCACATGCGCGGCCAGCAGGGCGCGCTCAAGCGGCTCAGCATCTCGGTGGTGGTGGACGGCACCTACACGCCGGGCAAGAACGCCGCCGGCGACGAGGTGATGAACTACGTGGCCCGCAGCCCCGAAGAGATGACCAAGCTCGAGCAGATCGTGCGCTCGGCCGTGGGCTTCAGCGAACCGCGCGGGGACCAGATCCAGGCCCACAACCTGGCCTTCGACAGCTCGACCCAGGAGAACGACCTGGGCGCCCTGCGGCGCGAGAAACTCAAGGACCTGGGGCTGGACATCCTGCGCAAGGCCCTGTTCATCGGCGGGATCATCGCCTTCCTGTTCCTGCTGCGCTCCACGCTGGCCCTGGTCAACTCGCGCATCAGCCAGGCCTTCGACGACAAGCGTGCCCTGATGTTGGCCTCCGCCCGCGGCGAGACCTACGAGGAAGAGGTGGAGGAGGAGGTGCCGCTGATGCTCGAGCTGGAGGCCGCCCGCTCCCCCGAGCAGCGCCAGATCGCGCGCGTCCACAAGAAGGTGGTGGACTACTGCAAGGAAAACCCGGATGACGCCGCCCGGCTCGTGCGGGCCTGGTTCTACGAAGGGAACTGATGGAAGGCACCGACAAATTCCGCGAACTGGGTGGCGCCCAGCGGGCCGCCACCTTCTTCGTTTCCATCGGTCCCGAGGCGGCCTCCGAGATCGTCAAGTTCCTCGAGCCCACCGAGATCGAGGAGATCGCCCGCGAGATCATCAAACTGGGCAACCTGCCCACCGCCGTGCTGCAGGCCGCCGAGGACGACTTCTACGAGATGGCCATCGCCGCCGACTACATCAAGGAGGGCGGGCTGTCCTACGCGCAGAGCCTGCTCCAGTCGGCCCTGGGCGAGGTCAAGGCGCTGGACATCATCAAGCGCATCAAGTCCAGCCTGCAGATCCGCGGCTTCAACGTCCTCAAGAACGTGGACTCCAACGAGCTGCTCAGCTTCCTGCAGCGCGAGCATCCCCAGACCATCGCCCTGGTGCTCACGCAGCTCTCCCCCAGCCAGGCGGCGATCATCATCGCCAACCTGCCCTCCGACATCGCCAAGGAGGCCATGCTGCGCTTCGCCCGCATGGAGCGCGTCTCGCCGGAGAACATCGCCGCCGTGGAGCAGGTGCTGGAGAGCCGCATCGATTTCAGCCAGATGGGGAGCAAACTCGGCGGCGTCAAGGCCGCGGCGGACATCCTCAACTTGACCGGCCAATCGGTGGAGAAGTCCGTGCTCACCGCGCTCTCCGTGGACGCGCCGGAACTCTCGGCCGAGATCAAGAACCTGATGTTCGTCTTCGAGGACGTGATCCACATGGACGACCGCAGCATCCAAAAGGTGCTGCGCGAAGTGGACAATAAGGACCTGACGCTGGCGCTCAAGGCCTGCACGCCGGATCTGGCGGAGCGCTTGCTCACCAACATCTCCAGCCGCGCCGCCGAAATGATCCGCGAGGAGCTGGAATACATGCCGCCCGTGCGCCTGCGCGAGGTGGAGGAGGTCCAGCAGAAGATCATCGACATCATCCGCCGCCTGGAGGACGAAGGCCAGATCTACATCACCAAGACCGCCGACGAGGGCGACATGATGGTCTAGTCCGGAGTGCGTGCGGGTGGGTCCCGGGTCGGTGAAGGTGCCGGTTGTTGAGAGGTGAGGAAGCCGTGAATCTGTTCGTCTGCCAGCCTGACGCCCTGACGGCCTGCCCCCGCCGGCAGCTGGCCCGTGGATTCGGCAGGCGCGCCCGATGAGCGGACAGCTGCTCAAGGCCGGCAACGTGCGGCTGGAAGGCGTGGCCTGGGTGGACACGGGCACGCACGCCGAGTCCCGCGGGGACCAGGGCGAGTTCCAGCGCTCCAGCACGGCGCTGGCGCTGTTCCGCCGGCGCATCGAGGTCCAGCGCGCGGAGAACACGCGGCTGCGGGAAGAGATGGCCGCGCTGCGGGAATCCGTGGCGGAGCGGCAGGAGCAGTCCCGGGCCGAGGGTCATCTGCTGGGCCTGGAGGAGGGCCGGCTGCGCGTGGAGGACGAGTTGCTGGAGGCCTTCCACCTGCTGGAGATCCAGACGGAAGCCTTCCGCGCGGAGGCGGCGCGCTACCACAGCGGGGCGGACCGCGAACTGGTGGCCCTGGCGCGCTGGCTGGCCGAGCAGGTGTTGCGGCGCGAGCTGCCCCTGGACGAGGAGCGGCTGGCCCGCCAGGTGACGGCCCTCCTGGAGGCCTGCCTGGACCAACAGGTCCTGCGCCTGCATCTGCATCCGGGGGACCGGCGCCGCCTGCTGGGCGAGGAGATGCTGGAGCGCCTGCCCCGGCTGCGCAACCTGCTGCAAACCCTGCAGGGCCGGTTGGAGTGGGTGGAGGCCGCGGATGTCCCGCCGGGAGCCTGTCGCGTGGAGCTGCACGACGGCCTGCTGGACGCCGCGCCCGCGGGTATGCTGGACCACCTGGAACAATCCCTCGTGCGGGCCCTGGAAGCCCGGCAGCCATGAGGGCGCTGCAGGACTGGCGCAGTGCCGGCGCCCGGCTCGCCCATTGGCCGCGCCACGGACTGGTGGAGCGGGTCACGGGTCTGGTGGTGGAGGGCCGCGGGCCCCACGGCGGGCTTGGGCAGTCCTGCTGGATCGGCGAGCGCGACGGCGAGCTGGAGGCCGAGATCATCGGTTTCCGCGGCTCGCGTACCCTATTGATGCCGCTGGGCCAGCTGACGGGCGTGCGGCCCGGGCAGCTGATCCGCCTGCGGCCGGACCCGCCCCAGGTGCCCACGGGCGAACTGCTGGTGGGTCGCGTGCTGAACGCCATGGGCGAGCCCATCGATGGCAAAGGCCCGCTGGCGGTGAGCGGGCGCGCGCCCCTGCACCGGGCGGCCCCACCCGCCCTGGAGCGGCCGCGCGTCGATCAGGTCTTCGCCACGGGCGTGCGCAGCATCGACGGCCTGCTGACTTGCGGACGCGGCCAGCGGTTGGGAATCTTCGCCGGCGCGGGCGTGGGCAAATCCGTCCTGCTCGGGATGATCGCGCGCCAGTCCGACGCCCAGGTCAACGTGATCGGCCTGATCGGTGAGCGCGGCCGCGAGGTGCGCGAAATCATCGAGCGCGACCTGGGCGAGGAGGGGCTCAACAAGAGTGTGGTGGTGGTGGTCACCAGCGACCAGGCGCCCCTGCTCAAGCGGCGCGGCGTGCAGCTGGCCACGGCCGTGGCCGAGAGCTTCCGCGAGCGCGGGATGGACGTGCTGCTGCTGGTGGACAGCCTGACCCGCGTGGCCATGGCCCAGCGCGAGATCGGACTGGCCGCCGGCGAGCCCCCCGCCAGCAAGGGCTACACGCCCTCGGTGTTCGCCCTGCTGCCCGGCCTGCTGGAGCGGGCCGGGCGCACGCCGGAGGGCAGCATCACGGGCTTCTACACCGTGCTGGTGGACGGCGACGACCTGACGGATCCGGTGGCCGACGCCGCGCGCAGCATCCTCGACGGGCACCTGCTGCTTTCGCGCCGGCTGGCCGAGCGCGGCCACTGGCCGGCAGTGGACGTGCTGGGGTCCATCAGCCGCGTGCGGCCGGACCTGGTGGACGAGGCCCACGACCAGGCCGTGCGCCGGCTGCTGCGCTGGCTGGCTGCCCATCAGGAGGCGGAGGATCTGATCCAGGTGGGCGCCTACGTCAAGGGCACGGATCCCGACGTGGACCAGGCCGTGGCGCGCATGCCCAAGACCCGCGACTGGCTCTGCCAGCGCCAGAGCGAGCACACGGACTACTTCGAGACCGTGAAGAGCCTGTGCGAATTGGTGGCGTGAGGACTCGATGGACCGCGTGAAACGCCTGGACCGTCTGCTCAAGCTGCGCGTGCGCCGGGAGCGCCAGGCCAGTCTGCAACTGGCCCTGGGCCTGCGCGAGGACGAGGAGCGCCGCCGCGCCCTGCTGGAATCGGAAGGTCAGTTGGAAGAGGCCCGCCAGATCTGGCGGGACGAACTGGGCGGCGGACTGGCCGCCGCGCGCCTGACCCTGCTGCGCAGTTACCTGGACCAGCGCCAGCGCGGCCTCACCCAGCGCGAGCGGCTGGTGCGGGACTGGCAACCCCGGCTGGGCGTCCTGCGGGTTGAACTGGGCACCGCCGCCCGGGAGCGTCAGGCCCTGGAACACTGGCGCGAGCGCCTGCGGATCCGCCTGCGGCTGGAGGTGAGCCGCGCCGAGCGGTGGGCGCTGGATGAGATCGGTCTGCGCGAGAACCGGCGCCGCAATGATCCCGAACACGGAGAGGACTGATGGCCAAGGACCCGAGCAAGACCAGGGGCAGGGACATCGAGGAAGAGGTCGAGGCCCCGCCGCCCCCGCCCCCCAAGAAGAGGAAGCTGGGCGGCCTGCTGATCTGGGCCGGTTACTTCATCCTCAGCACCACGCTCATGATGGGCGTGGCCCTGGTCATCGTGCAGAAGCGCCGGGCCCAGGCGCCCGCCGCCGTGGCCAGCCACGCCGTGGTGGACAGCCTGCACGCACCGGACAGCTTGGCCCACGCGGACAGCCTGAAACACCGGCCCGTGGACAGCCTGAAGACCCACATCCAGGAGTTGAAGAAAGTGGTCAGCCTGCGCGAGGACTCGCTTCACAAGTCCGTGGACACCACGCGCCGGCTGCAGACCCAGCTGGAGCGCCTGCAGCAGGAGCTGGACACCCTGCGCCAGCGCGATGTCATGCTGAGCAGCGCGGAGGCCGCCCGGCTGGCCCGCGTCTTCGGCAGCATGCAGCCGCGCAAGGCCGCCCCCGTGCTGCTAAAGATGGACAACGCCTCCGTGGCCGCCATCCTGCTCTCCATCGAAGAACGCACCGCGGCCAAGATCCTCGCCGCCATGCCCCCGGACCGCGCCGCTGGCATCAGCACGTTGATCCGCGAGCAGGCCAAGGAGAAGGCCCGCCGCGTCAAGGCGAAGGGCTGATGGCCGTGGGCACGGCCACACCCAGCCCGTTGCCGGCCACCGGTACGTCCGCGCCGCCCGCGGAGAAGCGGGCGCCGGGTCCGGCCGGCCGGCGTCGCCTGCTGGAACCCAGCGGGGCGGAGGGTGAGGCCCTGGCCCAGTTGCTGATCCGACCGCGGGACTCGCGCAACCCGGCCTCCCCGCCCGTCCGCGCGGGTTCCGACCCGCGCCGCAGCCACCTGGCCAACCCGGTTGGGCCTGCAGCGGGCGCCTCCCCGACGAGCGCGGCCGCCGGGACGAAGACGGGCTCCAGCGGCCAGACCGCTCCGGCAAACGCATTCCCCCACGCTCCGGCGACCACCGCTCCGGCGCCTGCCGCCGAAGCGCGTCAGCCCGAGACCGGCGCGCCGGACAGCTGGCATGAGTCGATCCACTTCAGCGAGAAGGCCCCGCCCGCCGTTCTGGCCGACCAGGTCCGCGCCCTGGCCGACTGGCGCGAGGCCGAGTTGCGCGGGCAGGCCACGGAACGAGCGCCGAAACCCGCGTTGCCGGCGCGTGAGACAGGCGCCCGCGCCACCGGCCAGGAAGGCCGGCCGCTCCGGCCGGAGACAACCGCGACGCCGGAGCCCGCCGCCGCGCCACCGCACTCCGGCGACAATTCGCCACCCCTCGACCCGGATCGCCGGGAGGCCTCGGAGACCGGCGCCCGGCCGACTCCCGAATCTGCCGCGGCGCCCGTGTCACACAGCGCCTCGCCCGTCACCCCGGCGGATGGCCCGGCTGCCACGCCCGCGCCACTGCCGACGTCCCCGCTGACGCCATCCGATTCCAATCCAACCGGGAGCGCGGCCTTGGCCGGGCGCCTGGTTGCGGCCCGGAACAGCGCGGCCGGCACCGAGGCCCGCCCGGGCTGGGGCGCCCTGCTGGAGCAACTCCAAGGCCGGGTGGAACAGCTGCGGGTGAGCGAGGGCGGCCGGGCCCGGCTGAGCCTCGAACCCGCCGAACTGGGGCATCTGGATGTATTGCTGGAACGCGACGGCAGTGGCTGGCGCCTGGAGATTCGCGCCGGCAACGCCGACACGGCCCGACAATTGCAGAATCAGGCGCAGGAGTTGCACGACCGGCTCCTGGCGGCGGGTGTGCGGCTGGACGAGCTGCGGCTGCACTCGCCGGGCGCCGGGGCAGGCGCGGAGCCGCCCGGCCCGCTCCCGGCCTTGGCCGAAGATGGTGCGCCGACGTCCGCGGATCCGGATTCGTCCGGAAAGCGGCGCGCGCCCGACGAAGCGGAGGGCGAGGCGGCCGGGGAACGAAAGTCCCCTTCGGGCCTGCCCGGGGAAGAATTTGCCAGCCGCCTGGAGAGTCTGTTGCGGCGCGGCAGCGCGGGAGGAGCGACATGAGCACGGTCACGGGAGTAGGGTCGAGCAGCTATCTGGGCAGCCAGGTGGCCTCCTCGTCCAGCATGGGCAAGAGCGAGTTCCTCAATCTGCTGGTCACCCAGCTCTCCAACCAGGATCCGCTCAATCCCATGGACAATCAGCAGTTCGCCGCGCAGTTGGCCCAGTTCAGCAGCCTGGAACTGATGACCAACATGCAGGGCACGTTGGAGGACAACCTGGCGGCCAGCCAGTCCGTGGCCACGGCCCTCCAGGGCGGGATGGCGGCGGATCTGGCGGGCAGCACGGTGACGGCCCTGGACGACCGCGTGGTGCTGGCGGACGGCGCGGCCACCCTGCGCTGGGAGACGGAAACCACTCCCGCCAGCCTGGAGATCGAGATCCTCGATTCCACGGGCAGCGTGGTTCGGCGCCAGACCTTAAGCTCGCCGGAGGATTCGGTCTGGAGCTGGGATGGCACCAACGGCTCGGGCGAGGAGCTGGCAGACGGGACGTACACGATCAGCCTGAGCGCCACGGACAGCGCGGGCGAGGACGTGACCGTGCGTCCGCTCTGGAGCGGGCGGGTGGACTCCGTGCGCTTCCGCGAGGGCGTGCCCTACCTGGTGAGCCGGGGGGAGGAATTCACCCTGGGCCAGGTGAGTGAGGTGAGCGCGGACGAGGAGGACGGCTCCCCGGCGCAGGACGCGAGAAACGACTGGAATTGGTGAAGCGGCCAAGGAGGCACTGATGAATCGCAGTTTGTACACCGGGATTTCGGGCCTGCTCGGCCACCAGCAGAAACTGGACGTGGTGGGCAACAACATCGCCAACGCCAGCACGGTGGGCTTCAAGCGCAGCCGCGTCAACTTCCAGGACGCGTTCAGCCAGACCCTGCGCTACGCCTCGGAGCCCACGGGCACGGCCGCGGGCAAGGTACCCATGCAGGTGGGACTGGGCACCAAGGTGGCCAGTATCGACCGCATCCACGAACAGGGCAACCTGGAGCTGACGGGCAACACCACCGATCTGGCCATCTACGGCGACGGCTTCTTCGCCGTCCAGGACGCCTCGGGCAGGTATTACACGCGCAACGGCGCCTTCCAGATCAACCCGCTGGGCGCGCTGGTCACGGCGGACGGCCAGTCGGTGCTGGGCTTAAGCGCCGACGCCAGCGGCAATCTGCCCGCCGTCACGGACATGGGCGCCGTGGTGCTGCCTCTGACCGAGGCCTCGCCGGCCCGGGCCACCAGCGCGGTGGTCTTCTCCCAGAACCTCAACGCCGAGATGACCGAGAGCGACGCCAGCCTGGTCAGCCTGGGCAATTCGGCGGGCGTGACCGGCGTCTCGGGCACCGCGGTCAACGGCCTGGGCGGCACGTGGGACGTCACGGTGACCGGCGCCGCGGCCACCCAGAGCCGCTTCACGGGGGCCAATGTCAGCCAGCCCGGCGCGCTGACGGGCAGCATGACCCTGGGCTCGCTGGGCGTGGACACTTTCGGCTCGCTGAGCCTCACCGTGGACGGCGGCACGCCCGTGGAAGTGACGGGCTTCGACGCCGAGACCACCCTGGCGGAATTCATGGCCCTGGTGGAATCCCGGGTGAGCGGCGTGGACTTGAGCCTCGAGAACGGCGAACTCGTGCTCTCGCGCACGCGCTTCGGCGTGGGCACCGGCAACAACGTGGCCCTGAGCGAGACGGATGGCAACGCCCTGGCCCAGCTGTTCGGCGCGGCCTCCGTCGCGGCCGACAACGGGACGGATTCCACCCTGGCGGCCTCGGGCGTGTTCACAACCACCCGCGGCGTGGTGCTGGAGCAGGTGCCCATCGCCCTGGGCGAGGTCAACCCGCTGGACGGACAGGTGACGGACGTGTTGGACCTGGGCGGCGGCGGGGTCACCGTGCTGGCGGCGGACGGCCTGCAGGCGGGCAGTTTCCAGGTGGCCACCGAGGACACCGTGCACGAGACCAGCATCGTGGTCTACGACAGCCTGGGCGCCAGTCACACCATGAGCGTGTCCTTCACGCGCGGCGAGGAAGCCAACATGTGGTACTGGGAGGCGACGGTCCCGCCGCCCGCCGGTACCATCTCGGGCAACACGGGCGTGGTGCGCTTCTCCGAGCAGGACGGCAGCCTGGGTTCCTTCACCTACGACAATGGCGCCGCCGCGCTCAGTTTCGATCCGGGCAACGGCGCCCTGGTGCAGATCGGCCTGGACGCGGGCACCGTGGGCGCACTGGACGGGTTGACCCAGACCGCCTACACCACCACCAGCCTGGCCATTAGCCAGGACGGCCGGGCCATGGGCGAGCTGGAGTCCGTCGACTTCCTGGACGACGGGCGGATCCAGGGCGTCTACTCCAATGGTGACACGCGCACGCTGGCCCAGGTGCTGGTGGCCGAGTTCACCAACACGGCGGGTCTGAGCGCGGCAGGGGGCTCCAACTTCGTGGAGACCGGCGCCAGTGGCACGCCCCGGCTGGGCCTGGCCGGCAGCGAACTCTCCAGCGTGATCAAGAGCGGCTACCTGGAGATGTCCAACACCGACCTAAGCAAGGAATTGACCGAGATGATCCTGGCCCAGCGCGGCTTCCAGGCCGCGGCCCGGGTCATCAGCACCAGCGACACCATCCTGGGAGAGGTGATCCAGCTCAAGCGCTGATCCCGACTCCCGACGCCTCGACGGGGGACGCCGGCCGGCGGAACGGGCCCGCGTGGGCGGCCCGCTTCGCCGGCCGCGCGCATTTTCCCCGGCTCGGTGCCCGCCCAGGCTCCGTTCGGTTTCAGGAAAGTCCCGCGGCAGCCGATAAGGCCGAGGCGAAGAGTCCTTGCCGGGTGGCTGGTGGCAGGTTGGCAGGTAAGGAAATGTGAGGGGGCATGGATTTCTCCACGCTCATCGGCTTGGTTGTCGGCTGGGGCCTGGTGGTCTGGGCCATCGCCTCCCAGCCCGGCGCCGGCTTTTTCGTGGACTTCGCCTCCCTGCTCATCGTGCTGGGCGGCACCGCCGGCTCGATCTTCATGAACTTCCCGCTGGCCAGCGTGCGCAGCATGAACAGCACGTTCCTCAAGGTGATCTTCCACCGCGAGCCCGGCCTGAACGACACCATCCAGACCCTGGTGCTGATCGCCGAGCGCGCCCGCCGGGAGGGCATCCTGGCCATCGAGGAGTCCCTGAACTCGGTGGAGGATGAATTCCTGCGCGACGGCCTGCGTCTGGCCGTGGACGGCACCGAGCCCGAGATCATCAAGAGCATCCTGGAAATCGAGCTGAGCATGCTGGAGGAGCGGCACCAGTCGGGCCAGTACCTCTGGCTGCAGGTGGCCACCTACGGCCCGGCCTTCGGGATGATCGGCACGCTCATCGGCCTGATCCAAATGCTCCAGGCCCTGGACGACCCGTCCAAGATCGGCATCGGCATGGCCACGGCCCTGGTGACCACCTTCTACGGCTCGATCATCGCCAACCTCATCGCCCTGCCCATTGCAGGCAAACTGGCGCTGCGCTCCAAGGAAGAGTTGAGCCGCAAGACCCTGATTGTCGAGGGCATCCTCTCGATCCAGAACGGGGACAATCCGCGGCTGGTGGCCGAGAAGCTGCGCACCTTCCTGCCGCCGAGCGGCCGCACCATCCCGGGCCGGGACTGATGGCCCGCAAGGTCTCCAAGCCCCCCGAGTCCCCCTCGGCGCCAGGCTGGACCACGACCTACGGCGACCTGATGAGCCTGCTGCTGGTCTTCTTCATCCTGATGGTCAGCTTTTCCACCCTGGAGATGTCCCAGTTCCACGAGGCCGTGGGCAGCCTGAAGGGTGGCGAGGGGATCTTCAAGCCGGGAATGGGCGAGAACGCCGTGGAAGTGCCGGAGGCCCTGCGGGCGACGGACTTCGACCGCGCCGTGGCCGAGCTGGGCGACGAACTGGCCAAGGAGAAGCTGCAGGAGCAGGTGCGCGTGTTCTGGGACAGCCAGGGCGTGCGCTTCATCCTCCAGGACGAAGTGCTCTTTCCGCCGGGGGACGCCGCGCTCAACCCGCGCTATCTGGGCGTGCTGGACGCCATCGCGGGCGTGATCCGCACCATCCAGGTGGCCGAGCTGCAGGTGGAGGGCCACACGGACATCACGCCCATCCGCACGGAGCGCTTCCCGTCCAACTGGGAACTCTCCACCGCGCGCAGCGTGGCCGTGCTGCACTATCTCGAGCGCCTCAAGCTGGTGCCCGCCCGCAAGCTGGTGGCCAAGGGCTTCGCCGAGTTCCGTCCCATGGTGCCCAACGACAGCCCGCAGAACAGGGCGCGCAACCGCCGGGTGGAAATCTACCTGCTGCGCCAGAAGTAGCGCCGACAGCGCCGGCGCGCGGCGCTCTTGCCACACTCTACGTCCCGCCAGAAGGCGCAGACGCGCCAAGTTCTTCCGTCGTCATCCCCCGGCTGGACCGGGGATCCGATCTCCTTGCCTGGCATCCCGGCAGGGACTGGGGCGCCTTGTTTTCCGCCTTTCTGCTTGCGCCAGAAAGGTGGAAAACACGGCTCCCGGCACTCTCCGGGTTTGGCCATCTGTCCGACACTGCGGAAACGCATTCGCGCAGCGGAGGCGCCGTGCCAGCGGAGGCCCCGCGCCAAGCGGAGGC
>DYSB01000040.1:0-4655 GCA_020726405.1 Acetofilamentum sp. | reverse complement strand
CCGCGCCAAGCGGCAGTGCTTGCCCACGCCCCTGAAGCAATTACCGCCGCCTACCCGCCATCTGCCCGGATTGCCCTCCCCGCTCCCATGTCCGCCAAGCGCTTTCCGCCCGCTTCGGAAGTTCCGCCGTTTGGGCACGGCCTTTGCCCAGAGAGCCTCTGCGTGGCCTGATCCAACGTGGAGTTCGCATGAACAAGATCCTCTCCCAGGACGAGATCAATCAGCTCCTGAACTCCTATAAGAGCCAGCGGACCACGGACTCCACGGGCGAGGATTTGCGCGAGATCCAGCCCTACGACTTCAAGCATCCGGAGCGGATCTCCAAGGACATGATGCGCTCCATGCGCACCATCCACGAGGGCCTCGCCCGCTCCATGGGCACGCACCTCTCAAGCACCATGCGCCAGATGGTGGAGATCAATCTGCTCTCCATGGATCAGGTGACCTACGCCGAGTACACCATGAGCCTGCCGGAGATGAGCTGCCTGTTCGTGCTCTCGACGGAGAAGGGCGGCGGCTCGGTGATCGTCGAGCTGGCCCCGCAGTTCGTGCTCTACATGGTGGACCGCCTGCTGGGCGGCACGGGCGACGTGCTGACGGAGCCGCGGGAGATCACGGTCATCGAGCAGAATGTGATCTCGCGCATGGTCAATCAGCTGGTGCTGACCCTCAACGAAGCCTGGTCGATGATCTTTCCGATGGAGTTCGTGCGCGAGAGTTTCGAATCCAATCCCCAGTTCGTGCAGATCGCCCCGGCCAGCGAGACCGTGGCCGTGGTCTTCTTCGAGATCCGGGTGAAGGCCTACACCTTCCCCATGAACATTTGCATCCCCTATTTCGTGCTCGAACCCGTCCTGCCTTATCTCACCCAGGGCCGACGGCTCTCGATGGAGCGGCGGGGCGACCGCGAATTGCAGGCTACCATCGCCCACAAGATCCTCTGCGGCGAGCTTGAACTGAAGGCCCTGCTGGGGCGCGTCAACCTGAGCCTGGAAGACTTTCTCAGCCTGCGCGAGGGCGACGTGCTGACCCTGCCCAACCGGGAGCGTGAGGAGCTGGAGCTGGAGGTGGGCGAGAAGGTCAAGTTCCTGGGCCGACCCGGGCGCATGGGTCAGCGGAAGGGCTTTCGGATCACGCGGCCCGTGGACTTGCTGGAAGATCCGATCTACAACGAGAAGTGACCCGGCCCGCCGGGCCGGAATTCTGGAGCCGGACACACCATGGCTGATTCCCTGACTCCCGCGCTGCTCGAGCTGCTGAGGCTGAACGAGGAGGAGTTCGCCGGCCGCGCGGGCGAAATCTTCCGCACAGTCATCAACCTCGAGACCCGCTTCACCCTCAAGGGCGTGGAGAGCGCCGACCAGTCCCTGTTGCAGTCCCGCTTCAACGAGGAGCTGGTCTGCGTGGAGGCCCCGTTCGTCAAGGGCCTGCCCGGCAGTGTGGTCTTCCTGCTGGAGAAATCCTTCACCGCCTGGGTCGTGGATTACATGATCATGGGCGACGGGGATGTGGAGTTCATGCCCGAGGAGCATCTGGACGGCATCGTCGAGGCCGTCAACCAGCTCATGGGCAACGAACTGACGGAACTCACCGGCAAAATCGGCCTCAGCCTGCGCAACGAGGTTCGGCCGGCCCGGCTGGTCACGCCCGCCGAACTGGCCGCCACCTACGCCGGCCACCTGCTGGTGGAACTGGAAGTCCTGATCGACGGTCGCGAATCCGTCCACCTCTGGAAGCTCCTTTCGCCGGACTTGGCCGCCAAACTGGCGGGCATGCTGGGCAACGTGGACACCGCGGACGACGGGGACGACGGCTTCGGCCTGGCCCCCGACCACTCGATCGACCGTCCGGCCGCCAAGGCCCCACAGGCGGCGGCCGCCGCGCCTCAAGGCAGTCCGCCGCCCGCCGCACCCGCGCCGCCCCGGGACGTGCGTCAGGCCCAGTTCACCGAGTTCGGTCCCCAGGGGCCGGCCTCCCGCGGCCCGCTGGAGGAGAAGTTCAACGACCGCGGTCTGGGCCGCGTGCTGGACCTGCGTCTGCCCGTGGTGATCGAGTTGGGGCGCACGCACATGCTCATCAAGGATATCGTGGAACTCAGCCCGGGTTCGGTGATCGAGCTCAACAAGCTGGTGGGCGAGCCCGTGGATCTCTTTGTCAACGGCAAGCGCTTCGCCCAGGGCGAGGTGGTGGTCATCGACGAGAACTTCGGCGTGCGTGTGACGGAACTGGTGCCGCTGGAGCAGCGCCTGCGCCAAGCCGGGGAGGCGTGATGGCCGCGGACAGCCTGGCCCTGGTGGCGTCCGATGGTCCCGGCTGGCTGGGCTTGATCTTTCGGCTCTTCCTCAGCCTGGGCCTGCTGGCGGGCGGCCTCTGGACTCTGCGCTGGCTCAAGGCTCGCCGACCCGCGGGCACGGCCGACGAGCGCCCGATGGAGATCCTCTCGGCCCTGAGCCTGGGCACCCGTCGTCAGGCCGTGCTGCTGCGCGTGTCCGGCCGCGTGCTGCTGCTGGGTCTGGGCGAGGGCGGCATCCACCTGCTCGGGCGTTTCAACGGGCCGGAGGCCGACGAGCTGATCGCCCGCGCGGGCCGCGGTCCCAATCCCTTCCACCTGCGCTTCTTCGAGGCCAGCCAGCGCCAGGCCGCCGGCCCGCCCCCGGGAGGCTCCGCCTCATGATTTCCGCCGCTTCCATATCGATAGACGCTTCCACGTCCAAACCCGCTGCGCGCCCGGCCCGGCCCGGCCGCTGCTCCCTGCGCCGACTCTCCCTGCTGGTGGCTCTCAGCCTGACGCTGATCCTGCTGCTGGCCCTGCCCGGGCTGGCCCAGGCGCCGACCACCGGACCCTCGCTCTCCCTGTCGGTGGGTGGCGCGTCCAGCCCCAAGCCGGACTTCGTGGTGGCCATCGAGATCCTCTTCCTGATGACCCTGCTGGCCCTGGCGCCGATGATTCTGATCCTCGGCACCTCGTTCACGCGCATCCTCATCGTCCTGCACTTCCTGCGCCAGGCCCTGGGCACCCAGCAGCTGCCGCCCAATCAGGTGCTCATCGGGCTCAGCCTCTTCCTGACCTTCTTCATCATGCGGCCCTCCTTCGACCGCATGAACCAGGACGCTCTCCAGCCCTACCTGGCCCGCGAGATCACCCAGAAGGAGGCCATCGCCAAGGCCCAGGTTCCCTTCAAGGAGTTCATGCTGACCCAGGCCCGCACGGAGGATCTGGCCCTGTTCGTGCGGCTGGCCAAGCTCGATCGGCCCACCAAGCCCGCGGACCTGCCCATCACGGTGGTGATGCCGGGCTTCCTGATCAGCGAGCTGCGGATGGGCTTTCAGATCGGCTTCCTGATCTACCTGCCCTTCCTGGTCATCGATCTGGTGGTGGCCAGCGTGCTGATGAGCATGGGCATGCTGATGCTCTCGCCCATCATGATCAGCCTGCCCTTCAAGATCCTGCTCTTCGTGCTGGTGGACGGTTGGAATCTGCTGGTGCGCTCGCTGGTGGAAGGCTTCCGGTGACACACGGAGCGTGGCATTCGGCCACGGAAGGAGGAGTGGGATGAGCGAGCAACAGGTCATGCACCTGATGCAGCAGACCCTGTGGGTGACCCTGGAACTCAGCCTGCCCATCCTGCTGGTGGGGCTGGTGGTGGGGCTGGGTGTGGGCATCCTGCAGAGCGTGACACAGATCCACGAGATGACCCTGACTTTCATTCCCAAGATTCTGGCTGTGGCCGCGGTCTTCGTGCTCACACTGCCCTGGATGATGCAGGTCATCCTCACGTTCACGCGCGATCTGTTCGCTTTAAGCGCGCAACTGTAGGCCCCCGCATGTTCTTCGATTGGCCCGTCGCCTGGGGCGAGGTCTTCCTCCTCGTGCTGTTCCGCGTGGCCGGCATCGTGGGTTCCATGCCCGTGCTGAGCTCGCGCGCCGTGCCCATGCGGATGCGTCTGGCCTTCGCGCTGGTGCTGACCGTGGCCCTGCTGCCTGCCATTCCGCTGGCGGCCTGGCCGCTGGAGCCCAAGGGAATCTGGGTCCTGAGCGGCCTGATCGTCCAGGAGGTGGTGCTGGGCCTACTGCTGGGCTTTGCGGCCCAGATGCCCATCCTGGCCATGCAGGCCGCCGGGGACATGATCGGTCTGCAGATGGGCTTCGGCGTGGCCGCGGTGTTCGACCCTGATTCCGGATCCCAGGAGAACCTGGTGGCCTCGCTCTTGCGCAACGGCGCGCTGCTGCTCTTCCTGCTGTTCGGCGGCCACCACCTGGTGCTCCAGGCGCTGGCGGACAGCTTCCGCACGCTGCCTCCCGGTTCCTTAAGCCTCTCGCCCGATCTGCTGGACGAGGGCATCCTGCTGACGGGTCACCTGCTGGAACTGGGCCTGCGACTGGGCGCGCCCGCCCTGGCGGCCTTGCTGCTGGTGGAGGTGGGGCTGGGCCTGGTGGCTCGCACGGTGCCCCAGATGAACATTTTCATCGTGGGCTTTCCCCTGAAAATCGGCCTGGGCTTCTTTATGCTGGCCGTCACCCTGCCTTCCATGCTGCTGTTGTTCCGCCAGGAGATCGGCCAGCTGGGCTCGCTGCTGGGGCGCCTCGCGGCTCCTTGAGCCTGCTCTTCGTGTCCAAAGGCGGGCTTTCCGATGCTGCGGGCGATTGCCATGTT
>DYSB01000252.1 GCA_020726405.1 Acetofilamentum sp. | reverse complement strand
CCCAACGCCTTTGGGCGGGTGGGGCGTGGTGGGTGGGAGTGAATATTCATTTATCCGGATACAAACCCAGCGCCGCGTTCGCCAAGCACGGATGAGGTAAGGCTCGACAAAGCCGCCAGACTTTCCAGCCCCGCCGCTCCGCAGACCCGGCCCGCCGCCTCCGCGGCCAACGCCAGCGCCTTCTCCACTTTCCAACCCTGGCCCAAGCTGGCCAGCAGCGCGGCCCCCAGCACATCTCCGCAGCCCGTCGTGTCCACCAGTCGGTCCACCGGCCAGGCCGCCTGGCGCCGGCAGCCGCCCGCATCCGAAAAGAGAAATCCCCGCGCCCCGTCGCTGATCACCACCCGCCGGCAGCCCGCCTTGCGTAGCCGCAGGCAGAAGTCCGCCGCGTCCTCCAGCCGCCGAGGCGGCCGGGGGGTCAGCGAAGCGCACTCGGCCAGAGTCAGTTGGAGCAGATCCAGCCCCTCCACCCAGGCGAAAGCATGGGGCACCTGGCGCAGACGCCGCTCGCGGCCCACCTCCCAGTCCAAACTCAGCGAGTGCCAGTCCAGCTGCAGCCACCCCGTCGGGTGGACACGGCGCCAATCACGCACCAGTGTGCGCCAGGCGTCCAGTTCCAAATCCCGGCCGGACGTGCAATTGAGAAGCAGCTGAGGGCAGCCTAGGGCAGGCTCCAGCGCTTCCCTGGGCAGGGGTGGCACGCACAACAGGGCGGTTTCCGGCTTGGCTTCCGCCCGGCAGTCCAGAGTGACCTGGTTGCCCGGCTCCGGCCAGCGCAGCAAACCCTCCGGGGCGATGCCCGGCTGGGCCAGCAGGGGGCGGAAGGGATCCGAGTCCGGCTCCGAGAGCCAGGCCAGCGGCAGCAGGGTCGCGCCGGGAAGTAGGTGCCGCAGGGCTTGGAGGCTGTAGGCCAGCCCGCCCGCCGAGACCAGGACGCGCTCCTCCCCTTCCACCTGCAGCAGCAGGCGGTCCAGGTTGAAGGTGCCGATCAGGCCGACGCGGAGAGGGGCGGGCTCAGCGGGTCTCGTCTTCGTCCCCGTCCTCGCTCCAGTCCTCGTCCTCATCCGGATCGAGTTCCTCTTCCTCCGCGGGGTCGAAGGGTTCGTCCGAGTCCGGATCCCAGATCAGCGGTCCGTCCTCCTCCTCGCCCTCCTCGTCCTCGTCCGGATCCAGGCCGCGGGGGCCGCGGGGCTCCAGCGCGCCATCCTGATCCAGCTCGAAAGCATCATCATCGCTGTCCCGGTCGTGCGCATCCTCGGCCAGCATGCGTTCCGTCTTCATCACCTCGTCCTCCGGCGGAATGGGTCCAAAGGCTTCCAGAAATTCGCGGCGGCGGCGGAAATCCAGCCGCACTGGCACGCCACGCAGGTCAAAGGCCCCGCGCAGGCGGTTCTCCAGAAAGCGGGCGTAATGAGAGTCCAGGGCTTCCGGGAAATTGCATTGGAAGACGAGCCAGGGGGGATTGTCCCGCACCTGGCGGACGCCTTCGATGCGCACCCAGCGCCCGCCATGGGAAGCGGGCGGATGCTTGACCACCTCGGGCAGGAGCACGGCCTCCAGCTCGGAGCGCAGCAAGTGCCGGTGGTGGCGCTGATGGATCTCCCAGGCCAGGTCCAGGATCCGACGCGCGCGCAGCCCGGTGAGCGCCGAGATGAAGACCACTTCCACCCAGGAGAGCGTGGGAATCTGGTCGCGGATGCGCCGTTCCTTGTCCCGGGCGCTATTGGTCTCCTTGTCCGGCACCAGGTCCCACTTGTTGACGGCGATCAGCACGCCTTTGCGCGCCGTAATGGCCTCCTCCAGCACCTGGACATCCTGGTGCGTCAGGCCTTCTTCGGCGTCCACCAGCAGCACGCAGATGTCGGCGCTGTCGATGGCCGCCTGGCTGCGCAGACTGGCGTAGAACTCCACATTCTCGCGGATCCGCGTGCGCCGGCGCAGACCGGCCGTGTCCACCAGCACGTAGCGCAGCCCCTTGTAGTGCAGCAGGCTGTCGATGGAATCCCGCGTGGTGCCGGCCACGGGCGTGACCATCACACGTTCCTCGCCCAGCAGGCGGTTCACCAGGCTGGACTTGCCCACGTTGGGCCGGCCGATGATCGCCACGCGCAGGTCGCCGTCCAGGCCCGACCCGCCACGCTCCGGCAGCAGGGCCACCACGCGGTCCAGCAGGTCGCCGCTCAGGCGCCCGCTGATGGCCGAGACCGGCAGCGGTTCGTCCAGGCCCAGTTTCCAGAACTCCGCCGCCTCCAGCTCCAGGCGCTCGTTGTCGGCCTTGTTCACCACCAGCAGGGCGGGCTTGCCCGTGTCCCGGATCATCCGGGCCAGCACCTGGTCGGTCTCCGTCGCACCGGTCTTGGCATCCACCACCAGCAGGACCAGGTCGGACTCCGCCAGCCCCACCTCCACTTGTTCGCGGATGGCCACGTTGAACATGTCGTGACCCTCGGGCACGAAGCCGCCCGTGTCCATCAACATGAACTCGCGGTGCCCCCACTGGACCTCAGCGTAGTGCCGATCGCGAGTCACCCCCGGCTGGTCGTCCACGATGGCCTTGCGGGTCTTGGCCAGCCGGTTGAAGAGCGTGGACTTGCCCACGTTGGGACGACCAACCACGGCGACGATTGGTTTGTGAGACATGCCTGCCTTGCTGTTTGCGGCCGGAGGGCGTCCGGCCGGCGGATGAACCGTGCGGACCACATCGCTGACCGGGGCCGGCGGCAGAGTCGCGGGGTCCAAGGTAAGGAGAGCGCCCATACCCTGCGCCCATCCCCGGGCTGCGGGACGCCAAAGTTTTTTTCCGCCACGGGGTATTTTTTTCTCATAAGTCCTTGCACGGTCCCTGCGCAAATGATACTCTTGGCCTGTCCTTCGAGCAATAGCAAAAACAGCACCCCAACAGCTCGGCATTTTTGGAGATCGACGTTTCCTCGCTCAGGCGAGTGACCATAAGCTCCTTCTTTTACTGCTTTACATCCCCACAAAGCAGGTTTTAGGGCACAATCGGAAGGGCTGACCCACCCAGGTCGGCCCTTTCGACTTTTTAGACCATTCCCTTTCGCGCCATCCGCCGCCCTTGCCACCCGGATCGTTTGCCGCGCGGCCCGCACGCCACCGCCAGGTCGACCGGTCTCCACCTCCACCGGACATGAAAAAACCCGCCGTAGCGGGTTGGGAAGTCCTGTCGGGCAGTTGCTCAGCTGACCTGCTCCAGCTCTTCGTCCGGCCGGGCCACCAGGTAGAAGCGCCCGATCTCCACCTGGAAGCGCTCGCCCTCCGCGCTCACCACCTCGTACCAGCCTTCCATGGTCCCGAAGGTGCAGGAAAGTGGGCAGAAGCTGCTGTACTCGAAGTCCATCCCCGGCTCGAGCACGGGCTGTTCGCCCACCACGCCCAGGCCGTCCACCACGTCGCGATTGCCGTCCGTGTCGATGATCAGCCAATGGCGCGCGGCCACCATTACCGTGCGGGTGGACTCGTTGCGGATGCGGATGCGGTAGGAATAGACGTAATGCTCGTTCTCGGGTTCGGAGTAGTGCGGCAAATACTGGGGCTCGGCCACGACCCGGATCTGCCGGGTCACCCGCTCGGAGGCCGTGTTGCTGAGCATGGCGAGATCCTTTCCGCACCGGACTCTGGCGGTTTCCAGTGCGGCGAAAGGAACACAGGCGCGGGCGGCAATCCAAGGCCCCGCCCTGTTTTTGTTCAGACAGCCCTGGCGCGGCCTAGGAGTCTGTCGGACTTGGCCGCTTGGCGGGCTTCATCGTCCCAGCCGGCC
>DYSB01000251.1 GCA_020726405.1 Acetofilamentum sp. | reverse complement strand
ACGTTCACGTGGGGCTTGGTCCGCTCGAATTTTGCCTTGGCCATTGGATCACTCCTACCTGATGTCTGAACTCATGCGGCCCACGCCGCGGTCGTCCTTCACGGACGACTCCTCCCGGCTCGGGCATTTGCTCACACCCATCCAGGTGGGCGCAAACGCCGTGCATGCCCTCCCCGATCCAGGAAGGCAGGTCAGATCCGGCGCCGCAGTGGCGGCCGGACGATGTCCCACGCTGTGAGTCGTTCGGTCAGGAGCGCGAGCCCGGAGTCACCAGCCTACCGGCTGTTCTTCTCCAGGATCTTCTCCGCCAGACTCGCCGGAACCTGCATGTAATGCGAGAATTCCATGGAGAAGACGGCCCGTCCCTGCGTGATCGAACGGAGGGTAGTGGCATAGCCGAACATCTCGGCCAGTGGAACGTTAGCGCGCACGACTTGCGCATCGCGGCGGGGTTCGATCCCGCTGATGCGTCCCCGACGGGAATTGATGTTTCCCATCACGTCGCCCATGTAATCATCATGGACGACCACCTCCACGCGCATAATTGGTTCCATGAGGACGGGGGCGGCCTTGTTGGCAGCCTCCTTGAAAGCCATGGAGCCGGCAATCTTGAAGGCCATCTCGCTGGAATCCACGTCATGGAAGCCACCATCGTAGAGGGTGACCTTGACGTCCTCCATCGGATAACCGGCCAGAACACCGTTCTTCATGGCCTCTTGGATTCCGTGCGAAGTCGGATTGATGTACTCCCGCGGAATCACACCACCCACAATCTTGTCGTCGAAAGTATAGCCAGTTCCCGGCTCCCCCGGCTCCACGCGGATGACCACGTGGGCGAACTGCCCGTGGCCGCCCGTTTGCCGGACAAAGCGCATGTTGCTCTCGGCGGACTTCGTGATGGACTCCTTGTAGGCCACCATCGGGGTGCCCACGTTGGCTTCCACCTTGAATTCCTTCTTCATCCGATCGATGAGGATTTCCAGATGCAGCTCGCCCATACCGGCGATGGTGGTCTGGCCCGTGTCCTTGTCCGTGCGAACTTGGAAGGTGGGATCCTCTTCCGAGAGCTTCTCCAGGGCCGTGGACAGCTTGTCCTGGTCGGCCTTGGACTTGGGCTCGATGGCGATGGCGATCACCGGCTCGGGGAAGGTGATCTGCTCCAGCACCACCGGGTGATTTATGTCGCAGAGCGTGTCGCCCGTGCGGACTTTCTTCAGCCCGATGACGGCGGCGATATCGCCCGCGCGCACTTCTTCGATATCCTCGCGCTTGTTGGCGGACATCTGCAACAGGCGGCCGATCCGCTCTTTCTTGTCCGTGCTCGTGTTCAGCACGCCGTCCCCCGTGGCGACCTTGCCGCTGTAGACGCGGAAGTAGGTCAGCTTGCCCACGAAGGGATCAGTCTGGATCTTGAAGGCCAGCGCGGCGAAGGGCTCGTCCAGCACGCAACGGCGCTCCACCTGGATGTCGGTGCCGGGCTTGTGGCCGAACACCGTGGGCACGTCCAGCGGGCTGGGCAGGTAGTCGCAGACACAATCCAGCAGGCGCTGCACGCCCTTGTTCTTGAAGGCGCTCCCGCACAGGACGGGCACGATGGACAGGTCGATGGTGGCCTTGCGGACAGCCGCCTGGACCTCGGCCACGGGGATCTCGACACCATCCAGGAATTTCTCCATCAGATGGTCGTCGTAGTCGGACACGGCTTCCAGCATCTTCTCGCGGTATTCGCGAGCCTGGGCCAGCATGTCCGCCGGAATGTCGGCTTCCACGAAGAGCGAGCCCAGGGATTGCTCGTTGTAGAGGACGGCCCGCATGGTGATCAAGTCGATCAGGCCCGTGAACAGGTCGCCCGCGCCGATGGGGATCTGCAGCGGCACGGGGTTGGCGCCCAGCCGATTGCGCATGCCTTCCATCACGGCGTAGAAGTCCGCGCCGGTCCGGTCCATCTTGTTCACAAAAGCCAAGCGCGGCACGCGGTACTTGTCCGCCTGGCGCCAGACGGTCTCGGACTGGGGTTCCACGCCGCCCACCGCGCAGAACAGGGCGACGGCCCCGTCCAGGATGCGCAGGCTGCGCTCCACCTCGGCGGTGAAGTCCACGTGGCCCGGTGTGTCGATGATATTGATGTGGTGCTCGTTCCAGCTGGTGGAAATGGAGGCCGAGGTGATGGTGATCCCCCGGGCGCGCTCCTGCTCCATCCAATCCATCACCGCCGCGCCGTCATGCACCTCGCCCATCCGATGCACCTTGCCCGTGTAGTACAGGATGCGCTCGGTGGTCGTGGTCTTGCCCGCATCGATGTGGGCCATGATCCCGATGTTTCGGGTCTTTGACAGCGTCTCGGTGTAGCTCATCGGTCTGGAACGATTCCTTTCAAGTCCAATGGATTCAGGCTACCAGCGGAAGTGGGCGAAGGCCTTGTTGGCTTCGGCCATCTTGTGCACGTCTTCGCGCTTCTTGAAGGAGTTGCCTTCCTTCTTATAGGCGGCCATCAGCTCGCCCGCCAGGCGCTCGGCAAAGGTCTTCTCGCTGCGGTTGCGCGAGTAGGTGATGATCCAGCGGATGGCCAGGGCCGTCTTCCGCTTGGGACGCACCTCCACGGGCACCTGGTAGGTGGAGCCGCCCACGCGGCGGGACCGCACTTCCAGCAGCGGCTCGACGGTGCGCACGGCGCGCTCGAAGACCTCGAGGCCGCCCTTGTCCATCTTGCCGTCCACGATCTCCACGGCGCGATAGAACTCACGCTCGGCCACGGCCTTCTCGCCGCCCCTCATCATGCTGTTGATGAAGCGGGCCGCCAGCTGGGAATGGAACTTCGGATCCGGGAGATTCACGCGCTCCGGCGCACGACGTCTACGCATGGGAGATACCCGCCCTGTTGCTTACTTCTTGCCTTTGCCCTTGGCCGGTGCCTGGCCTTCCTTCGGCTTCTTCGTGCCGTACTTGGAACGGCCCTGGTTGCGGCCGTCCACTCCCGAGGCATCCAGCGCCCCGCGGATGATGTGATAGCGGACGCCGGGCAGATCCTTGACACGGCCGCCCCGCACCAGCACGATACTGTGCTCCTGCAGGTTGTGGCCTTCGCCGGGGATATAGGCCGTGACCTCGAAACCGCTGGTCAGGCGCACACGGGCGATCTTCCGCATGGCCGAGTTCGGCTTCTTCGGGGTCGTGGTGCGCACCTGGGTGCAGACGCCACGGCGCTGGGGACAACGTTTCAGCGCGGGGCTGTTCTGCTTGTCGACCAGCTTTTCGCGGCCCATTCGGACCAATTGGCTGATGGTCGGCACATTTCCTCCGAAATTTGCAAGACGACCAATTAAGCGTTCGCTCTCCACGAGCGCAAGGGCAAGTGAGGGAAAAATCCTTGTGCCTGCTCAGTTTTCGCCGAACGGGGAGGATGATCGCAACTTGTTCGGTATGGATTTGAAGTCATTGCCAACAAGTTCTCCCCTTCCGCTGCTGCTTGACCGTCACCCATCAAGGGCGGAAAGGGTAGCGCCATGAAGTTCGATCGCCGCCAAGTCCCGGCGAGGTGCCCAATACTTCGAATGACACCGCACTTTCAGGTCCGCTTTACTGATAGAGGGACATGATTACGATGAAGCTTCAGCCTTGTTCTTGCGCTTGCTTGCGGCTCACACCAATTGCCCGCCATCGCGGAGATAGCCGCGACCCGTGATTTCCACCTTTCTGTTTGCGCCAGAATTGGACACTGCTCTGGCACTGCTCTGGCACTGCTCTGGCACCGCTCTGGCACCGCTCTGGCACCGCTCTGGCACCGCTCTGGCACC
>DYSB01000039.1 GCA_020726405.1 Acetofilamentum sp. | reverse complement strand
GCCACCCATTCACCCAGCCGCTCCACTTCGCGCAGCAGGGCCGCCTCGAAGGTGGGTGCGCCTTGCCAGCTGAGGGTGTCGACCCTGGTCAGGGCGATGGAATTGTCCACAGCCAGGCAGTGGCTCAGGCAGGAATCGAAGTGCTGGGTGTAATAGAAAACCTGGGCCGTCAGGACCTGGACATCCTGCCAGTCAACGCTTTGCTCATGCTGAAAACGCCAGGCGGGCCCGGCTTGCAGCATGGAGCGCGCCCGGCCCAAGAGCACGTCGGCCGCGGCCCCGGCGTCGCGCAGGGCGAAGAGCTCGCCGGCGCGCGAGTCCAGCCAGTCGGCGTCGCCCACCAGGCTGCTCTGGAAGGCCTGCCGCGCCCCGGCGGGATTCAGCAGGTGCAGGCGCGACCAGCCCAGCCCGCCGTAGCTCTCCGCCAGCTCCACGTCGTCCAGCGCCAGTTCCTCGAAGAGCGTGGCCGCGCCCTCGTACTGGCCCAGCCGATAGCGGCGCCAGGCCTCGTCCACCTGATCGGAGGTGCTGGAACTGCTGTCGCCGTTCACGCCGCAGGAAAAGGCCGGCAACAGCAGGCCGGCCGCCAGTCCCCGGCGCAGTCCCGCCAGCCGCCGGATCCACACGTTGCGCATGCTTCCCACCTCTTCCTTCCGCGGGCGCTCGGCGCCCGGTGTTCGACCCATCATGACGGGCTACTTGAGCAGCAGCAGCTTCTGCACGGCCTGCCGGCCATCCTGGCGCAGGCGGGCGAAGTAGACGCCGCTGGCCACCGGCACGCCGGTCTCGTCCAGTCCGTTCCAGCGCACTTGCCGGCTGCCCGCTTGTTGCGGACCGTCCAGCAGCGTGCACAGGCGCCGGCCGGCCAGGTCGTGGATCTCCAACAGTGCCACGCCGTCCCGGGGCAGTTCGAAACTCAGGACGGTCGCCGGATTGAAGGGATTGGGCCAGGCGGGATGCAGTGCGAAGCCCGCGGGCTGGCCGCCGCCCGCCGGATCCTCGCCGCGGACCGGCCGCACCAGACAGGCGCCGGCCGCGCCGTCCGCCGCCGTCAAACGCCGCCAGCCGTCCTCGTCCAACACTTCCAGCGCCTGATCCACACCCTCCAGCCGGACCCGTCCGCCCGTGGGACCGCTCACGCGCCAGCTGCGCGTCCGTTCGTCCCCCAGCTCGCGCACCACCCAGCGGCCGTTGCTCAGCCCGGAGAGCCAAGCCAGGCGCAGGCCGCCGTCCGGCGAGGGCAACCCGTCACCCGGCCGGGCCAGCAGGGCGGAGCCCAGCACCAGCGAGTCCGTGCTGCTGTTGCCGGCCACTTGCGGATAGCCCGGCAGGTCCACGGCACGGATCCGCCAGGTCTCCATGCCGTCGGGGGCGATCAGGTCCGCCCGGTGGATGCGCACCGCGGGATTGGAGACCACCATTTCCGTGAAACTCAGCGCCGCGCTGTCGGCCAGGCGTGTGCCGGTCAAGCTGCGCAGGGCCTCGTTGCTGACCGCCACCACGTCCAGCAGGCGGGGTTCCGCCGGGTTGGGCAACACGGCCACCTCAAGCAGGGGCGGCACGTTTTCCAGCGTGGTCAGCGTGATCCATTCCATGTCGCTGTTGCGGGCCTGGTCCGTGGCCACGACTCCGATGGGATCCGTGCCCCGGTGGTCGGGCTCGGTGCCGAGCAGCGCCCGGTCGTGGTCGGGATCCCAAACCGAATGCACGGCGCCGCCCGGTGGATCAATGAAGGACCAGCTGATCTGCTCGTTCTCATCCTCGTCGTAGACCCAGCTGGAGAGGGTGGCCAGCGTGTCCGTCTGCCCGGCGATCACGAAGCGCGGGGCGAAGGCGCTGACGATGGGCAGGTTGCCCTCGGAGACGTGCACGACCAGCGGACCATCGGCCACCTGGCCGTCGGGATCCTCCACGTGCAGTTGCAGGGTCTCCGTGCCCGCCGTGAAGCCGCTCTGCAGCAACAGGCGCCGGTCCGAGGCGCGCACCGTGCCGGTCACCAGGCTGCCCGCGCCCACGCTCCAGCTCAGGGCCTGCGGCGGATCGTCGTAGTCGTAGGCCGCGTCGTCCAGTGAGAGGCTGGAATTCAGCTCGTTGACCCGCATCCAAATCTCCGCCTGGGGGAAGATCACGGGCCGGCCGGAGGGATCGATCACCGCCAGGCTGCCGATGTCCTCGGCCCAGTGGCCCTGGGGATCCTCCGCCCGATAGTAGGCCAGGTCCGTGGTGCCGGGCAGCATGGGCGCCGTGTAGATCACGCGCCGGGCCAGCGTGTCCAGCTGGGTGTAGAAGATGCCGGCGTTGCTCACCGCCCAGGCCATCTGCTCGTCCGGCGTATCCAGGTCCCAGACGTGGTCGTCCAGCTCCAAGGTGTCCCGCGTGCCCGGCAGGAAGACCAGGTCCGGCACCAGCGCCACCACGGGATTGCCGCCCTGCAGAGTCACCACCAAGAGCGAGTCCACGTCCGTGTTGTCGTTGGGATCCCGCACGTGGGCCACGGCCCACTCCACGCCCGACCAGTTGCCCGGCGCGTTGAAGGTGGCCAAGTGGCTCTGGGCGTCCACCACCACGCTGACCTGCTGCAGGCCCTCCAGCCAGACGGTCAACTGCCCGTCGGGGTTGTCCAGGTCGGAGACGAAGGCGTTCAGATCCAGCTGCACGCTGCTCCCGGCGGCGATCAGCAGCTCGCCCAGCGGTTCCCAGATCGGCGGATAGCTCGAGACCTGCACGTGCAGCGAATCCTCGTCCGTCAGCAGGCCCGAGTCTGTCACTCTCAGGTTGATGTCCACGAAAGTCCAGAGGGGCACGCCCTCCCGCACCTCCAGGCTCAGGGTGCGGTTTTGGTGGTTGACCCGCGCGGCCACCTGGCTAGTGTCGCTCGGCACCACCCAGTAGAGCATGTCGTAGACATCGTCGATGTCGTGGGTCAGCTCCTCCAGGTCCAGCACCAACACCTGGCCGGGATGGACCTCCACCAGCTCCGGCAGGTCCAATTCGGGCGGATCGTTGACCGGCGTGACCAGGGTCACCAGCCGCGAGGGGTCCGCCATCCCACCGGGGTCCGCCACGCGGACCAGCAACGTGTCCCCGCCGAACCAGTCCGGCGGCGCCGTGAAGTGGCCGCGCCGCAGGGCCGCGTCCAGGGTCAGGGTCACGGCGTAGTCACCGGCCAGCAGGCTCCAGCTCAGGTTCCCCACCGGGTCGTCCAGATCCGTCACCCAGTCGTCGAAGTCCAGCCAGGTCTCGCCGTCCTCCGCCCAGGTGACGAAAGGTTCGCCCGCGGCCATCCCGTCGTCGATGATGGGCGGATCGCCGCGGTAGACGCGCAGGGTGTCCAGGGCCGTGAGATGCTGGTAGTGGGCTGTCACCTCCAGGTCCACCAGGGTGCCCGGCCCGGTGCCCGTGAAGCCCAGCCAGTAGGCGCTGGGCAGGCGCAGGGTGTCCAGGCTGCAGACCTGGTTCGGCCCTAGCGGGCTGATGGAGTACCAGACGCTATCCGGGTTGACGTTGAGCATCTCGTCCAGATAGCTGACCAGATTCAGGCTGTCGCGCGGCGCCTCGCTGGTGAGGTAGACGTCGGGCAGCGGGCCAAACTCCATTCCGATCACGTTGATGACCAGCGGGTATTCCTGGAAGAAGGGGTGTTCCAGGGCCGACTGGCCTTCCCAGAACAGCGTGTTGCGGAAGTTGTTGTTGTCGTGGTCGAAGTCAAGCAGGTAACCCTCAATGGGCTGAAGGAAACGCAGCTTGAAGCTGCAGGCTATACCGTTCACCACATATGCCGGACGTGGATTCCCGGTGCCGGATTGGTAACACCAATCCAGTTGATGGCCAGGCAGCGGATTATCGGGAAAGCGGAAATCGTGATCGTCGGCGAAGATGACATTGCCAATGTCAAAACCGCCTATGGTGCCGAATAGCATATGATTGAAGAACCAACCTGTGGGGGTCTCATTGTAGCGGACGGGAGTGGCGAAGCTCTCGTCGACGTGCACAAAGCTCTGGAAGCCCGAGATGGCCGTCCCGTTGCTGTTGACGCGGACATAGATCTCGAGGACCTCCCCCACGCGCACGGTCACCGTGTCCTCGAAGGCGGCGTCCGTCAGCCAGATGGTCTCGTTGACGGCCAAAGCGGGCCGCGCCAGCCACAGCAGCAGCATGGGGAGGAGGATACGCAGAGTGTTCATGCGACCGCCATGGGCAAGCTTCATGCCAAGCCGAAGCGACGCCCGGTGCGATAAGCCACTTGGTTTCCCGTTGTCCCGCAACGGTTTTCCCAGCCCCCCTTCGGGTGACGATCGCCCTGGGGCCACGAATTTGCCCCCCGGCAAGGCAAGGCTTTCCGCCTTAGCGCAACAGCAGCACGCGTGTGCTGACGGCCGCGCCGCTCCCCGGCAGGCTCAAGCGTGCGAGGTAGAGTCCCGAGGCCGCTGTGGGGATCCAGTCCAGTCGACTGTCGCCCGCCGGCAGCGGACCGTCGTGCAGCAGCGCCACGCGCCGGCCGCCCAGGTCGAAAACCTCCAGCCGGGCCGCTCGGGCGGGGCCAAGGCGCTCTGGGGCGGCTGGATGTCCACGATCAGTCCCTCCAGCACGGTCAGGTTGAAGGGCAGCTCCTGGGGCAGCAGGTACCAGCCGTCATAGGCGCCTTCCCAGCCGAAGTTCAGGTGGAAGTAGCCGTCGCCGTTCCAGCCGTCCACCACCAGGTTGTGCCCGGCGTCCCAGGCCGGCGTGACCACGGCCAGATGCGCGGGCAAGCCGGCGCGCATGTTCTCTTGCAAGGCGCCGTAGGGATCCTGCTCGTCGTCGTCCAGCAGGCGCGCCGCGCTGCAACCCAGCCGCTGCCAGCCGCTGTAGGCCTGGCCCACGCCGAAGGTGCCGGAGCCCTGATGATGATAGACCTGCCGGGCCGCCGTGCCACAGGCGAAGATCAGCGCCGCCTGGTCCGCGGCGTCCGCCTCCGCGCCCGCCGCCCAATGGGCCGCCAGGCTGTCCAGCCGCATGTTGAGCTGCGGAAAAGAGGGAAAGCCGTGCGCCTCCCAGTCGTCGTCGATCCAGTAGCTGTTGCCCGCGTAGCTGTGGTGGTAGCGGTCGGCAGTGCCGAACTCGCCCTCCCCCGGGCTGCGGTGGTAGGCCAGAATCTGCCCCATGGTCACCGCCGGGCAGCCCGCCAGGCCGCGCTGGCCCGTGCTCGAGCGCGGAATGTCGTCGTTCCAGGGCGGTCCCTGGCCCCACTGGGTTTCCACCTAGCCGCCCGTGGACGTGCTGCCCTCCGGCGGAAAGACCTCCTCGCGCTGGCCTGTCCGCACGGGCGCGGAGCCCAGCCACTCCTCCCAGGCTTGACTGCGGGCCGCGCGCTGGTCCGTGCTCAGCGCGTTTTGGTGCTCCAGTCGCCCGGCCAGATCGGCCTCCAGCAGCAGCCCGATGCTCAGCAGCCCGCTCAACGTCCAGTGAATTCGCGCCGTCATGGACTTCTCCTCCGTGCTGTGCGATGCGTCACTCGACTGAACCTTGTAAAACGATTCACTGATCTGCAACCTGAATCCAACGAGCCGCCCGCCGGGCCCCCAGCACACAGCACAGTTCAAGGAGAATCCCATGTCCCTGCTTCCACGCTTCAGCGTCCTGCTGCTTCTCTGCGCCGGCGGATCCGCCCAGGGTCTGGTCATCGATCACACCTGCACGGATCCCGGCCTCGTCCCGGCGGAACTCTTCCCCAGCATCCGCGCGGACCGGCACCTGGTCTACAACCACACGTCACACGGCAGCCAGCTGGTGAGCGGCATGGAAGCCCTGCGGGCCTTTCCGGACTTCGCCGGCCGCTATGACTTCTCCTGGTCCGGCTCGGCCACGGAACTGGAGCTGCGCGACGGCGGGATTCCCGGCGTGCCGGACTTAAGCCAGGGCGACTGGATCGATGGCAACGGCGTGACGCCCTGGGTCACCAGCACGCGCGCCTACCTGGACGATCCGGCCAACCTGCACATCAACACCGTGCTCTGGTCCTGGTGCTCGATCAACGGACACGACATCCCGCGCTACCTGGCCAACATGGAAATCCTGGTCGCCGAATTCGGCCCGGGCGGCAACCGGCCGCGCGCCGCCACCCACCCGGTCACCTTCGTCTTCATGACCGGCCACGCGGAGGGCCAGCCCCTGGACGGTTTCATCCACCTGGCCAACGAGCAGATCCGCGCCCACTGCCTTGCCCACCAGCGCGTGCTCTTCGACTTCGCGGACATCGAGGCCTACGATCCCGACGGCGTGTTCTATCTGGATCGGCCCATGTGGGACAACCTGGACTACGGCAGCGGGGCGGAGGCGGGCAACTGGGCGGTGGAGTGGATCACGCCCAACCCCCTGCACGAGCTGAGCCGGCTCACCACCGGCACAGGCGTGCCCGGCTACTACGGCTGCCCGGGCTGCGCACACTCGGACAGCCCGGCGCTGGCCGAACTCAACTGCATCCTGAAAGGGCGGGCGGTCTGGTGGCTGCTGGCCCGCCTGAGCGGCTGGGATCCCACACTGGCCCCTCTTCAGTCGGCCATCCAGCTGGACGGGACGGACGTGCTCATCGATTGGAGCGGTCTGCAAACAGGCGCGGATTACAACGTGGAACACAGCACGAACGGCCGGAACTGGGGCCCTCTGACGACCTTCCAGGCAACTGCCGAGACGGCCCAGACCCGCCATCCGGTGGATCCCAACGCAGTGGGTCTGTTCCGGCTGCGTGCCGTGGAGCCTGCGGGCGAAATGAACTGAGTCGTTGTACAATGGCAGCCTGTCGGGCCTGGGCGCGAACTCGATCGAAGTCCCAGGCCCGACAGACCGCCGGGCGGACCCAAAAAGAGCCCCGACCGAGTCGGGGCGAAGTCCGGAACGATTCGCTGCCGGCCTTGGGGTGCCGACTTGTGAGTGCCTGGAGAAGACCAAGGGGAAGCGGCCCTTCAGACACCCAGCCCAACCATTGAAGGAGAAAGTGCGAGAACAGTCGAATTCTCCCGTCTGACAAAGGCAATCTGCGGGCCAACCTGGCAGATCTGCCGATCTGTTTGATTCGCATGAGTCGACTCGATGGCTGAGTTGATGTTCAATTTCAAACAGCCAAGGATTGTCCCAATTGCGGGCCGCGTTTTGTCCTTTTACCCGCGAGTGCGACTCCCCGCCCGGGCTGGATTCTTCCCCCGGGCAGCTCCACTTTGGCTTGGCAGCCTGTCGAACTTGGCCCAGGCCCGACAGGCTGCTTGTCAAGCCGCCGGCGTTGCCGGCCGATATGCGGAAGGATCCGCGTCATTTGACCCGGCACTTCCGGCTCAGCAATTCAGGGATACTTCATGAAACACCGTCGTTCGGGCGTCCTGGTGCATCCGCTCTCCCTCCCCGGCCCGGCAGGTTGCGGGGATTTCGGCGCCTCCTCCGAGGCCTTCCTGGATTTCCTGGCCACCGGCGGCCAGTCTCTCTGGCAGATGCTGCCGCTGGGCCCCACGGGCTACGGCGATTCCCCCTACCAATGCCTGTCCTCCATGGCGGGCAGTCCGCTGCTGATCAGCCTGGATCCCTTGCGCCAGGCCGGCCTGCTGCAACAGAGCGACCTGCACGCGCCGGACATGCCCGCCGGGAGCATTCCCTACGCCGAAGTGCGGGCCTTCAAACAGGTCGCGCTGGAGCGTGCCTATGATACACTGCTGGCCCAACCGCTCCATCCGCTGCGCGCTGAATTCGAGGACTTCTACACCCGGGAAGGCTGGTGGCTGCACGACTTCGCGCTGTTCATGACCCTGCGCGACCTGCACGACCAGGCCAGCTGGAACCAGTGGCCGGAGGGCCACGCCCACCGCAAGCCGGAGGTCATCCAGCAGCTCAACCAGCAGTACCAGGAACGGATCCTGCGCCACAAATTCCAGCAATTCCTGTTTTTCAAACAGCTGGAGGAGCTGCGGCGCAAGGCCGCCCAGCGCGGCATCCTGCTGGTGGGCGACATGCCCATCTTCGTGGCCTTCGACAGCGCCGACGCCTGGGCCTGGCGGCACTACTTCCGCATCGACGAGCTGGGCCGGCCCGTGGTGGTGGCGGGCGTGCCGCCGGACTATTTCAGCGTCACGGGCCAGCGCTGGGGCAACCCGCTCTACAACTGGGCAGCCATGCGCATGGATGACTGGTGGTGGTGGCGCAGCCGCTTCTACATGCAGATGCGCCAGAGCGACGTGGTGCGCGTGGACCACTTCCGCGGGTTCGAGGCCTGCTGGGAGATCCCGGGCGATCAGCCCACCGCCGTGCGCGGCGAATGGGTGACCACGCCCGGCCGCGAGTTGTTCACCGCGCTGCGTCAGCATCTGCCGCGGCTGGCGCTGATCGCCGAGGACCTGGGACTGATCACGCCCCAGGTGGAAGCCCTGCGGCTGGATTTCGACATGCCGGGCATGAAGGTTCTCCAGTTCGGCTTCTTCACGGACTCGCGCGATCCCTTCCTGCCCCACAACTACGAGCAGGCCTGCGTGGCTTACACGGGCACGCACGACAACAACACGCTGTGCGGGTTTTATCAGCAGGAGGCCACACCCGAGCAGCAGGCTTGGCTGCTGCGCTACCTGGGGCTGGCGGACGAGGCCCAGCTGGTCCCGCGGGCGCTGGAGCTGCTCTGGCGCAGCTCGGCCAACTGGGTGCTGGCGCCCATGCAGGACCTGCTGGAGCTGGGCGCCGAGGCGCGCATGAACATACCCGGCACCACGGAGGGCAACTGGGGCTGGCGCATGCCCGAGTCCTGGCCCCACGCTGAACTGGCCACCCGCCTGCACGAGCTGGGGCTGCTCACCAACCGCAATCTGCCGCCCCGTCAAAAGGGTTGAAGCAGCCGAAACCGAATCGAAAAGCGGCCGCATGCGGCCGCTTTTTCTTGATGTCTTCGAAGGAGGATCACTCCGCTACGGGCTTGCCGATGCAGGCGGTCACGCAATAGAAGGAGGCGGGCAGAGGATTCGGATCCTGCCAGCAGGTCAGCGCGGTCTCGCCCACGAGGTTCTTGGGCTCCAGCAACTGATAGGGCATGCTGCTTCGGTAGACCCGGTACTGGACCTTGATGGGCAGGCCGTCCACGCTGAACTCCACGGGCTCCCACTCCAGCGGATCGTCGCCATCCACCATGGGCCCCGTGTCCACGCGGAAAACGGGCCGGGGGATGACCAGCGGCTTGATGGGCTCGGACATGCTGTCCACGAAGAGGATCGGGCCCTGGGCGGGAGTTTGCAGATTCCAGAAGCAGTTGCGCGCCGTCAGCAGCCGGCGCGTGGCGTTGTCCACACCCACCTGGTGGGTTTCCACGAAGTCGCAGTGGCTGAGTGACAGAGTGGCGGCGCCCGACACACTCAGGTCGCGCTGGTTGGACTGGAAGTGCACCGAATCCAGCTGTGCGCTGGAGCTTCCGCTCACGCGTACGCCGTCGCCGCAGGTCAGGATGGTGCAGTCGCGCAGGTCCAGAACCGAGGACTGGCAGTCCAGCGCCACAGCCGCAACGGCGGCGCTGATCACGCTGCCGCGGATCTCGGCCCGGCCCTGGTTCAGTACCAGTCCGGCACTGCCCGGCTGCAGCAGCGAATTGTGGACCCGCAGGATCCCGCCGTCCACCAGCACACCCTGGCTGCCCGCCAGCAGGTGGCTCGACTCCACCTCCAGCGTGCAGGCGGCGCCCACTTCCAGCGCCCGCGTCAGCTCGCTCAGCACCACGCCGTCCAGCCGCAGGAGCGAGCCGGGGCCGGCGTCCAGGAGCATGCCGTCCACGATCCCGTTGGTGAGGGCCAGGGAGCGCAGGTTGGCATCCAGCAGGTTCGAGTTGCCCGACACGGTCAACCGGCCCTCCAGGCGCAAGGGCACGGGGTTGTTCCCGCTCCAGGCCGCGCCGGATTGGATGTGCAGTTCGGCCCGGGTTGCCACGCGCAGCGAATGCGGCTGCCAGGGATCCGTCACGGTCAGGCGGCCGCTGATCAGTTCCAGGTCCTCCACCTCCGTGCCGTAGGGCAGCAGGAAGTCGTCCGGCAGCGCCACGGCGCCGCCCAGATGGCCGGGCTGGGCGCCGGCGGGGACGGGCTGCAGGGTCAGACCGTCATGACGCGCGCCACCGAGTGGATGATCCGGCGCGGGGTCGTGGAATGAGGTGGGCCAGGCCACCCAGCGGCCGTAGGCGTCGCCTGCCAGCAGCTCCACGGCGCCGTCGCCGTCCAGGTCCGCCAGACGTGGCGGGCCGCTTACCTGGGTGGGCAGCAGCCAGTCCGGCTGCTCAAGGCTGCCGTCCAGGGAGACCAGCAGCAGGCGCGCGGCCCAACTCTCCGGCTCCCAGGGCTGCACGGTCACCAGCCAGCGCGGACCGGCCGGGCCGCCCTCCAGCAGCAGCGGGGCGATCGACGCCTCGCCGGCGCCGGCCACGCGGGCTCCGGAGGCCGCCGTCTCCAGGCCCTCGGCATCCAGCTGGACGAAACGCACGCCGGCCGTGTCCCGGGCGAGCAGCGACACTTCCTGCCGACCATCGCCATCGCCGTCAGCCAGGGATAGGGCACCCGGCACGCCGTCCACCAGGCTGTGCGTCCAGCGCAAACCATCGACGTCCAGCGCTTGCACCAGGCCTTGCCGACCGGTCAGCACCAGCTCCGGGCGGCCGTCGCGGTTCAGGTCGCCGGCCTGCAGGCCCGCCAAGTCCGGGTCCAACATTTGATTAAAGAGGCTGAACGCCCCGCTCTGGACATCCAACACCTGCAGGCGCAGGAAGCCGTTCAAGCGCAGAGGCAGCACCACGTCCAGCTGCCCGTCGCCGCTCAGGTCTGCCAACAGCGGCCGCGGCCAGCAGGGACTACCCTCCAGCGGCAGATTCTCCACCAACGTGAGGTTCGCATCGAAGCGGCAGAGCCGCAGGGTCTCTTGCTGCACCCAGAGCAGGGTATGGTAGCCCGCGCCGGGCACGGGCAACAGGACGGGCTCGCCCAGAATCAGGCCGTCCACGGCGGTCTGGGCCACCAGGCTGCCGGAGCGGTCCAGCTCCAGCACGCTGGTCTTGCTCACCAGCAACATGTGCTCCGCCGGGCCGCGCCGCACGTGCAGGGGGTTCGAGTGGGGTGAAATGGACTGCAGCAGGTCCGTCAAGCTGAGGGGCCAGCCCGGCAACGCGACGCCCTGGCCGTCCAGCCAGACCAGTTGGCCGGCCGCCACGCCCTGCCGTTCGCTCTCCAGCGGCCGCACCAGCAGCACTTCGCCGTTCACGCTCTCCGCCATCAGCTCCTGGTCGAAGGGAATCGCCGCCAGGTCCTGCTGATAGGGCCAGCCGGGCTGGGTGGGCGCGCAGACCACCAGGAGCTGCTCGTCCACCACAGTGGCCGGACCGCCCAGCAGCTCCAGTACCAGCCGGTGCGCTCCCGCCGGCAACTGGCCCTGGTAAATGGGCTGATCCACTTCCACCGTGCCGCTGCCTGTGGCCAGGAGCACGGGCGTCGCCCCGTCGAGTTCGTCCAGCAACCGCCAAGTGCCGGGCTGCGGACCGTGCACCTCGACATGCACGGAGACGGGCCCGCTGGTCAGGCTGCGGGCCGCGGGGGAATCGATGCGCGCCACCCAGGCTTCCTGGGCGAACAGGCTGCCGGCCGTGGCCAGCACGACTCCCGTCGCGAGCAGGCGGGGGCGGATTCTCATGCGGTCCTTCCCGGATCCATCGGCGGGTCGTCCTCGGAGAGGTTGCGACCCTTGCGCGAACGAATCCCGTATTTGGCAAGCTTGTACTTCAAGGCCCGGGCGCTCAGCCCCAGATCCTCGGCCGTGCGGTCACGGTCGCCCTGGCGGAACTCCAGCACCTGACGGATCAGCCGCTGCTCCAGCTGCTGCAGCGCATCCTCCAGGTTGATGGAGGCATCGTTCTTGATCCGCCCCAGCAGCGAGTCCAGCCACTCCTCGTGCAAATTCTCCGCTCCGTCCTCCGCCGGCCGGACCGCCACCTGGGGCAGGCCCAGATCCCGGGCCTCGATCTCGCGCTGGGCGATCTGGAACCCGCGCAGCACGGCGTTGCGCAGTTCCCGCACGTTGCCCGGGAAAGCGTAGAGATTCAGCGCCTGGATGGCTCCGGTGGCAAAGGACTTTGCCTGTCCATGCTGCCGGTTCAACTTCTCCAGCAGACTGCTGGCGATGAAATACACGTCCTCCCGCCGCTCGCGCAGGGGCGGCAGATCCAGCCGGAAGGCGCTGATCCGCATGATCAGATCCTCGCGGAACTGGCGCTGGGCGATCAGCTCCCCCAAGTCGCGATTGGTGGCCGCGATGATCCGCGCGTTGGAGAAGTGGATCTGGCCGCTCCCCATCCGCTGGAATTCGCCGCTCTCCAGAAAGCGCAGCAGCTTGGGCTGGATGGAGAGCGGAAGATCACCGATCTCGTCCAGGAAGATGCTGCCCTCACCGGCCAGCTCCACCAAACCCTTGCGGTCCTGGTCGGCTCCGGTGAAGGCGCCGCGCACGTGGCCGAACAGGGTGCTCTCGAACAGGGTCTCCGGGATCGCCGGGCAGTTGACGGGCATGAAAGGCGCCGCCCGGCGGGGTCCGGATTCGTGCAAGGCCCGCGCCACCAGCTCCTTGCCCGTCCCCGTCTCGCCCAGCACCAGCACGGGCAGATCCGAGGGCGCCAGCGCCTGCACGTCGTGCAGGATGGCGCGCATGGCTTCCGAGACAGCCACGATCCCGTGCTGGGTGATCAGGGCCTCCATCAGCTCGAAATCGTCCGGCCCGCGCTCCTCCGGCAGTTGCAGGATGTCCTGACACGTCTCCTGCAGCCAGTCGTCCCGGATCTCCAGCTGGCGGCTGAGCTCCAGGGCCTCTGTCGCCAGACGGCGGGCCTCCAGGTTCAGGTTCTCCGTCCGGCGCAGGCAGGCCTGCTTGACCAGGATCTTGGGCAGATAGCGCGCCAGCCCGTGCCGACGGGCCATGTCCTGGGCCTTGTCAAAGAAAATCCAGGCCTGGTCGGGGCGATCCAGCTCCGCCAGCAGCGTGCCCATGTTGATGTCCACGCGCAGCAGGCGTTCGCTGTCCTGGCCGGCCAGGTGGCGCGAGCGTTCCAGATGGCCCGTGGCCTCCACGGGCTGCCCGGTGGTGTAGGCGTGCACGGCCAGGTTCAGCCGAATGTCGCCCTCCAGCAGGCTCTCCCCGTACTGCAAGGCCAGCGCCAGCGCCTGGTCCAACTGCTCCTTGGCCGGCTCCAGTTCGCCGCGGCGGGTGTGCAGCGATCCCAGCAGGTTGCGGATCTGCATCTCTTCGGCCGGCTGCCGCAGTCCATTGCCCGCCAGCACGGCCCGGTAGAACTGGATCGCCGTGCCGGTCTCGCCCAGGTCCTTGGTGGCCAGGCCGGCGTTGAACAGCGCCTTGAAGCCGATGGCCCGCCACTCCGGCCGGTTCCGGTGCTGGCGGACTTCGCGGTACAGGTCGAAGTAGAGATCCCGGGCCTGCCGGGCCTGCCCGCTGCGCAAAAGGGCGTTGCCCCACAACAGTCGCAATTGCAGGCGGTCGCCCGGGTCGGACAGACGCTCGAGGTCCCGGGGAAAACTCTCCAGGGCCGCAGGGAAGCGCCGTTCGCGCAGGGCCACCACGGAGGGCAGCCTCGCTATGCTTTTACGTTGGCTCAATATTCGACTGCTGTCACACTTGGTTGGTTGGTGCGGGAATATGGAGCATGCCCCCCCCGCCGTCAAGCGGAAAATGCCCTGATTGAAAGCGACGCCAGCTTTGGCTCCGGGCTTCATTGCAAGCAACAGGTTCAGGCGGCGGGGAATCTGGTCAGGTGGCGGGCGAAAGCCGTAGCGCCGGGACCGGCCGGAATCACGCGTCGGGCAGCTTGCGCAGGGGAATGCTCGCGCGACACGCCTCGTTCAGCCAGAGGATGTTGGTGTTGGCGGTCTGCCCGCCCAGCTCCTCATAGGTGGTGGCGGCCAGACCCGCGCCCTGGAAGAGCCAGGGCTGGAAACCGGCCAGGCGGAACAGCACCAGCAGCTCCGCGGGATCCAAGCCACCCCGGCGCATGTAGCGCGGCGAGAACTCGGAGAGGATCAGCGGGATCCGCGGCAGCAGTTCGCCCATGCCCCGCAGCACCACGGACTCGTAGCCTTCCACGTCGATCTTCAGGAAGCGGATGCGCTCCGCCGCCAGGCCCTCCCGGGTCACGAACTCATCCAGGCGCACGGATTCGATCTCCACGGAGCCCGCCTGGTTGATGGGCAGCAGGGAATTCCGCCCTGTGTTTTTGTCCGCATAGCGGTAGAGGGTCTTGCGGCCCGGACTGTCGGAAAGTGCGCACGGCCAGGCCCTGACTTGGTCCAGCCCGTTCAGGCGCAGGTTGGCCGCGTAGAGCGCGTAGGTCTCCGGGTCGGGTTCGAAGCCGTGCAGGACCACGCCCGCGGGCAGGTGGCGCCCCAGCAGCAGCGAATACCAGCCGATGTTCGCCCCCACGTCGAGCACGATCTCTCCCGGCTCCAGCCGCAGATTGGCCAGCAGGAAGCGAGTGATCTGCTCCTCATACACGCCGTACTTGTAGATGTGGCGGCCCATCACATCAACGGTCTTGAAGCGCAAGGCCAGATTGAACTCGTCCGCCCGGCCCGTCAAAAACCGTTTGCGCAGGAGATGACGCTGGATCAGGTAGGCGGCGGATCGCCAGGCTCGATTCAAGGAATCCTCCCGCTGGGCGGTGTGGAACGAAACAGCCCTGGCCGTGTTGCGACCAGGGCTGTCGATCGGAATCAGTTGTGTGTCACGGCAGGAAATCGTTGACCACGTCCAGGACGGCCGAGTTCTTGTCCTGCTTGAAAGCCTCGCGCAGGCGCGTGTAGCGGACCCCGAAGGATTCCGTGTGCACGTGGTAGATCACGCCCAACTGGTAGGCGTCGCCGTTGTTGGCCACCTTCAGCGCCGCGTGGAAGTCGTGCTGGTCGTGGCCGGTCTGCTCCAGGTAAATCACGCCGTCGCCCTGGTAGTCCTTGTATTGGGTCTTGCCCCGGAAGGTCACGCAGGGGGAGAGCACCTGGACGAAACTGAAACCCGAGTGCTTGATGGCCCGGGAGAAGATCTCCGTCATGTGCTTGATGTTGGTGGAGACCGTCCGGGCGATGAAGGTCACGCCCGTGGCCAGGGCCAGGGTCACCGGGTCGATGGGCCGCTCGATGTTGCCCAGGCTGCTGGTCTTGGTCACCAGGTCCGGCTCGCTGGTGGGGGACAACTGGCCCTTGGTCAGGCCGTAGATCCGGTTGTCCATCAAGATGTAGGTCATGTCCAGGTTGCGCCGGGCGGCGTGGGGAAAGTGCCCCATCCCGATGGCGAAGCCATCGCCGTCGCCGCCGGCCACGATGGTGGTGACCTGGGGGTTGGCCAACTTCACACCCGTGGCCAGGGTCAGGGCGCGGCCGTGCAGGGCGTTGAAGCCGTAGGCCGCCACGTAACCCGGCAGGCGGCTGCTGCAGCCAATTCCTGAGATCACAGCCGTGTTGTGGCGCTCCAGGTTCAAGTCGGCCAGGGTCTTGTAGAGGGCGTTCAGCACGCCGAAGTCCCCGCAGCCCGGACACCAGACCGGCTTGAGATCACGCTTGTAGTCTTTGGGTGCCAGGGCGGGCCTGGGCTCGCTGCTCTCAGGCAAGCTCATGATGCACCTCCTCGATCTTGGCTTTCAGTTCCTTCACCGGCAGGGGCATGCCGTCCACGAAGTGCAAGTCCACCAATTTGGCGGCGGGCAGCGCGACCTGGGTCCGCAGATAGGTGAGGAACTGGGCGCTGTAACTGGAATCCGCCACGATCACCTTGTCGCAGGCGTCGATGAACTCCTGCACCGTGTCGCTGTGCAGGGGCATCAGACAGCTGGGGATCAGCATGCGCGTGGCGATGCCGGCCGCCTCCGCCTGCAACATGGCCTGGCGGGCGGGACCCTTGGAACTGCCCCAGCAGAGGATGCCGATCCGCGCCTGGGGGTCGCCGTAGTGGCGCATGAACTTCATTTCTTCCTTGATGAAGTCCAGCTTGCGGTAGCGCTTGCCGTGCATGGTGCGGTGGATGCCCACGTGGGAAACGGGGTAGCCCAGCTCGTTGTGCTCGATGCCACTGGCGATGTAGTCGGCGTTCTCGATGCCCGGGAAGCTCATGGGCGAGACGCCGTTCTCCGTCAGTTGATAGCGGTGGTAGCGATTCTTGGCCAGGGCGGCGGGGTCCGGAGTCAGGCGGTCGCAGCGCTTGATCCAGCCCTGCTCGATGCCCGTCTCCAGCAGTTCGCGCCGGGGCACCGACTCCACGCGTTGCCCGACGAACTGGTCCAGCAGGACCAGCACGGGGAGCTGGTACTTCTCGCTGATGTAGAAGGCCTGGGTCATGGTGAAGGCGCAGTCCTTGACGTCCGTGGCGGCCAGCACCACGTGGGGCGCGTCGCCGTGCGTGCAGTAGCAGGCCTGCAGCAGATCGCTCTGACTGGTCTGGGTGGGCATGCCCGTGGAGGGTCCGCCGCGCTGCACGTTGATCACCACCAGCGGGATCTCCGCCATGCAGGCCAGGCCGATCATCTCGCTCATCAGCGAGATGCCCGGGCCCGAGGTGGCGGTCATGGATTTCACACCGGCGAAACTGGCGCCAATGGCCATGCCGCACGAGGCGATCTCGTCCTCGGCCTGGATCATGGTGCCGTCGAAGCGCGGCAGGCGCTTCTCCAGCCACTCCATGATGTCCGTGGCCGGCGTGATGGGATAGCCGGAGAAGAACTTCAGGCCGCTCCAGAGCGCGCCCATGGCGGCGGCCTCGTTGCCCGACAGCACCAGGTTGGGCTCGCAGGGCGTGAACTCGGCGAAGCGCGGCAGCTCGGGCTGGAAATCGCGCTCATAGTCCTCGGCCCACTTGCGGCCCACCGCGATGGCGCCCAGGTTGAGTTCGATCAGGTCCGCCTTCTTCTTGGAGAAGCGCTTTTCGATCTGCCCGGCGATGCCTTTCTCCGGCAGCCGGAAGAAGCCTTCCAGCACGCCCAGGGAGACGATGTTCTTGGTCAGGGCGTTGCCGACCTCCACCGAGGCCAGCTGGTTCAGCGGAACCTTGATCCAGGTCTGGCTGCCCAGGATCTCGATGGGCAGATCCTCGTCGGCCACCTTGTCGTCCGTGTCGGAGATGATCACCGCGTTCTTGGTCAGGCGGATCTCCTCCGTGAAGCGCTTGTAGTCACCCCAACTGTAGCAGAGGAGGATCTGGGTCTCCTCCCCGATGCTTAAGAGGGGGTCCACAGCCAGGCGGATCTTGCAGGATGATTCACCGCCGCGGATCTGCGGACCGAAGCTCTTGAGCAGGAAACAATGCAGACCCTCCGCCGCGGCGGCCTTCACGATGATCTCGCCGGCGCTCACCACGCCGTCACCACCGGAACCGACAATGGCCAGGGTCAGGTCACGGCAATCCACAGCTGGATCCTCCTGTTATGGGTAGCGCCGTGTCCCGGCGCCATCGTTCTAGCTAACCCGCTCAGATGAGGCGGGCGATGGACGCGTCCGTCAGATTGACCAGGGGCTGCCAATATAGGCCAAACAGCAGCGTCAAGGCGCACAATCCGGCGATCAGCGCCGCGTGGACGCGCGGCAGCGGGGCCGTCTCCAGCACCTCGTCGCCCGCGTCGAACCACATGGCCTTGACCACGCTGAAATAGTAGTAGAGGGACACCACCGAGTTCAGCACCGCCACGGTGGCCAGCCAATACCAGCCGCCGCGGATCACCTCGCCGAACAGCACCAGCTTGCCGATGAAACCCGCCATGGGCGGCAGGCCCACCAGACTCACCAGGAAGACGGTCATGGCGAAGGCCAGGCCCGAATGACGCCGGCCCAGGCCGCGGAAGGCCTCGAGCCCCTCGGAACCCGTCATCCGGCCCACGGCGTCCACCAGCAGGAAGGCGCCGTAGTTCATGAACAGGTAGACCGTCAAGTAGAAGAGCATGGCGGACAGGCCCAGCGGCGTGGCCAGCACCAGGCCGGTCATCAGATAGCCGGCATGGGCGATGGACGAATAGGCCAGCAGGCGCTTGACGCGCGTCTGGCCGATGGCCGCCAGGTTGCCCAGTGTCATGGTGAAAGCGGCCAGGATGCCGATCAGCAGCAGCGGGTCGAAGCCCGGCGCGACCAGGTTGACGGCCGCCGTCTCACCGGCCAGGCTGGGGAAGAGCACGCGCGCCAGCAGCAGCAGGCCCGCGGCCTTGGGTCCCACGCTGAAAAAGGTGGTGACCGTTGTGGGGGCGCCGTCGTAGACGTCCGGGCACCAGAAGTGCATCGGCACCATGGCGATCTTGT
>DYSB01000038.1 GCA_020726405.1 Acetofilamentum sp. | reverse complement strand
CGGGTCAAGCGCGAGCAGGCGGCTGAGCAGATGAACGATTTGCTGGAAGTGGTGGACGTCGATCATCGCGTCCGCGGCGATTCGGAGACGACCAAGTAGCACGGCTCACCCCGTGAAGGCCGGATCCCCGCCGGATCCGATTGCGAAGGGACAACAGGATGGGCGTGCAGGCCGATCAGCTGTGGAACGCGTTTCGCCAGGACCCGAGCCCCAAGGCCAAGGAGGCCCTACTGGTGGCCTACCTGCCGGTGGTGAAGCAGGTGGCCAGCCGCATGAAGATGTCCCTGCCCCACTCCGTCCATCTGGACGACCTGGTGGGCTCGGGGATCATGGGGCTCATCAACTCGGTGGAGAATTTCAACCCCGAGTTGGGCTTCAAGTTCGAGACCTACGCCATCCCGCGCATCCGCGGCGCCATCCTGGACGGATTGCGCGACTTCGACTGGGTGCCGCGCTCGATCCGCTCCAAGGAGAAGCTGCTGGAGAGCACCATCACGGCGCTGGAGAACGAGCTGGGCCGGATCCCCACGGACGAGGAGATCTCCGGCCGGCTGGACCTCACGCTGAGCGAGTATCACAAGCTGGTGGACGACGTGCATGCCACCACCCTGCTCTCCTTCGACCGACCGCTGGGCAACGACGGCGACTCCAGCAGCAGCCTCTACGACCTGGTGGCGGACGCGGGCAACGACAACCCGCTGGACATGATGGAACGCAAGGAGATTCGCACCCTCCTGGTGGAGCTGATCAACCGCCTGCCCGAGCAGGACAAGCTGGTCATCGCACTCTACTACTACGAAGAATTGACCCTGAAGGAGATCGGCAAGGTGCTGGACATCTCGGAGAGCCGGGTCTCGCAGATCCACACCAAGATCATCCTCAGCATGAAGACCCACATCAAACGATTGATCAGCATGTAAGATGAATGTGATCCGCGGACCAGAGCCGGAGCGCCGGGTCGCTCCCATCGATAGCGGGCCCCGCACCCGCGTCAAGGCCGGTCTGCGGCGGAATCAGCCCCAGGATTGGCTGGAGGAATCCGGCGAGCACGAGCAGGAGGAGGACTTCCCGCGCGAGTTGGCCCGCCAGGTGGAGGAGGGTTCGGCCACGGCGTCCGAGCCGCATCCGCAGGCGGACGAGACCCCGGCTCTGCAGCCGGAGGATCGGGTGGAGATTCACGGACTGGCGGCGCAGGTCCCGCCGGACGAGGCGCCCCCCGCGGGGCACAGGCTGGATGTGAAAGTCTGATGTCGGTTCACGCCAACAGCAATCGCATCCGGCGGATCGCCCAGGGGATCCACGACCTGCCCACTCTGCCCACGGTGGTGGCCAAGATCATCGAGCTGGTGGACAACCCGCGCACCAACGCCGCCGCATTGGCCCGGCTGATTTCGTCCGACCCCGGCCTGACCGCGCGCATGCTCAAGATGGCCAACAGCGCCTACTACGGCTTTCCCAAGCGCATCGGCACCATCAACCTGGCCATCGTGGTGCTGGGCTTCAACACAGTTCGCGACCTGGCCGTCTCCGCCAGTCTGGTGGAGCGCGTCAGCCTGAACTACGAGGGCAACGACCTGCTGGGCGATTTCTGGGAGCACAGCGTCTCCACGGCCGTGGCCGCGCGCATGCTCCAGCGCCTGAGCCCGAGCCGCTCCGCCGGCGAGGCCTTCGTGGCCGGCCTGCTGCACGACATCGGCCGGCTGGTGGTGGCGCGCTATCTGCCCGACGAGTTCATCAAGGTGCAGGGGCTGGTGGAACAGGGCGAGCTGGGCATCTGGCAGATCGAGCACGAAGTGCTGGGGATGGGCCACGCCGAGATCGGCGGCCTGCTCTGCCGGCACTGGAACCTGCCCGAGGCGCTCTGCGAGGCGATCACCTGGCATCACGCCCCGCTCTTCCAGGAGGAGCGCGATTCGCTGACCTGCGTGTTGCACGTGGCCGAGTACATGGCCCTGCGCAGCAGTCGCAACCCGCACATGGAGGGCCGCCTGCGCGCCATCGAGGGCGGCGTGGCCGACGTGCTGGGCCTGCGCCGCAACGCGCGCGGCGAGCCGGATCTGGTCTGGTACCTGGAACGCTTCCAGGCCGAATTGCAGCGGGCCGAGGCCTTTCGCGACCTGGTCCTGGGCCGGCAGCCGCAGGAGTCCACCCCATGACGCCCGATCCCGACACCCTGCCCGCCGGCGATCTGGCGGAGGACTTCCGCCGGATGGAGGAGAAGGCCCGCCAGCTGCGCGCCAGCCTGGACGAGCTGCGCGAGATCCAGGCCCTGGCGCGGATCATCCGCAGCACCAGCTCGCCCGAAGAAATCCTGCAGGGCCTGGAGAGCATCCTGGGTCACGTGCTGCCCGAGCCGGAACTGGGGCTCTTCCTGCTGGAGGGCGAGGACCTGCTGCCCGTGGGCGATCCCAGTCTGGGAGTGCGCGACACGCTCTACGCCCTGCAGGAGGACGGCGTGACCGCCTGGGTGCTGCAGGAGCAGCGCCCGATCTCTGTGCCGCGTCTGGATGACGCCACCACGGAGCAGAGCGATCTGTTGGTGCCCCTGATCGTGATGAGCCAGGGCATCGGCGTGCTGCTGATCCGCTCCCTGCAGCAGGAGGAGGAGCTGACCAACCAGCAGCTCGACCTGGTCTCCTTCGCCGCCGGCCAGGCGGCCATGGCCTTGGAGAACGCGCGGCTGGTGGCCCACCTGGAGGACAGCCGGCGTCAGCTGCAGGACATGATCGACAGTGCGGGCGACCTGATCCTGCTGGTGGATGACGAGGGCCGCATCACCTATGCCAACGCCCAGACCCACTGGCTGGGCGAGTCCCGCGAGCGGCTGGTGGGCCGCTGCCTGCCCGAGTTCGTGCTGGACGCCGAGCAGCGCGGGCGGCTGGAAGAGGCGATTCGGCGCCGCGAACGTGGGCTGCTGGAACTGGACCTGCTCAACCCGGCGCTGGAGATGGAGCCGGCGGCGGCGCAGCTCTCGCTGAGCCCACTGGCGCCCACCCATCCCAGCGAGGCCACCTGCCTGATCATCCTGCGCGACCTGACCGAGCGCCGGCGCCTGGAAGAAAAGGCCCGGGAGGCGGAGACTCTCAAGGCCGTGATGCTGGCGGCGGTCACCGTCAACCACGAGATCAACAATCCCCTCACGGCCATCGTGGGCAACCTGTTCCTCCTGCGTCGGGAGTTGGGCGAGTCGGCCGACCCCCAGCTGCTGCAGCGCATCGACCTGGCCGAGCGCAGCGCGCGCCAGATCGAAGAAGTGGCCCACCGCCTGGAACAGGTCAGCGAGGTCCGCCGCGTGCGCTATCTGGGCGACACGGACATGCTGGACCTGAGCACCGGACCGCAGGAGGAAGAGGCCGGGGCGGCCGCTGAAGAAGAGGAAGAGCGCGCATGATCAAGCTCCTGATTCCGCTGGTGGCCCTGCTGCTGCTGCCCGCCCACGCGGCCTGGCTGGAGGGTATCCGTTGGTTTCGCCACGACGCGTTCGTGCGCGTGGTCTTCGACCTCTCTGCGCCAGCCGAATACCGCGTCTCCGAGCGGCTGTCCGAGGGCTACGTGGACGTGATCCTGCAGGGCGACCTGACCCGGCGCATGGCCGAAGAGATCGCCATCGACGAGGGCGGGGTGCTGAGTGCGCGCCAGTTGCGCAAGACCTCCACCTCGCTGACCTGGCGCATCCAGGTGCAGAACATGGCCCGCGTGAAGCACATGTCCGTGGATGAGCAACCCTACAAGGTGGCCCTCGACTTCTACCCGGTTGGCGTCGGCGCCAAGCCCAAGGCCGTCGTGGCCCAATCGGCCATTCCGCCGGCCACGGGCAAAGCGATGACCAAGCCCGCCGCCAAGCCTGCTGCCAAGCCTGCTGCCAAGCCCGCGATGAAACCGGCCGCACCGCCCATCGCCACCACCCAGGGCAAGCCAAACGCCCCGCCCAAACCGGTAGTCGACAAGTCGACGGCGCTGGCGGGCGGAACGGGAGAGAACCGGCTGGAGGGTCTGAAGGCCGACGAGCGGCGCCGCGTCCTGGTGGGCGAGTTGCTGCTGCAGTTGGGAGACAGCGCAGGCGCCATGCCCTATCTGGAACAGGTGTCCACCCAGGCGCCGTCCCACGCCTGGACGCGCTTCCTGCTGGCCCAGGCCTATCTGAGCAAGGGCGACCAGTACCGGGCCGAGCGCCTGCTGGAGCCACTGGCTGGCAAACCGGAGTGGAAATCCCTGCTGGAATCCGTCCAGGCCCGGCTGCATCCGCCGAACGCCAAGGGCGTGGTGCCCGGCGGTGATATCTCGGAAGAAGACTTGGCCTACTTCATCGGCGTGATCCGCCACGGAGCCGGTCTCGGCACGAAGGATCTCTACGCCAAGGCTGGGCCCGCTCCGGGCGCGGGCGGCAGTTCGGCCTTCTCGCTGGCAGTGGCCGGTTCGCTGGGGCTCTGCGCCGGCCTGTTGGCTTTTCTGGGGCTGGAGTGGCGCCGCCAGCGCCGGCAGCAGGAGCTGGATCGCCTGCGGATCCTGAGCGAGATTTCGCCCCGCCGCGCCGGGGGCAAGTTCGCCCTCCAGGACGAGTGCGACTACAGCGAGGTGGCCCGGCGGGTCCGCGAAGAACTGGATCAGGTACTGCACAAGGACAAAGGTGAACTGCCGGAGGAGGAGCCCTTCGCCTTCCCGGCCAGCGGTGAATCGGGCGGCCACGCGTCGAGCCGAGTCTCGCAGGAGGAGCGGGTCTATGAACTGGCGGACCAAAAAAAATCCATCGTAGAAATTGCCGAAGGATTGAACCTGGGGGTGGACGAGGTGCGTCTGCACCTGGAGCTGCGCGAACAAGCCCGGCGGATCAGCAATGCCTGATGCCGTCGAGCGGCGCGGACCCGGACCGGCCGGGGAAGGTCTCGAGGTGCTCCTCGAGATGTCCTCGCTATTGCAGGACTCGCTCTCGGGCACCGATTCGCTGGCCCCGTTGTTCCAGTTGCTGCGCCGGGTGGTTCCCTATGAGAGCGCCACGCTCTACCAAGTGGACGCGCCGGGCGGACGGCTGGTGTGCCGGGACCGGGTTGGCGAGAACGCCATCGACCTGATCGACGTGGTGCGCTTCGACATGGGCTTCGGCCTGTCCGCCTGGATCGCCAAACAGCGCAAGCCTGTGGTGATTCCCAACCTGCGCCGACGCACCGGCCACGAACAGCACGACCTGCGCTCCTTCATCGGCCTGCCGCTGGTGGTGGGCGAACGGCTGGTGGGCGTGCTGAATTTCGGCCACTCGCGGCCGGACGCCTTCCTGGTCGTGGAGGCGGACCTGCTGCAGATATTGGGCAACCAGATCGCCCTCTTGCTGCACAACCTGGACTTGGTGGCCCGGCAGCAGGCCAGCAACCAGGAGCTGAGCGAGCGCAACGCGCGGCTGCGCGAGATGCAGGCCCGGCTGGTGGAGAGCGAGCGCATCAAGGCCGTGGCGGATCTGGTGGCCGCCATGAACCACGAGATCAACAATCCCTTGACGATTATTTCGGGCCAGGCCGAACTGCTGGCCCTCCACCTGGGGGACCAGGATCCTCAGGTCTCGGCCAAGCTGACGATCATTCTGCAGCAGGTGCGGCGGCTGGGACGCGTGCTCAGCCTGCTGGCCACGGTGCGCCACCACGCCACCACCGACTATCCCGGGGGCCTGCGCATGCTGGATCTGGACGCCACCCAACTAGCCGCTGAGCGGCTGCCGCTGGACACCCTTCTCACCTAGGAAGCCGCGGCTGATCCGCCTGTTCCGCGCTCCGGACAGGCGCCGCCAACTCCGCCCGAATCCCGCCCAACCCTGCATCCCGACCGGTCATTCGGCCGTTGGCATCCCCCAATGTGGGAGGATTCCATGCGACAGATGTGCTGCCTGCTGCTGCTGGCTGGGCCGCCGGCCTGGGCCCTGTGCTTGAACGAGGTCCTGGCCAATCCGGCCGGTTCGGAGTATGAGGATGAGTTCATCGAGTTGTGGCAAGACGACAGCCTGGCCGTGGACCTGACGGGCTGGCGCGTCGGGGACGGCACGGCCAGCGACGAGCTGCTGCCCTGGGCAGGCGGCTCCCTGTTGCTTGCCCCGGGCGGGCTGGCGCTGATCCTCGACTCCGGCCACCAGGGCGCTTATCTGGCCGGCCTGCCACCGGGCACTCTGCTGCTGAGTGTGCCGGACGGCGCGCTGGGCTCGGGCGGCCTCTCCAATTCCAGCCCGGAGGAGATCCAGCTGCTGGACGCGGCGGGTCAGCTCGTGGACCGGGTCTGGACCCGGCCCGAACTACCCGAAGGCCGCAGCCTGGAACGGCGCGAGCCCGGCCGAAGCTGCGCGGACTGCTGGCATGAGTCCCGCGCGGAAGGCGGCACTCCGGGCCGGCTCAACAGCGTGCGCCAGCGCGACGACGAACTGCGAATCCGCACCCTGGACGCCACGGGCCTGGAACTGGAGGCCAGTGGCCGGCTGGGCTTCCACGGCCGGGTGGGGATCCGGGCCGGGCTGGCGCCCTGTCTGGATAGTCTGGACTTGCCGCTGGAGCTGGAGCCGGGCGCCCGGCAATGGATCCCCTGGCCGGATCTGCCCCTCCCCGGGCAGAATCCTCTGCAACTGGAGGCCCGACCCGGAACGGACGAGGTCCAGCAGCTGTTGGACACACTGGGCTGGCGCACGCCCACCCCCGGCGAGCTGTTCATCGAAGCCCTGCAGCCCAGCGGCGCGGACTGGCTGCAGTTGCGCTCCCGCCAGTGTCCCTGCCGGCTGGACGGACTGCGCCTGACGGGACGCTCCTTCGCGCTGGCGCTGAGCGGCGATCTGCCCGCCGGCGGACGTCTCCTGCTAGGGGCGCTGCCGCCCGACTGTCCGGACTTGCTGGCAGACGGCCGCTCTCTCAGCCTGGGGCTGGAGGGAGGCGTGGAGCTGACGGGGCCGGCGGGGCAACCGCTGGATGCCGCGGCCTGGCCACCACCCGGCGAGGACGCCTGGCCCTGGCGACGGCTGGATCCCGCCCGCGCCGGCGACGACCCGAGCAATTGGCTGGCCGCCCCGGGGTTGATGCCCGGCTGCGCTCCGGCGGAATTGCCGGCTCCAACCCAGGCGCCGGCGGGATGGTGGGTTTCAGGCTCCCGGCTCTGCCCGGGGGATGGGCCGGACGGCTGCTGGGTGGCCGAGGCCGGCCCGCAGATTCCGGCTTCCTGGCGTTGCGAGATCTGGACGCTGGAAGGCCGGCTGCGGGCCAGCTTCACGGTTCGGGCGCTCCGGTTGGTCTGGGATGGCCGCGATGAGGCCGGCCGGGTGCTGGAAACCGGACTCTACCTGGTTCGTCTGTCCGGCGGCGGGCGGGAAGAACTGCACATGCTGACCATCCGCCGACCTTGATGTGTTCGGGAGGAGGTCTGTCGGTGGGGGAAAAATGGAGCTGGATCGCAGCCGCCTGCGCCGGCCTGGCCCCAGTTGGCCCCGGCCCCTGATTTCCTCATCTTGGGCCAACGGAAGGAGAACCAGCCGGCGTGGATGAACAGGAACTGATCCGAAAGGCCCAAGCGGGAGACCAGCAGGCTTTCGAGGGCTTGATGCGCCTGTACCAGCGGCGGGTCATGGGACTGATCCGGTCTTTCGTGCGCAACGCGGATGACGCCCAGGACGTGGTCCAGGATGTGTTCCTGCGCGTGTGGCTGGGCCTCGCCCGCTTCCGCCTGGAATCCAGTTTCTACACCTGGTTGTATCGCATCACAGTCAACCGCTGCCTGACCTGGCACGACCAGCGCGGTCGCCGGGAAAACCTGCACGCCACTCCCCTTGAAAGCATGGACGATGACGAGGACTGGCTGGAGCGCACCATCCATCTCCAGGGCGTGCGCGAGGAATCGGCCTGGCCCATGGGCAAGGCCGAGGTATTGCGAAAAATCTGGCACGCCGTTGAAACCTTGAACCCAAAGCAGCGACTGATCTTCTGCCTTCGCTACCAGCACGGGTTGCAGGTGAAGGAGATTTCCGAAGTCTTCGATATGCCGGATGGAACGGTGAAAATTCTCGCGTTCCGTGCCATCCGCCAGATTAGAGCCAAGCTCAAGGACCAGCTGGAATGAACCGCAACATGCCTCCGGCGGAACAGGACTGGATCGACCACCTCGACGGCAGGCTGGAAGGGCCGCGGCGTCTGGCCTTTGATGCCTGGCTGGCGGAACATCCGGACGCCGCCTGCGAGCTGGAAGACCTGCGCTCACTGGATGCCGACCTGGTCCTCATGCCGCTGCCCGAACTCACGGAAGCCGAACTCGATCAAGCCCGGGCCCGCGTACTGGCGGCCTTGCCGGCCCATACCCCGGTTGTGTCGGCGGCCCCGACGACCGGCTTGTTGGTGTGCCTGGGCCGGCTGGCCTGGCTGCCCGCGGCGGCGGCCGCCCTGTTCATCGGTGTGTTGTTGGGGCGCGGCCCGCTCCAGGCGCCGGAGACGCTGGGCGAACCGCTCAGTTCGGCCCTGATCGACGGGCGCAACGATGAACTGCGCACTGTGGACGGCGCGCCGGAGACCAACGGTGGCTCACCCCTCCAGCGCCAGTTGGACATCCAGGGTCTGGATGTGGACCGGAACCAGAGCGTGCGGATCCGCCTGAAGGAGACCAACTCGTACGAGATCAACGGCCGCACCACGGACCTGGAAGTGCAAAGCACCTTAAGCTACATCGTGCGCAACGATCGGGATCCCAAGCGTCGCCAGACCGCCATCCAATTGCTGGAGACCCACTGCCAGGGTGAGGATGTCTGCCAGGTCCTGGTCTACGCCATGACCCAGGATCCCGTCGCCGACGTGCGTCGCGAGGCGGCCCTGGCGCTCAAGGATGATCAGCAAAACACCATGGTTCGGCAGTCCTACATCAAAATGTTGGTGGAAGATCCGTCTCCCGCGCTGCGTCAGCTGGCCCAGGGCATCCTGGCCCAGGGCGGTGGCCCGGAGGTCGTGGGACGATAGGAGGGGTCATGAGCGATTGGAAAGGCAGCGTCTGGTTGGGCACCCTGCTGTCACTGGTGCCAGTCTGCCAGGCCGCCCAAAGTCATTTTCTGAAGGACGTGCAGGTGCAGGTGGGCGACACCCTGGCGGGCGACCTGTCCATCTACCGCGGCAACCTGACGGTGCAGGGCGTGGTGGACGGCAACGTGGTGGTCATGCTGGGGGATTGCCGGCTGGAACCGGGTGCGCAGATCCTCGGCAATCTGGCGGTGGTGCAGGGCCAGCTGAGCCTGGACAACCCCGAGCAGGTGAGCGGTCGGATCTCCCAGCGAGACTTCCTGAAGGCCGCCCAGGCGGAATCATCGAGCCCCTTTGAGATGGAAGGCCAGCCACTGGAGGGCGGGCTGGATGACGAGGACGGGGACTGGGATGAAGACTCCAGCACCGAGGACACCCGGCCCCGGCATGTCTGGGAGTCCGAGGACGATATCGATCTCTTCCTGTCCTTCAACCGCGTGGCTGGCCTGCAAATGGGCCTGCAACTGGCCTCGGGGCGCAGCCCGCTGCTGCCCAACAAGTTTGCCGATCTGACGGGCTACGCTGCCTGGACCTTTGGCTCCAAGCGACCCGAATGGCGCGTGAAACTGCGGCGCAAGCTGCTGGACTCGCCCAACCTCTACCTGGCCGTGGAAGCCCATCGCCTGACGGACACCCAGGACGGCTGGATGCTGAGCAGCAAGGAAAATTCCCTGGCGGGCTGGCTTCTGCAGCTGGATTACCGGGATTATTACGACAACCGCGGCTACACGGGGGAACTGGGCACCTTCCTCTTCGACGGTTTGCTCCACGCCAACGCCAGCTTCTTCCGCGAAAGCTACGAGCCCATGGATGTGGGCACCCAGTGGTCCTGGTCCCCGGCCGACCGGGTCTACCGGCCCAACCTGTATTCAGCGGGCCTGGGCTACACGGGCAGCGACAACCAGGGTCTGCGTGGCGGGCTGGATATCTGCCTCTGGCGCGAAGCCGAGCAACTTGAGAACGAGGCCTGGCAAAAGGGCGCGGGCCTGACCGTGACCTACGAAAAGGGCCTGGACGGCAACGACTACGATTGGAGCTACGAGCGCACGCTGGGCAACCTGCGTTTCGCCCTGCCCCTCAGCCGGCATAAGTTCGAGCACCTGAGCGGCCGCCTGCTGGTGGGCTCGCTGAGCGGGCACGCCCCCGAGCAGTACCAGTTCCGGCTGGGCGGCCCAGATGCCCTGCCCGGCTTCCGCAGCAAGTCCATCGATGGGCTGGGCGCGGACGACCACCAGGACCGAGTCAGCCTGAACTTGAAGGGTGGCGACCAGGCCATGGTGCTCTTCAGTCTGGAGAATCGCTTTTCCGGCGAAGCCCTGGACTTCTGGCCCCTTTCCTCGCTGGACCTGCTGCTGATGGCCGACGTGGGACAGATCGCCCCGGGACTGGAGAAGCTCGACAGCGACGAGTACCGCTCCGATGTGGGCATCGGCGTCTCGGACGAGGACGACGACTTCCGCTTGGCCATGTTCCGCGCCACCGACTCGGGTGAAGCGGACTGGCGCCTGCTTCTCCGCATTCAGCGACGCTTCTAGGTAAAAGGAGGCCGGCAATGGGACACAGCTGGATTTCCGGACTGGTGCTGGCGGCCTGCCTGGCCCTGAGCCCGGCCCATGCCGAACAGAAACGACTGGTCAAGGACATCGCTGCCGACGGGGCCAAACGATTGGTGCTGGATCTGCAGGTGGGGGCGGCGGAGCTCAACCTGACCAGCCACAAGGGCCCGCCCCTGGTGCGCATGAACATCCTCTACATGGCGCCCGACGCGCCCAAGATCAACTACTCGCGCTCGGGCGGGGACGGCAACTTGAGCGTCCGCTCCAACAACGAGGACGGCAACGGCTTTTCCATCCTGGGTAAGCAGAAGAACCAGGCGGTGAAGAACAACTGGTCCATCAGCCTGTCGCGCGACCTGCCTTGTGTCATTCATGTAGAATTCGGACTGGGATCCGGCAGCGCGGATTTCGGCGGGCTGAACATCGAGGAGTTGAAGTTCGCCACAGGCCTGAGTGACGTGGAGTTGAACTTCTCCTCCCCCTGCGCGGGCCAGGCCCGGGTGGTGGAGCTGGTGACGGGTCTGGGCTCGATGGAGGTCCGGGGCTTGTCCAACCTGAAGATGGGCAGCATGATATTCGCCGGCGGGCTGGGTTCGGCCATGCTGGAGTTCGGCGGGGCCTTCCGCCAGTACGTGAATGTCAGCCTGGACGTGGGCATGGGCAGTCTGGATCTGCGCATTCCCGAGAACATGGGCGTGAAGATCCGCCACGACGACAACTTCCTCTCCAGCCACGAGTTCGACCGTCTGCAGCGCACCAGCAACAACACTTGGTACAGCAAGAACTGGCGCGAGGGACCGGGCAACCTCTCCTTCCAGATGTCCGTGGGCATGGGCAGCGTGGACCTGGAATGGATCAAGAAACCGGGCAAGTGATTCTAAGTTTGGATTGCCAAAGTCTGAGCGGATCCTGACCTTGGCCGTATGTTGAACTCCTTCCTGGACTCCCTGGGCGGCCTGATCCTCGAAATCGGTCCGCTGATGATTTTCGGCCTGGCCGTGGCCGGTCTGCTGCACCTGCTGGTGACCGAGGAGATGGTCCTGCGCCAGTTGGGCCGGCCGGGCTGGCGCTCGGTGCTGCGCGCCACGTCCTTTGCCATTCCGCTCCCACTCTGCTCCTGCTCGGTGGTTCCGGTGGCGGCCTCCCTGCGCCGCAAAGGGGCCAGCAGCGGCTCCACGGTCAGCTTCCTCATCGCCGCCCCGCAGATCGGCGCCGACTCCTTCCTGCTCACCCAGGGCCTGTTGGGCCCCTTTTTCGCCGTCTACCGACTGCTCACCTCGCTTGTGACGGCCCTGGTCGCCGGACTGCTCCTGGACTGGAGCCGGCTGGAGCTGGCGCCCCTGCCGGCGGCGGCTCCGGCGGCGCCCGGCCGGCGCCTGGTTTGGTGGCGGGAGTTCCTCCAGCACGTGCAGGAACTGGTGGGCAGCCTGGCCGACAACCTGTTGGTGGGCCTGGTGCTGGCCACCCTGATCCTGGTGCTGCTGCCTGACGGCTGGCTGGGCTCGATGCAAGGACTCAGTCCCTGGGTCTCCATGTTGGTCATGTTGGCCGTGGGCCTGCCCCTCTACGTCTGCGCCACGGCCTCCACGCCCATCGCCGCGGCCCTGGTGCTCAAAGGTCTGCATCCCGGGGCGGCACTGATCTTCCTGCTGGCCGGGCCGGCCACCAACATGGTCACCATGGTCATGCTCAAGGGCAGCCTGGGTTGGCGCGTCCTGCTGATCTACCTGGCTACCATCGCCGGCTTTGCCCTGGGGGCGGGTTGGTTGCTGGGGATCGTCCAACCGGATCTAGCTGCGGGGCTGTCCCACGTCCACCAGCACGGGGATCCGACGGCCTGGTACCAGTGGGCCGGAGCCGGGCTGTTGGGTCTGCTGCTCGCCCGGCACTATCTGGCCCGCCTGCGGCGGAGACTGGGAAGCACCGGCGCGGCGGCGGCGGGAACGGAACTGGATCTGACCGTGCGCGGCATGACCTGCGAACACTGCGCGGGCCGGGTGGAGAAGGCCGTGCTGGCCACCGGGCTGGTGGACATCCTGCTGTTGGACGTGGGTCAGGGGCGGCTGCGAGTCCGGCTGCGAGACTCGAATACGCCCGACAAGGTACGTGCGCGGTTGGCGGCCGTGCTCGCTGAGGCGGGCTATGAAGTTCCGGCCACGGTCGCAGCTACAGACAGCTGAGCACAAGGCTCCAGGCCACGCAGACCACCAGCAGGGTCTGCGCCGTGGCCACAGCCAGATGCCGCGGTCCCAGCACTTCCTCAAGCTCCGGTCCATCCAGTTCCAGCTGCCGGCGCGGATCGTCGCTGCGCACGGGGACTTTCAGCATGTAAAGCATGGGTCACCTCCGGCCAGTTGGATTGCCAGCGCCGTGCCAGATTATACCAGGCAGAAAACAGAATCGACAAGCCTTACCTAAACCGATATATGAACCCCTGGAACTACCTGAGTCCTTCACTTGCGCCTGAATGGTTGATATGAGCCACGAACAGCGGGCGGGTATTGTTAGGTTGGCGCCATGGCACTGGCCGCCACCCATCAGCCGGATATGCGCGTTCGTCTGCAGGATTTTGAGGGTCCCCTTGATCTCCTGCTCTTTCTCGTCAGCGAAAACGAGCTGGACATCTGGGACATCCCCATTGTCTCGATCACGCGCCAGTATCAGGAGTGGATGAACGAGATCGGCGAGGTGGATCTGGACACCGCCGGCGATTACATCCTGATGTCGGCCACGCTGCTGAGCATCAAGGCACGCCTGCTGTTGCCCCAGGAGGCCAGCCCGGCGGGCGAGGTGGAGGATCCGCGCCGGGACTTGGCCCTGCGCCTCTTGGACTACCAGCGGCTGCGCGAACTCAGCCAGTCGCTGGCGGAGCTGGAAGAGGAGGGCCGCGAGTTGTGGCCCCGGCGTTTCGTCCATTGGGGCGACGTGGAACCCGGCACGCGGGACGACAGCCTGCGCAGCGTCAGTCTGTTCGATTTGGCGCGCTGTTACGCCGAACTGGTGGCCCGGCCCCAGCGGCCGCGGCACCACGAGGTGGAGCTGTTTCCCTTCACCGTGGAGGATCAGGTGCGCCGGATCCGCGACCAGTTGGGGCGCCACAGTCTGCTGCCGCTCTCGAAACTGCACGAGGCGCCGATGGATCGACCCCTGAACGTGATCAGCCTGTTGGCCGTGCTGGACATGATGCGCCGACAGGAGCTGTCTGCGCGCCAGACCGGCGGCGGCGGCGAGATCTGGCTCTTCGACCCCCAGCGTGCGACGGATTGGCTGGGCCAGCTGCGGGATCTGGCCGAATGAGCGGCCCGGATCCGCTCACGCCGCCGCTGGAAGCGGAGCATCCCGACCTGTTTCCGGACGGGGAGGAGTTGGCGGACTTCGGACCGCCGGAATCCGCCGGACCAGAGACGGCCGAGGCCGTGCTCGAGGATGGCCGTGACCTGCTGGAGGTGCTGATCTTCGCCGCGGAGGAGGCGCTGGATACGCCGCGCCTGGCCGCGCTGCTGGAACTCCCGGAGGATCGGGTGCTGGAGCTGGTGGAAGCGCTGAACGAGGACTACCGGCGCCAGGGGCGCTCCTTCGAACTGCGTCGCCTGGCCGGCGGCTGGCAGCTGGTGGCCGGCCGCCGCTACGCGCCTCTGCTGCGCCGCCTGCTCAAGGAGACCGTCCGGCCGCGGCTCAGTCGGGCCGCGCTGGAGACTCTGGCCGTGGTGGCCTTCCGCCAGCCGGTCACCAAGGGCGAGATCGAGGCCGTGCGCGGCGTCAAGGCCGATGCGGTGATCCGCACCTTGCTGGAGCGCAATCTGGTGCTGATCGGTGGGCGCAGCGAGGGCGTTGGCCGCCCGCTGTTGTACCGCACGACCCGGGGCTTTCTGGAGGCCTTCGGCTTGGCCAGCCTGCAGGAACTGCCCCGCTTGAAGGAAATCCAGGCCTGGCTCAAGGAGCGTGACCGCACAGCCGACGAGCTGCCGCCTTTGTGGCTGCAGCCCCTGACTCCGCCAGGGGCATCTGCCGCAGATCCCGCCGTGGCCCAGGATGTTCCACCCGCGGAGCCCGCTCCGCCGCGGCCCAGACCCGAGGATCCCCCATGCGATTGAATCGATTCCTGGCCGAAGGCGGCCTCTGCAGCCGGCGCAAGGCCGACGAACTGATCCGCTCCGGCCAGGTCAAGCTGAACGGCGAGCCGGTGCAGGAGCTGGGCGTGCAGGTGGATCCCGAGACGGATCTGGTGCAGGTGAATGGCCGCGCCGTCCATCCGCCTAGCCGGCGCGTGGTGCTGCTGCTCAACAAGCCCAAGGGCGTGCTCTGCACCGTCACGGACACCCACGGCCGCCGCACGGTGATGGATCTGGTGGAACTGGACCTGCGCGTGGTGCCCGTGGGCCGGTTGGACGCCGACTCCACCGGCGCCTTGCTGTTGACCAACGACGGCGAGCTGATGAACAGCCTGCTCCATCCGTCCAGCCACGTGCCCAAGGAATACATCGTGCTCACCGACCGCGAACTGACCGCCGATGAGATCGTCAAGCTGGCCGCCGGCATCCGGCTGGACGGCAGCCGCACCAAGCCCTGCGAAATCGAGCGTATCGGCCGGACAGGCAGCCGCCCGCGCTACCGGATGGTGCTGACCGAGGGCCGCAACCGGCAGATCCGGCGCATGCTGGACAGCGTCGGCGCCCATGTGGAACGCCTGCACCGGCGCAGTCTGGCCGGCCTCAGTATCGAGGATCTTGAACCCGGCCAGTGGCGCGTGTTGCTGGGCAAGGAAGTGGACCGGCTGCGCAAGGCCGTGCGGTTGGCCGCCGAAACCAGTGCCGGAGACGCCGCCCGGCCGGCGGCCAAACCCGCCCCCACCCGGACGCGCAAACCCGGCCCAGGTCCGCGCCGTGCCTGAGCGCTACCAGATTGCCATCGATGGACCGGCGGCTTCGGGCAAGAGCACCACGGCCCGCTTGGTGGCCGGCGAGTTGGGAATCCAATACCTGGACACGGGAGCCATGTACCGGGCCCTGACCCTGGACGTGCTGCGGCGCGGCGGATCGCCCCAGGACGAGGCCGGTGTGTTGGCCTGTCTGGCGCAGCTGGAATTGGATTGGCGTGCCGACACAGTCTGGCTGGCCGGTCAGGACGTGGGCGAGGCGATCCGCGACAACCGGGTCAGCGTGAGCATGGGTCCGGTCTGCGCCATGCCCGCGGTGCGGGCCTGGATGGTGGACCTGCAGCGCCGGCTGGGCAGCCGCGAGAGCACGGTGCTGGACGGGCGCGACATCGGCACGGTGGTCTTTCCCGCCGCGCGCTTCAAGTTCTTCCTGGTGGCCGACCTAGCGGAACGGGCTCGCCGGCGCCAACTCGAATTGGCCGGGCGCGGGCTGGCGGTGTCACTGGAGGAGCTGATGTCCGAGCTGGAGCGCCGGGACGCCAGCGACGCCGCCCGCAGCACAGGTCCGCTGCGCCAGGCCCCGGACGCCGAACGACTGGACACCACGCTCCTCAGCCTGGAAGAGCAGACCGGGCGGATCCTGGAACGCGTGCGGCGGGAGTTGGGGAGGAGCTAGTGCGCGCGTCGTATCGCTTCGTGGCCTGGGTACTGCGCCAGGTCTTCCAGCTAGGCTACCGCCTGGAGGTGAGCGGCCTGGAGCGGATCCCGCGCCAGGGCAGCCTGATCCTGGCCTCCAATCACCAATCCAACCTGGACCCGCCGCTGATCGGCTGCTTCTTTCCCCGCGAGATCAGTTTCGTGGCCAAGAAGCAGCTCTTCGAGAATCCCTGGCTGGCCCGCTTGATGCGCCACTTCAATGCGCTGCCGCTGGACCGCAGCGGCGTGGACCTGCGGGCCCTGCGGGAGATTCGTGCCCGGTTGGGGCAGGGTCACGACCTGTTGGTTTTTCCCGAAGGCACGCGCAGCCGCGACGGCCGGCTGGGCCAGCCCCGGGCCGGGCTGGGGCTGATCATCTCCGCAGCGGACGTGGACGTGCTGCCCGTGCTGATCCTGGGCAGCCGCAACTCGCCCGGCGTGCCCGGTTTCCGACCGGTGATCCGGCTCGAGTTCGGCGCCCCCATTCCGCGCGCCGAGCTGCCTCTGGCCGGGGACCCCGGCGGGCCTGAGGGCCGTGGCCGCTCCTCGCGGGCCGAAGCACTGACCCGCGTGGTCTTCCAGCGCATCGAGGCCATGTACGCCGCCACGCGTCCGCCGGCGGCCGGGATCCGCTAACCCTGCCTTGCGGCTCGGCAGGGCGCGTGTTATCCTCTTCATAGGCAAACCCAGGAGTCGCCCGTGGCCCTTCCCCTGACGCGTGAAACCGTGCTGGAGCAGATCGCCAGCCTGGGCTACCAGCCGGATCGACTGGCCATTCGCGAACTCAAGCGGCTGGTGGAGTTGCTGGAACCCCTCGCCGGCGAGCCCTTCATCCGGATGGAGTTCGGGGTGCCGAATCTGCCCGTACCCCAGGTGGCTGTGGAGGCGGAGGTCCGGGCCATCCGCGAGTTGGACGCCCAGCGCATCTACCCACCCTTCGACGGGATTCCCGAGCTGAAGGCCGAGTGCCAGCGCTTCGTGAAGAACTTCATGGGCCTGGACGTGCCCCTGGAGGTCTGCATGCCCACCTGCGGGGCCATGCAGGGCGGCTTCGTCAGCCAGTATCTGGGCGTGCGCATGCACCCGGGCCGTGACACGGTGCTTTTCCTCAACCCTGGTTTTCCCGTCAACAAGATGCAGGCCCGTTTCTTCGGGTTGAAGAGCGCGTCCATCGACTTCTACGACCACCGCGGCGCTGGGCTGGTCCAGGCCGTGGACGAGCGTCTGGCCCGGGGCGACGTGGGGGCCGTGATTTGGTCCAGCCCCAACAACCCGTCCTGGATCAGCCTGACCCAGGACGAACTGGACGGTCTGGCCGAGTGCGGCAACCGCCACGACGTGCTGTTGATCGAGGATCAGGCCTACTTCGGGATGGACCTGCGCACGGACGTGTTCCAGCCCGGCGTACCGCCCTACCAGCCCAGCGTGGCCCGGCGCGGCAAGACCTGGGTTCTCCTGCTCTCCGGCTCCAAGCTCTTCAGTTTCGCCGGCGCCCGGGTGGGCCTGATGGTGCTCAGCCCGGAGCTGGCCACACGCAGCTTCCCCAATCTGTTGCCCTTTTTCGGGACGGAACGCTTCCTGCACGCCTTCATCCACGGGGGCATCTACTGCAGCACGGCCGGGGTTAGCCACAGCGGGCAGTACGCCCTGGCCGCCCTGCTGAAGATGGCCAACGACGGGGATCGCAGCTTCCTGGAAAACATTCGCGAATACTGCGCGCGCGCCGCCTGGCTCAAGGCCTGCTTCCTGCGCCATGGCTTCCAACTGGTCTACGACAACGACCTGGGCCAGCCCATCGCGGATGGCTTCTACTTCACGGTTTCGCACCCGGGTCTGACGGGACCCGAACTGCAACTGGAGCTGCTGCGCCACGGGGTCAGCCTGATCACCCTGGGCATCACGGGCAGCTGCCGGACGGAGGGCCTGCGGGCCTGCGTCAGCTTCACCGACGAAAGCCGCTTCCCGGACATGGAGCACCGCTTGGCGGCCCTGGCCGCGGAACTGGACCGCTGATCCCAATCCACCTACAGCACCGCTGAAACTCTGCCCTGGCTCACGGCCGGGGCATGCCTTTCCATCCTCTCCAACTCACCTAGTGTAGTGCGCCAGATATGAAGGTACATATTTTGCTCTTCCTGGTTGAATGCATCACGTTGCAACCAGTGAGGAATTGATCG
>DYSB01000250.1 GCA_020726405.1 Acetofilamentum sp. | reverse complement strand
CTCAGCCCTCGTAACAGGGCGCGCACTCGCGCACTTCCACGCTGGCGAAGCGCGCCGCGGGGCAGCGCTGCGCCAGCGCCAGCGCTTCGTCGCGGCTGACGCAGTCCACCAGGTAAAAGCCGCCAAGCATTTCCTTGGATTCGGTGAACGGGCCGTCGCGCAGCACCGGCTTCTCGTGGTGTATTTGCACGCGCACGCCGTGGCGGTCGGGCCGCAGCGAGTGGCTGGCGACGAGCTGGCTGCCCAGGCTCTCGCCGAAGGCCACCATCTCGGCGTATAGCTCGCGGCCTTCGGCCTCGCTGCGGGTTTCGCGCTGCTCGCGCGGTTCGTGGATCAACAGCACATAGCGCATAGTTCGCTCCCTGGTGACGCTCATTGCATGGAATGCAGGCCGAAGGTGTTGCCTTCGGTGTCGACGGCGATGACGATGTGGCCGTATTCGCCTATGGCCATCTTGGGCCGTTCGATGCGGCCGGCGGCGGGTACGATGCGCGCGGCTTCGACGGCGCAGTCGTCGCAACTGAAGTACACCAGCGTGCCCATGCCTCCCGATGGCGCGCCGGGCATTTTCACCAGTGCGCCGGCGGCGCCCATGCGGTCCATCTGCATGGGGAAGGTCCACATCTCCAGGCCCTCGCCCTGCAAGGACTCGGGCATGGCCAGCCGCTCCAGCTTGCGCTGCAGCATGGCCTCGTAGAAGCGGCGCGCGCGCGCCATGTCCTGCACATAAATCTCGAACCAGCCGACGGGGTTGTTGTCCATGGGGATCTCCTGGGTGTGGGTGGGTGTGGTGCGGCGCGCTCAGCAGTCGGCCTGGGCCTGCAGGGCCGCGACCATCTCCTCGCGGCTGACCTCGCGCATGTGGGTGGCGATGCTCCAGCGGTGGCCGAAAGGATCGATCATCTGGCCGTAGCGGTCGCCCCAGAACATGTCGGCCAGCGGCATGGCGACGCTGGCGCCGGCCTGCACAGCGCGGGCGAACACGGCGTCGGCGTCCTCGACCTGCAGGTGGATCGTCACCGGCGAGCCCTTCAGCGCCTGCGGGCCTAGCGCACCCATGGCAGGCATCTCGTCGAACAGGAACAGTTGCGAGTCGCCGATGAGCACGCAGGCATGCATGATCTTGCCATCGGGCGCGGGCAGGCGGAATTGCTCGATGGCGCCGAAGGCGCGGTTGTAGAAGTCGATCGCCGCCGCCGCGTCGCGGCAGACCAGATGCGGGGTGAGGCTGTGCATGCCGTCGGGAATGGCCTGGACCTTGTTCATGTGCATCTCTCCTCGGGTGGGTTGCGGACGCCGCGCGGCGCCCTGTGGAGACGACGCGCCGGGTCGGGTGAAATCGACACGCGCGCCGGAATCATTTCGCCGCGTCCAGCGCGCGAAAGCGCTCGAGCTCGGCGGAGGGCGCGAAGTCGTCGAGCTCGAACAGCTCGCGCACCTCGATCTCGGCCGGCTGGCCGGCGCCGACCGGGTTGGGAAAGCGCCGCGCCCATTCCAGTGCCTCGGCGCGCGAGGCCACCTGGATCAGGGTGTAGCCGGCGATCAGCTCCTTGCTCTCGGTGAACGGCCCGTCGATGACGGTGCGGTGCGCGCCGGCGTAACGCACGCGCCAGCCCGCGCGGCTGGGCTTGAGGCCGTTGGCGTCGAGCAGCACGCCGGCGCTGGCCAGTTCCTCGTGGTAGGCGGCCATGGCGGCGAACACGGCGGGGTCGGGCTGGAAGCCGGTAGCGGGCTGCGTCTCGAAGTCGGGGATGGATTTGACGAGAATCATGTAGCGCATGGCAATCTCCTGCTGATCGGTACGGCCGAGGCGGCCTTGCCAAGACGACGCACAAGGTCGCCCCAAATCGACAGACTCCGCACAACTTTGCAGCGTAATTCCATGTCCAGATCAATCGATAAGGGAAAAACCTCACCAACTCGACTGGTAGGCGATGGGCAAGCGCGTGCCAGTCTGAACAAAGGCCAAGCTGTGCGATGCGGCCAACAAGCACATGGCCCTGCTGGAGAAGTCACCCGAGCGGGTGATGATCTTCTTGCAGGACCCCAGGGTCAAATACGCCGCCGGTTGAGACTTCATGGGGCCGGAGGATAAAAAGTCATTCTCCAGCGTGAGCTGACCGATCTTGGCATGCAGGGGCGCCAGATCCGCCGCGGCGACGGCCAACGCCGCGCCGGTGGCCGTGCTCCACCTTCCCGCCGCGCTGAGCCGCCCGCGCACGTTTGATGTGGATGTGACCCTGCTGGTGCTCGTGCCGGAGGGCGGTGTAGCCTGGCGCCAGCTCAGCCTGGAACTGGACGGCCAACAGCAGTGGCAGCGCCGCTTCCCCAGCCACGTCCCCAGCGATGGGCTGGACTACTACTGCCGCATCCGGCTGGAACCCGGCCGCGCGCTGCGCATCCGCGGTGGCGGCGGTGAGTGCTTGCAGCGTGCAGCAGCTGTGCGTCGAAGCGCGCTGAAGATCTGTAGCCGCTCGCGCCAGATTCGTTATCCGGTGATGATGGGTCGCAAGGCCTCGACCTCATCGACCAGATAGTCGAACAGCGCCGCCACGCGCGGCGTGTGCCGCAGCTCCGCCGTGGTGAGCACGCGCCAGATGCGCGCCAGCTCGGGGATCGGCCCCAGCACCCGAACCAGGTCGGGCTCGGCGTCACCCAGCGCGGTCGGCAGCGCGGCCAGGCCCATGCCGGCCTTCGCCGAATAGACCAGCCCGAGCACGCTGTCGTTGCGCGCCACCACGCGGGCCGCTGGAGCGACCTGCTGCAACCATATCGATGCGCGGTGCTGGGCCATGCTCTCGTCAAAGCCGACCCAGTCGTGCCGCGCCAGATCTTGCACGCTGCCTGGCTGGCCGCGTCGCGCGATGTACTTCGGACTGGCGTACGCCGCCCACAGCGAATCGCCCACCTTGCGGCCGATCAGGGCGTTGTCCTCGGTGTCGCCCGAGCGCAGGGCCATGTCCGCATCACCCTGCGCCAGGTCGAGGTACTTGTCGCTCATCACGAACGCCACCTGCAGCGCGGGGTAGCGGGCGCGGAAGCGCTCCAGCAGCGTCGAGCTGGAGAGCCGCAACATCAGCGGCTCCGGACAGGTCACGCGCACCACGCCCGACACTTCGCGCTGGAAGGTTTCCACATGCCGGGTCAGCGCCAGCGCGGCGCGCTCCACGTCCTGCGCCAGCGGCAGCAGCTGTTCACCAAACCCTGTGAGCTGGTAGCCGCTCGGGTGGCGCACCACCAGCGCCTGTCCTAGGCCGCGCTCCAGTTCGGCGAGTCGGCGCTGGACGGTGGACTGGTTCACCTGCAAGGCGCGCGCGGCGGCGGTGGTGCTCTGGTGCCGAGCCACCGCCAGCAGGTACTTCAGGTCATTCCAGTCGAACATGGCGAGCGACCTCGGGTGGGCAGATGCCTCGGGTGATGCATTTCTGCGGCCCCATTATGCGAGCCTGCGGCTTGTGGCGCCGGTGTCGACGGCCCAGAATGGCCTGGCCATCCCGCACCGCCGCCACCGTCCGAGGAGTCCGCCATGACCACCACCTCAGTCCCTTTCGCCAATACCCCTATCACACCCCCGGACGGCCCGGCATTCAAGGCCGCTGTCCGCGAACAATGGGACCGCTCGGCCCCGGGCTGGAATGCCCACACCGCAGAGATCCGCGCCTGGCTGCGCCCCGCGACGGACGCCATGATCGACATGGCCGGGATCGGCCCTGGCGACGCGGTGCTCGACGTGGCCGCCGGCGCGGGCGACCAGTCGCTGGACATCGCTCAGCGCGTGGGTCCGACGGGCCGCGTGCTCGCCACCGACCTG
>DYSB01000249.1 GCA_020726405.1 Acetofilamentum sp. | reverse complement strand
CCATGGAGGGCCCCACGCCGGTCAGCGCCCTGATCCACGCCGCCACCATGGTCGCGGCGGGCGTCTACCTGCTGGTGCGCGTCTTCTTCCTGCTGACCTTCGACGCCAGCCTGGTGATCGCCTACGTCGGCGGCTTCACGGCCCTGATGAGCGCCACCATCGCCCTGACCCAGCACGACATCAAGCGCGTGCTGGCCTACTCCACCATCAGCCAGCTGGGCTACATGGTGCTGGCGGTGGGAGTGGGCGCCTACAGCGCGGGCTTCCTGCACTTGATGACGCACGCCTTCTTCAAGGCCTGCCTCTTCCTCGGATCGGGCTCGGTGATCCACGCCATGCACCACGTGTATCACCACGTGCACGACCATCACCGCGACCCCCAGGACATGCGCAACATGGGCGGTCTGAAGGGCAAGCTGCCGGTCACCTATTGGACCTTCCTGGTGGCCACGCTGGCCCTGGCCGGCGTGCCGCTGACCAGCGGCTTCATCAGCAAGGACGCCATCCTGGCGGGCAGCCTGGCCTTCGCCATGGAGCATCCGGCCCACTGGCCGCTGGCCTTCTTCGGTTTCACGGCGGCCATGCTGACAGCCTTCTACATGTTCCGGCTGATCTTCCTGACCTTCCACGGCGAACACAAGGGCAAGCCCGGCGAGCTGGAGCTGTTCCACGAGAACAAGCTCAACATCACCGGCCCGCTGGTGGTGCTCTCCAGTCTGTCGGTCTTCTTCTTCTACACGCCCAACCCGACCAACGCGGCCAGCGGCTGGTTCTTCCGCCTGATTCCCAAGCCCGAGCAGGCCATCCTGCATCCCACCCTGGCCGCGGCGCAGGCCGTGCCCACCTGGCTGGGCGTGCAGGACCTGGCCGTGCTGGAGGCCGCGCGCGCCGACAGCCTGCGGCTGGTTGCAATCGCCGACACACTGGCAGTGCCTCACGCAGAGAGCGCGGAGACGGAATCCGCGCTGCCGCAGGTGGCGGAGGAGGCGACGCCCGCCGCAGCCCATGAGGCAGTACCGGCATTGGCCGAGACCGCCGCACACGGGACGGCTCATGGCCAGGATCCCGCCGCCCTGGCCGCCCACGAGGCGCACCTGAAGCACATCGAGCACCTGGCCCACATCCAGGCCATGCTGATCAGCGTGATCATCGTGATCCTTTCGATCACGGCGGCCTGGCTGGTCTACCTCAAGCACAAGGTGGATCCCGCCCGGGTGGCGGCGGCCCTGCCGGGCCTGCACCGCTTCCTGTTCCACAAGTGGTACTTCGACGAACTCTACGCCGTCACAGTGATCGCCTTCACGCTGCTGGTGGCGCGGATCTGCGCCTGGTTCGACCGCGTGATCATCGACGGACTGGTGAACGGCGCCGCCACGGTGACCATCCGCAAGGCGCTGTTCGTGGGCCGCTTCGACAACGTGGTGGTGGACGGCGCCGTCAACGGGACGGGCTGGCTGACCCGCACCGCGGGCGGCGGCCTGCGCCTGCTGCAGGGCGGCGACATCCAGGGCTACCTGGTGAAAGCCCTGGTGGGAGTGGTGGCGATCTTGATCTGGCAGGTCTTGTAGCACACGGCGGAAACCGGTTCCGACGCCAAGAGGAGAGTGATGATGGAACAGTGGGTGCTGACGCTGATGACTTTCGTGCCGCTGCTGGGTGCGGCGGTCATCACTTTCCTGCCCAAGGATCAACACAACCTGATCCGATGGACGGCCGCGGCCTTCGCCGCTGTGCCGCTGCTGCTGGCCTTCTGGGTCTGGCAGACCTTCAATCGGGGCATGGCGGGTGTGGATGACCTGGCGGGCTTCCAGTACGTGGTGCGGCTGGACTGGATCCCGGCGTATCACATCCAATACTTCGTGGGCCTGGACGGGCTGTCCGCGCCCATGGTCCTCCTCACCGCCTTGCTCTCCTTCCTCTGCATTTTCGCCAGCTGGGGGATCACCAAGCAGCTGAAGGGCTACTTCGCCCTGTTCCTGCTGCTGGAGACGGGCATGATGGGCACCTTTGTCAGCCTGGACTTCATCCTGTTCTACGTGTTCTGGGAAGTCATGCTGCTGCCCATGTACTTCCTGATCGGCATCTGGGGCGGACCGCGGCGCGAGTACGCGGCCATCAAGTTCTTCCTTTACACGCTGGCCGGCTCCGTGCTGATGCTGGTGGGCATCCTGGCCCTCTACTTCCAGGGCGGGCAGACCTTCAGCCTCCTCGACCTGATGGCCCAGGCCCGCAACTTCGCCGACCCCAACCTGACCATCTTCGGGCTGAACTTCGCCCGCGTGATCTTCGTGGCCTTCTTCATCGGCTTCGCCATCAAGGTGCCGGTCTGGCCCTTCCACACGTGGCTGCCCGACGCCCACGTGGAGGCGCCCACGGCCATCTCCGTCATCCTGGCCGGCGTGCTGCTGAAGATGGGCACCTACGGCTTGATGCGGATCAGCCTGCCGATCTTCCCGGGCGCGATGCAGTACTTCGCCTACGCCATCGGCGTGCTGGGCGTGGTCAACATCCTCTACGGCGCCTACTGCGCCATGGCCCAGGACGACCTGAAGAAGCTGGTGGCCTACAGCTCCGTCTCCCACATGGGCTACGTGATGCTGGGCATGGCGGCGCTGACGGGCCAGGGCATGACGGGCGCGGCGCTGCAGATGTTCAACCACGGTACGATCACGGCCATGATGTTCCTCTTGGTGGGCGTGTTGTACGACCGCGCCCACCATCGCCAGATCAACGGTTTCGGCGGCATCGGCACGGTGATGCCGATCTACACGGGCATCGCGATGTTCGCCTTCTTCGCCAGCATGGGCCTGCCCGGCCTCTCCGGCTTCATCGCCGAGCTGATGGTCTTCCTGGGCGCCTTCCAGAGCTGGAAGCTGCTCACCTTCCTGGCCGCCCTGGGCATCATCCTCACCGCCGGCTACTTGTTGTGGATGATCAAGCGCGTCTTCCTGGGCCCGCTGAACGAGAAGTACGCCAACCTGCCCGAGATCAACGGCCGCGAGCTGTTCACCCTCGTGCCCATCGGCGTGATCGTGCTCTACCTGGGCGTCCAACCCAATCCGGTCATCGACCTGATGGACGATGCGACCCTGCGCCTGGTCCAACTGGTGACGACTTTCTAAGGGGGTGGAGATGGAATTCTCCCAGGCCACAGCCCAGATCACGGGCAGCCTGAGCGGCTTTCTGCCGGAACTGCTGGTGGCGGGCACGCTGCTGCTCGTGCTGCTGGCGGACCTGCTGGCGGGTCGCGGGCGGGCCCTCACCGGCGACCACTTCGCCGGACGCATTCCGGGCTGGCTGGCCTTCCTGGGCCTGCTGGCCTCCGCCGCGGCGGCCTGGCTGCAGCTGGGGCTGGAACCGCGCACGCTCTTCTTCGACATGCTGGCCGCCGACAGCCTGGCGGCCTTCGGCAAGCTCTTCTTCGCCCTCTCCACGGCTCTGATCGTGCTGGTCTCGTTCCGCATGAAGCACCAGGGCGAGCTGCTGGTGCTGCTGCTGGCCGCCGTGCTGGGCATGGATCTGCTGGCCGGCACGCGCAACCTGCTGATGGCCGTCATCGCGCTGGAGCTGGTCTCGGTCCCCAGCTACGTGCTGGCGGGCTTCGCGCGCCGTGACACACGCTCGGGCGAGGCGGCGCTGAAGTACATGATCTTCGGCAGCATGGCCTCCGGCGCCCTGCTCTTCGGCACCAGCTGGATCTTCGGTCTGACGGGAAGCCTGGACCTTGTGCAGATCCAGCAGAGTCTGACCGCGGGCGGGATGGACGGGCTGACCCTGCTGCTGGCCACGCTGCTGGTGCTGGCGGGCGTGGGCTACAAGATCGCCATGG
>DYSB01000248.1 GCA_020726405.1 Acetofilamentum sp. | reverse complement strand
GAGGCGGGGGTCCGTGGGTCCACTCGAGAGCTCCGGCTTGCACGTCGGGACAGGGTCGCCCGCCAATGTACAACAGCGCCGGAGGGCCGCCCGCCGTGACAATTGCTTGACAAGACGAGACGCCGCTCCTCCTAGCTTCTTCCATCCTCAGAAAGGGATCACATGAAACACCTGTACCTCGTGGCACGGCAGATCTGGCCGGCCTTGCTACTGTTGTGGCTCGCGCTGACACCGGCTCCGGCCCCGGCCGCGGACCTCTCCAGCGACTCCTTCGCCCGGCTGGTGGTACTGGAGGGCGGCCGCCACAAACCGATGGACTCCTTTGCCTGGGAGAGCATCCGCAGCATTTACGGCAAATCCCACGTGAAGGACGCCGCGGACAAGCGCTGGAACCCCATCGATCTGGTGTTGGACATCGCCGCACGGCCCGAGCACTGGCGCACCCAGAAACTGGTGCGCATCGACTTCTTCGGCTTGAAGGAGAAGTTGGGCTTCCAGAAGGGCGACAAGTACTTCAGCTTCGACGAGATCGTCAGCAACCAGGACCTGGGGCCGCTCATCGACGAGGCCCGCCGGCTGAACGGCGACGCCTCCACCTCCACCAAGCTCTCCACCGAGACCCAGGACCTCTACAACCGGCTGGTGGTGCTGGACGACCTGCTCTCCGGCGCGGGCTTCCGCTTCATTCCCGATCCCCGCGACCGCCAGGCCCCCTGGCTGAATCCGCTGGAGACCGGCCCCGATCCGGCCCAGAACTGGCAGCGCCTGTTGGCTGGCTGGTCGGCCGGGGACGCCTTCAACTTCAGCGAGGGTCTGACCCAACTGCAGTCCGTGGTGAAAGAGACGGCAGGCCCGGACTATCCCAGCGAGACGGCCATCAGCCGGGAGATTCGCTACAATCGCCTCCAGCCCTTCCACAAGGCCTGGAGCCTCTACATGCTGCTGGCCCTGACCACCCTGCTGGCGGCCTCGCTGAGCAGCTTCCAAGTCAAGGACGCGCTCAAGCGCGGATTGGGCTGGTTGAATACGGGCCTGCTGCTGGTGGCCCTGGCCTTCCACACCACCGGTCTCTACTACATCACGATCCTGACCGGTCGTGCGCCCATCTCGAACCTCTTCGAGTCGATGGTCTTCATCATCTGGGCCATGATCCTGCTGGCGACCATCTTCCACTTCATCAGCAAGCGCGAGAACTACCTGGCCATGACGGCCGGCGTGCTGGGCACGGTGGCCATGGCCTACGCGCTGGACTCCACCATCGACATCAGCATCAACCCGCTGGTGCCCGTGTTGAAGAGCTACTGGTTGAACATCCACGTCACGGTGATCACCTTCAGCTACGGTGCCTTCGCCGTAGCCGCCGGACTGGGGCACGCCTACCTCTGGAAGTTCCGCGCCAATCCGCGGGACGTCCAGACCCTCAACAAGATCGACAGGCTCTCCTACCGCGTGCTGGGCGTGGGCGTGGTGACCCTCACCTCGGGCATCATCCTGGGCGCGGTCTGGGCCAACGAGAGCTGGGGCCGCTACTGGGGCTGGGATCCCAAGGAGACCTGGAGCCTGATCACCCTGCTCTTCTACGTGGCCCTGATCCACGGCCGGATGAACGGCTGGATCAACAAGCACAACACGGCGGTGGTGAACATCGCGGGCCTGGTGGTCGTGCTGATGACCTACTTCGGCGTCAACTACTATCTGACCGGCCTGCACAGCTATGCCACGGGCAACCCGGAGCCCATTCCCGTGAAGCTGCTGGTTTATCTGGCACTGGAAGTGCTCTTCGTGGTCTGGTGCGTGCTGGGTGGCCGCAGCAAGGAAAAGCACGACGGCCGGCCCGCCCAGGCGTAGCAGACGGCCGGGGGCTCAATTCCTACCTTGTGTCATGAGTGGAAGCAATCCCCAAGCGGCGGGCCTCCCCACGGAGCCCGCCGCCTTGTTGCTGGATCTGGGCGGCGTGCTGGTGGGTCTGGAGCCGGAGCGCTTCCGGACGCACTGGTCCCGGCTGGGCGTGCCCGCGGCGCGCGTGGAGCGGTTCCTGGCGGGCTCGTGCAACGCCGACTGGAATCTGGGCCGGATTCCCGACGCGGAATTCCCGCGCCTGCTGCGCCGGGAGCTGCAGGTGATCGGCTGGCCGGCGGAGCGGCTGCGCGAGGCCTGGAACTCACTGATCGGCGACCCCCTGCCGGAGCTGGTGGAGCTGGCCCGGGCGGCCGCCGGCGCGGACCTGCGGGTGGGCCTCCTGTCCAACACGGATCCCTGGCACTGGGCCACAGCCTTCTTCCGGCTGGGCTTCCGGGATTTCGATCCGCTGGGCCTGTCGTACGAACTGGCGGCCCTGAAACCCGAACCCGCCGCCTTCCGGCACTGTCTGGCGGCCGGGGATCCGGGCCTGCCGCGGCTGGAGCCCGCCCGGACTTTGTACGTGGACGACCGCGAAGAGAATCTGCGCGCCGCGGCGCAGTTGGGCTTCCAGACCTGGCTCCATCCCAGCGGAGTCAACGACGCCTCCGCCCTGCGCCAGCGCCTGGGCCTGCCGGAAGAAGGCGCCGTCCTCGAGCTGTGACCGGAATGGGAAACGGACATCTCAACACAGAGACACAGAGGCACAGAGACCGGACTTGGAAAAGCCCAAAACACAGGAGATCGTGATGCGCCGCTTTCTGATTCCGGGGCTGCTGGGGGCCTTGGCCCCCGCCGCCTTTGCACTGCTGCCCGCCCTGCCGGGTAACGCCTCCCTGCAGCGCCTGGACAACGGGCTCGAGGTGCTGCTGCTGCAGATTCCCGATGCCCCGATGGTGGGCATGAACGTCCAGGTCAAGACGGGCAGCGCCCGGGAGAGCTTCCGCACCAGCGGGATGTCTCACATGCTCGAGCACCTGCTGTTCAACGGCACCACCCAGCTGGATCAGGCCGCCTTCTACGCGGCCACGGACCGCATCGGCGCCTACAACAACGCCAACACCAACCGCCACTTCACCAACTACATGATGCTCGTGCCAACCGCCGAACTGGCCTCGGGCATGGACCTGCAGAGTCAGATGCTCTTCAGCAGCACCCTGCCGCACGAGAAGTTCCAGAAGGAACGGGGCATCGTGCTGGAAGAGCTGGCCCAGGACGCCGACTCGCCCGAGGGCCGGGACGAGGCTCTCTGGGAGGACTTCCTGTTCGCGGGCAGCTGCTTCGCCCTGCCCACGCTGGGCACACCGGCCACCATCCGGCATCTGGAGCGCGACCGGGTCTGGGACTATTACCGCTCCTGGTACGTGCCCAACAACATGCTGCTCTCCGTGGTGGGCGGCTTCGATCCCGCCACGGTCCTGGACGAGGTGGAGCGCTGGTACGGGCAGGCCGCCCCGGGCGAACTGCCTGTCCAGGAGCTGAAACCGCTGCAGTGGAGGCCGGGTGACCTGCGTTTGCGCGGCAGCGGGCGAGCGACCCGCAGCCTGCGCCTGGCCTGGCCCGCCCCGGACCAGAGCGATCCCGCCCAGCTGGCCGCCGGGCTGCTGGCCTGGGCCGCCGGCGATCCGCGGGACGGCGTGCTCTCCGCGCTGCTGTTCTCCGAGGGCCTGCCGCCGCTGGAGGGGCTCAGCCTGACCCACTACGACGACCTTGGCTTCGGGCGCTTCGAGCTCTGCGCCGACCTGCCCGCCGGCCTGGACGCCGAGGAGGCCATCGCCGGCCTGACCCGCGCCCTGGTCCGCCTCAAGGACTACCCCTTCCCCGCAGAGACCATCGCCTTGCGCTTGCTGGACGAACGCGCCAGCCTGGCCCAGCTGATGGAGAAGCCACACTATTTCGGCATGATGCAGGCCGCGTCCTTTGTCCAGCAGGGCTTCGAGCCCGTGCTGACGCGGGGCGCGCGCCTGG
>DYSB01000247.1 GCA_020726405.1 Acetofilamentum sp. | reverse complement strand
ACTACCTCGGCAGCGACGGGCGCACCACCGTGGCGTGCCTGTACCTCGAGGACGTCAAGGACGGCCGGGCCTTCTACAGGGCCGCGCGCGGTTTCCCGGGGCCCGTGGTCGTGCAGAAGTCGAACACGACCAGCCTGGGCGCATCCATCGCGCAGACCCACACGGCCTCGCTGGCGGTCGACGACGCGGTCTTCGACGGCATGTGCCGCCAGGCGAACCTGGTGCGCGTGCCCGACATGAAGAGCATGCTCACGGGCGCCATGGCGTTGGCGCTGCCGCCCATGAAGGGGCGGCGCCTGGGCGTCATCAGCCGCTCGGGCGGGCACGCCGTCATCGCCGCCGATCTGGCCGCCGAGTTCGGCTTCGAGCTCCCGCCCCTGCCGTCCGGCCTGGCCGGGTACGTGCAGGCGCACACCCGCGCCGGGGTCATCCGGCCGATCAACCCCCTCGACCTGGGCGACCTGTTCGACTTCGACGTGTACGTCGAGCTCACGCGCCAGATGGCGGCCAGCGGCCAGTTCGACGGGCTGGCCTTCCTGCACGTCTTCGCGTCGACCCTCGAGTACGAGCAGTCCCTGCGCATGGCCCACGCCTTTCGCGACCTGGCGGCCGAGAGCGGCCTGCCCATCGCCATCTGCTTCATGGCCGACGCGCTCACGCTGGTGCGCTTCAAGCGCGAGGCCGGCATCCCGGTCTTCGCCAGCCCCGAGGACACCATCCGCGCCCTGGGCCTGTCGCGCGACCACTGCGTGCGCAAGGCCCTGAAAAAGGACGAGGTCGTGCAGCGTCCGCTCACCGGCGCCCAGGTCGACGGCGTGCGCGCCTTCCTGGCCGGCCGGCGCGCCGACGGCTCACCCCTCACCGGCGTCGACGCCTTCCGCGTGCTCGAGCTCATCGACGTGCCGGTGGCGCCCTACGCGGTGGCCGCCAGCCCGGCCGAGGCCGCCCTGCGAGCTCGCACCCTCGGCGGATCGCTGGTGCTGAAGCTGTTGTCGTCCGACGTGTCGCACAAGAGCGAGGTGGGCGGCGTGGTCGTGGGCCTCACCCCCGACGAGGTCGAGGCCGAGGCCACCCGCATGAACGCGCGTGTGCACGACGTGCTGCCGGGCGCCCGCCTCGAGGGCTTCGTGGTCCAGCAGCGGGTGCGCGGCCTGCGCGAGGTGCTCCTCGGCGTGCGCCAGGACCCCACCTTCGGCCCCATGGTCGTCACGGGCCTCGGGGGCATCTACACCGAGCTCTTCAAGGACGTGAGCATCCGCCTGGCGCCCATCTCCGACGTCGACGCCGACGCCATGATCGGCGAGGTGGTCTCGTTCAAGGCGCTCCGCCCCTGGCGCAACGTGCCGGCCAGCGACGTGCCCTTCCTCAAGGACGTGCTCTACCGCCTGGCGCACCTGGCGGCCGAGGTGCCCGAGCTCCGCGATCTCGAGATCAACCCGCTGCGCGTCCTGAAGGAGGGACACCGCGGCTGGGTGCTCGACGCGCGCCTGACGGTGGCCCCATGACCCGCCCCTTCGACGGGCGGGCGTCGCTCCGGTAGTGCCTCGACGCCATCCCCTCCTACGTGCTGCTCGTCGACGACGACGCGCGCGTCCTCGACCACAACCGGGCGGCCGAGGAGTTGCTGGGCGCGGACCCGACGCCGCTCCGCCGCTTGTGCGGCACGCCGGCAGGTCGTCCACGGCCTCTGTCCAGGCTGCGCGCGCGAGCTGTACCCCGAGTAGGTGGGAGGGCCCTTGCGGGGCCTTCTCGCCGAGGTTCTCTCCGGGGTCCGGGTACCGAGGACGCACCGCACAGAGCTCCGGGGCGGATCACAACCCGCACCGGCCTCCAGCCCCGTAGAGCGTCAATTTGTGGCCGGGGTCACTCGTTCTCGAGCCAAAGGTACAGGCTCTTGCCCGGACGCAGGACTTGAATCCGAGGCCCTCACGGGCTACTCTCGATTCGGACGACGAAGGTTGCGTGAGGAAGAGCAAGATGGCCCGAGCGGCAGCACGAGCGAACAGCACCTCCATCGAGGATCGGATGGAGACCCTGGCACACTTCGTCATGCAGATGGATTCCGACGAGATCTGGGCGTTCTTGGATGCGCTGTTCCCGGGGCTCTCTGAAGATGAAAAGGAAGACCTGTTCGGGCGCCTGGTCGCCGCCCAGGCCGAAGGCGAACCGCTCGTAGGACGCCCCGCCGAGGACGTCTTCGCCGACCTTGAACGCGAGCGAGGGCTCGTCGGTTGAGCTACTAGATCATCGTTGTTCCCCGAGCGGAAAAACGACGACTCGGGACGGTATTGATGACTTGATGTGCTCGGGGACGATCTTGACAATCTACTCGCCCTTGAGGTGGACGTTCACCGTCACCCGCGAGCCTTGGGTCGCTTCCGCCGTATCGCCGCTCTCAACTTCGCTATCAGGCTCCACGTCGGGTAACCGCTCCATCACGCGCTCGAGGGTCTCGCGGAGCTCGTCGTAGTGCCGAACAGCCTTCGCGTGCCATCGCGTGACCTGCTCCGGGAAGACGCCCAGCGCCCGCGCCAAGTCGATCCTTCGCGCCCGGTACTCCGTAACCCAGAGCCACGTCAACGCCCAGCGGGCCCGTTGGGCGGTGTAGCCCCGGCGCGCCTCGTCGAACGCCAGTCGGTCCAGTCCCGCAGCAGCGCAGACCACGTCGATCAGCGCCGAAACGGCCGGCCGCCGCCGAGCGGTCGCGTTGCGCGTGCGCAGCCGTATCGACGTCGCCGGGTGGGCCTGCGCATCGAACACCGTCTGCACGAACGCCTCGGAGCCCAAGATGGGGTGGCTGACACGGTTGGCGAGCCCGTACGCCCGCGCGACTTCTCGGGTCAGGTCCGGTAGGGCGTCGCCCGAGAGATCGGGGTTTCGACCGCTCCCCACCCCCTCCCGCACGAACGCGCCGAACTGCACCGCCGCGGCCTCGCGATCCGCAGAGAACTCACCGAACACCACGTCGGTGGCGAGCCAGGCGGGCGCCGGCTCCAGGCCAACGTAGGCCCGGTGGCTGCTCCAGACGCTCTGCTCTGGCAGCGACGCCAGACCGGCGCGTACTGGGTTCAAGTGTACGTAGCGAACCAACTCCAGCAGGTACGTATCCGCCTCGACCAGGATCGATCGGTACCGCTCCGCGAACACGGGCCCCAGCCTGCCCGTCCGCCGGTTCCGCCAGTTGGCGAACCCAGAGTGCACGCTCTTCATCAACCGCCACAGCGGTTCGTCGCCCGCGATAACCACGAGGTGCACGTGGTTGGACATGAGGCACCAGGCCACGACCCGAGCATCCGTCTTCTCCAGAGCCCGACCAAGCAGCGCCAGGTAGTACAGTCGATCCTCATCCTCGATCAGGAACTCGCGGTTGAGCGTCCGAGAAATGATGTGAAATGTCCCACCGGGCAGGTCGACGCGCGCAGCTCTTGGCATCGGGAGTCCTTGGGGTGGCTCAGATCCACGGGAATTATCAAGATCGTCCCGTGCGGAGTCAAGGTGTCAAGACCGTCCCCGATCTCGCCACGCCGACGGCGCCATCCGCTGCAAGGTCATACACAACGCGGTAAAAGACACCGAAGGCGCCGGGATCTACCTGACGGCACTGGCCGAGCGCTGCGCGGTCATCGGCAACACCGTCGAGAACGCAGGGAACGGAGTAGCTGCCTACGGCATCTACGTGGAGGGGGACAGGAACGTCCTTCAGGGGAACGATGTGGTCCCGCACGATCAGAACCCGCCTCCGGCGGTCCAGGCTGGGATCCGGCTCGGCGGCCAGGCCGATTTCTGCATCGTGACTGGCAACCAGACCAACGGCTTCGGGGTCAGCGTGAGTGACCCTGCGAGCAACACCGTCGAGCACAACCGGGATGATGCGTAACGGA
>DYSB01000037.1 GCA_020726405.1 Acetofilamentum sp. | reverse complement strand
GCCCAGCCGGGCATCCAGTGCCGGCTCCAGCCTAAGGCGACGACCCGTGATCCCGGCCACTTGCTCGCGGGCCGTCTCGCCCTCCAGCAGGGCGCGGCCCAGCCAACCCGGGCTCAGCTCGCGCGAGAGTTCCCAGTCGCCGCTCCAGGCCCGCACCCGCCGCTCGTCCTGGGACTGGCCGGGCATGCGGCTCTCCTGCAGGCGCCAGTTCAGCTGCAGGGCGCCGCGCCAGTCGCCCCAGCGATCCTGCAGACGCAGGCCCGTCTGGCGCAGCCAACCGCGCCGCACGTTGCCCGAAACCGGCCGCTCCAGATCGCGTTCCTCGGTCCAGCGCAGGCGCCAGCGACGCTGCGAGACCCAGCCCAGCCGATCCTCCGCCAGCTCCAGTTCGCTGCGGGTCTGCACGCGCGCGCTGCGGGTGGAATCCGTCAGGAAGGCCGCGGGCTGCAGCAAGTAGAGGCGGGCGGGATCCTCCAAGCAGCTGAGCTCCTCCGCCAGCACGTGGTGGTCACCGGACCAGGCGCCGCGCTCCCAGCGCAGGTCGCCCTCCAGCAGCAGGCGGGCTGCCCGCTGCTGGCGTCCCGTCTCGTAGGGCAGGGCAACGTAGTCGCCATCGGGATCGGGCACAAAGACGTCGGGATTGATGGGATCGCGGCTGTACTCGCCCTGCAGGCTGTCCACTCGCACGTACTGGATGATCCGCTCGGCCGCCAGGCTGTTCTCGGCCTGGTAGCGCAGGGACCAGGCCCCGTGTGCGCCCTGGCCGCGCAGGTTCAACAGGGCCACGTCGCGCACCAGGTCGGTGGAATCGAGGCCCTGGAAGTCCACCCGGCGGTGCGTCCAGTCCAGTTCGCCCTGCCAACTGCCGCTGCGGCGCAAGCGCGTGCGCCACTGATCGGCCTGGCTGAGCCGGCTCCACTGTCCGCCCGGCGCCCGATCGTTCACGCGCCGCACGCGCTCCAGCGAGGCTTCCCCGCTTCCCAGCCGCTGTTCCAGGCGCAGCAGTCCCTGTCGCCAAAGGGCGCCCTCCTCCAGGGCCGGGCTGCGCCGGCGGCGCTCGGTCTCCCAGGCTCCGGTCAGCAGACGGCTGGCGCCCGTCCAGCCCTGTTCCAGGCGCAGGGCCTCCAGCCGGTCCAGGCTGGCGCCGCTGCGCCGGCGCACGCGGCCCTCGCCGTCCAGGAAGGGGCCGCGGGCGGGTCGGTAGCGCCAGCTGGCCTCAGCCAGCCGGCTGGACTCTTCGGCTCGGCTGAGCCATGATCCCCGACCCCGCACCCAAAGTGAATCCCCGCCGCGGAAGCCCAGGCCCAGATCCTGCCGGCGCAGCCCGCCCGAGCGGGCCAGGCCGAAGAGCCGCTCGAACTCCACTTCGTCGGCCTGTTGGAGCGGGACAAAATCCGCCTGCTCGCTGAGCGCCAGGCCGTCCACTTCCAGCCGGCCCCGTGGCCGGGCGGAGGGCCAGGGCCCGGAGGACCAGCGCAGGCCGGCCCGCAGCGCGGCGCCTTGGTTGTCGCGGTCGTCCTGGTCGGAGAACAGATTGAGGTCCTGGCGGGAGAGCGCGGCCTCGGCGTCCAGCTCAAGCCGCCCCGCGCGCCAGGCCAGCACGCCGTCCAGCAGGTCGCTGGCCGTGGGCGCTGCCAGGGGAATCACCGGTGCCCAGGCGCCAGCGCCCTCGCCTTCATAGCGATACCAGAGGCGGCCGCTGGAGCTGAACTGCCGCGAGTAGTCGCCCAGCAGGGCGCCGCTTGCATCATGGCCCAGGTCGCTGAAGCGCGGGTCGTAGCGGAAGCGGTCGTCCCCGGCGCGCTCCTCGATCCATTCGAACTGCCCCCAGCGTCCGGCCAGGCTATCCACCAGCCGGTAGGAACCGCTGCCCGCCTCGACTTCGCGCACGCCGCTGCCCCAGGCGGCCACGGTGCTCTGCCCGTCGCCGGCCTCCGCCAACAGGCGGCGATCCGCCTCGTCCAGGAACACGTCCAGGGGACGGTCCGCATCGTCGCGCTCCCCGGCCAGACCCAGCCGCAGGTTGAGGCCCGGGGCCAGCGGGGCCTGGGCCAGGAAGCCGTAGAGGCTGCGGGCGTACACGCGCTCGGAGTATTGGAACTCCACCTGGATCCGGCTCTCCGCCGTGATGGGGCGGCGGGCCGTGAACAGCAGCTGGGCCAGGCTATAGTCCATCACATAGTCGCGCTCCTCGCCGCGGCCCAGCTCCACACCGTCCAGCCAAACGCGCTCGCTGCCCGCCAGGACCAGAATCTGGTCGCCGCCCTGCTCCGTGCGCAGTTGGTAGGGCCCCTGCACGCCTTCCTGCCCGCTCAGTTCCTGACGCCGGAAGCGACCCCGAGCGCCGGCCAAGTGGGCCACCAGCCGGGAGCGGCCGTCATCGTAGCCGGCCTGCACGCCGTCCACCGTGCGCTTGAGTTTGAGATACTTGCCGCCCTGCAGATCCAGGTCGATATCGCCCAGCTGGGCGCGCCAGCGCGGGCTGCGCACCTGGACGTGGATGCGGTCGATCTCCTCCAGGTTCTGACTGCGGCCCTCGGGCTGGAGGGGCGTGTTGCGGTCGGACAGGAAGGCCTCCACCTCCACATCGGGACCGATCTGGCCCTCCACCTGGAGGCGCAAGCCCGACTCCATCCCCACCTGGCCCCCGCTGCCCACGCGCACGCCGCGCAAAAACGAGCCGCTGGTGCGCAATTGGGAGCCCACCTCCTCGGTCCGCCGCTCCAGGGTGGCTCCGGCCAGGCTGTCGTGGGCCAGGGAGTCGCCGCGGCTGCCGCTGAGCAGCCAGGGCAGCTCAGCGCGGCGCTGGAGGGCCAGGCTGGCGGGCAGGTCAAGCCTGAGCACGTGGTAGCGGATGCGCGCCGGCCGGCCCAGCCAGCGGGGTTGCAGCACGCTCAGGCGGCCGCGCACCGCATCCACGCGGTAGTCCAGCTCCGGGCGCAGACGCTGACCGTCGACGGAGAGCTGCAGGCTGCCCGGTTCCAGCGGTGCATCCGGCAGCTGGAGCTCGGCTTCGAGCGGTCCCTGCCAAAACCGCGCTGGACTCAGGTTCAGCCCGGCATCCTGCCCTGGCGCGCGCAGCACGCCCAGCAAGAGGCCACAGGCCAACAGACAAATGCGAAGCAGGTGCGCGCGCTTCAAGGGCCGGGTTCCAGCGCGGGCAGGAGCAGGGCCGGGGCCCCGGCGCGGCTGAGCAGCAGGCGGGGCGCGGACAAGCTGTTCCGGGCAGGCAGCAGCAGGAAGTCCCGCAATGCATGGTTGTCGGGGGGCAGGGCGAAGCGGGCCAGCAGTCGGCGGGCGGGATCCGGCAGGCTGGTCAGGCCGGCGGCCTCGGGCCACTCCTCCAATTCGAGCCTGCCGTGGCGCTCGAACAGGATCCAGAGGCCGCCCGTCGGCGTGCGATGCAAGACGCGCAGGCTGGAGTCGGCGCGTGACTCCCACCAGCCGCCCTCGCTGCCGCCCAGCCAGAGACGGGCCCGGGGCGGCGCCTCCAGCAGGAAGACGCGCTCGCCCACCACCTCCAGGGCCAGCAGCTCCAGCCGGCCCGCGCGGGAATAATCCAGCAACACGCTCCAGTCCCCGCCCGGCGGACGCGCCACCACGGTCCCCGCGCGCGTGTCGGCCAGCACCAGCGTGCGACCGGCACTCAGGGCCAGGCGGTCCGGCCGGACGAAGGACTCCAGCACGGGCAGCGCCTCCCGGCCCTGGGGCGTGAACTCGCGCGAGAACTGTTGCAGACTGCGCCGCCCGGCGTCCAGCACGAGGATCTGCAGCCCCAGCCGGGCCTCAACCTCGGCGGGTTGCTCCACGGCCTCCGGCCCGCCGCCAGGCGCGCTGACCACCAGCGGCGGGGTCAGCCAAGCGCTGCTGTCCAGGGCGCTCTCCTCCCAGAGCAGCAGACGGCCCGAGGCCGGCTCCACGGCCAGCAGGCGACCGGAGCCCAGGCTCTCCAGAGCGCCCAGCTCGGGCAGGCCGGCCCGGACGGAGGTCCAGCCCAGCAAAAGGATCCAAAACAGACAGCGCGGCATGCGGCCAATGTACGATGCAGCAAGCTGCCGAAGCCCTTTCCAGCGGCCTGTCTTGCGATTAGGCGGCTGATGGGCTACCTTGCGGGCCGTGTCGCAAAGAGCGACAGCCGAGTCGCGCAGAAGCGACCGGGGTCGCCCTTCGGGGCGATTCGTGTGTCGGGGCAGTAGCTCAGTTTGGTAGAGCACCACGTTCGCAATGTGGGGGTCGTGGGTTCGAGCCCCATCTGCTCCATTCCCACAGGCCCAGGTCGACCTGGGCCTTCTTTTTATTCGGCTGGTCCGCGGCCGCCCGACCTCCCGCCAATCCCTGTGGAGTTGACATGGACGCCTACACGCGGCTGGCCCAGGGCCGGCACCACGACCCCTTCGAATTCCTGGGCCTGCATCCCGCGGGAACGGGTTGGCGTCTGCGGGCCTGGCTGCCGGAGGGCCGGCGCGTTCAGCTCCAGCTGCCCGGTGAGCCGCTGCGCGTGCTGGAGCACGTCAAGCCCGGCCTGTTCGAGATCCTGCTGGAACGCCGGCCCGCGCCCAGCGAGATCGTCCTCTCCTGCTTGCACGAGGGCGGGGCCGCCTGGGAAGAAGGCTGCGCCTGGGTCTTCCCGCCGCTGCTGGGCGAGTTGGACCTGCACCTGATCCACGAAGGCAGCCACCAGGAACTGTGGAAGGTCCTGGGCGCGCGCGTGCGCGGCGTGGAGGGTGTGACGGGCGTGCACTTCGCCATCTGGGCGCCCGGGGCCAAGCGGGTCTCGGTGGTGGGCGACTTCAACCAGTGGGACGGTCGCCGGCATCCCTGCCGCAACCGCGGCGCCAGCGGCGTCTGGGAACTGTTCGTGCCGGGCCTGGCCGCGGAGGAACGCTACAAATACGAGCTGCTGACCGCCGCGGGCGCCGTGGTGCTGAAGGCCGATCCGCTGGGCCGCCAGGCCGAGCTGCGGCCGGGCACGGCCTCCGTGGTGCCGGACTCCGCCCTCTACGCCTGGGCCGATGCGGCCTGGATGGCCGCCCGCCAGGAGCAGCCCCAACTGGAGCGTCCGCTGAGCATCTACGAACTGCACACGAGCTCTTGGCGCAGGCCCTGGGATTCGCGGCCCTTCCATAGCTGGGCCGAGCTGGCCGACCAGCTGATCCCATACCTGCTCGAACAGGGCTTCACGCATGTCGAACTGCTGCCCGTGATGGAGCATCCACTGGACGCCTCTTGGGGTTATCAGGTGCTGGGCTACTTCGCGCCCACCGCCCGCCACGGCTCGCCGCACGAGTTCCGGGCTTTTGTGGACCGCTTGCATCAGGCCGGGTTGGGCGTGATCCTGGACTGGGTGCCCGCGCACTTCCCCAAGGACGGCCACGGGCTGGCCCGGCTGGACGGCACGGCCCTCTACGAGCACGCGGATCCGCGCCAAGGCGAGCACCCGGACTGGGGCACCCTGGTCTTCAACTTCGGTCGCCGCGAGGTGCGCAATTTCCTCTTGGCCAACGCGCTCTACTGGGTGGAGGAGTTCCACGCCGACGGCCTGCGCATCGATGCCGTGGCCTCGATGCTCTACCTGGATTACAGCCGGCGTGACGGGGCCTGGGTGCCCAACCGCCACGGCGGACGCGAGAATCTGGAGGCCATCGAGTTCCTCCAGCAGCTGAACCAGCTGCTGTTCGCCCGCTTCCCGGGCCTGTTGTCCATCGCCGAGGAGAGCACCAGCTGGCCCATGGTCAGCCGTCCGGTCCACCTGGGCGGTCTGGGTTTCAACCTGAAGTGGAACATGGGCTGGATGAACGACACCCTGAGCTACTTCGAGTTGGATCCCGTCCACCGGCGCTGGCATCACAACCTGCTCACCTTTTCCTTGATGTACGCCTGGCACGAGAATTTCGTGCTGGTGCTCAGCCACGACGAAGTCGTGCACGGCAAGGACAGCCTGCTGGGCAAAATGCCCGGCGACCCCTGGCAGCAGCGGGCCAACCTGCGCCTTCTGCTGGGCTGGCTCTGGTGCCACCCCGGACGCAAGCTGCTGTTCATGGGCTGCGAATGGGGCCAGCTGGCGGAGTGGGATTCCGCCTCCCAGCTGGACTGGCCGGCCCTGGCGGATCCGGGTCACGCCGGCCTGCAGCTGTTGGTCCGTGAGCTGAACCGCCTGCTGCACACCGAACCCGCGCTGCACGAGTTGGACTTCCAATCCGAGGGCTTCGAATGGGTCAACGTGCACGACGCCGAGCACAGTGTGTTCAGCTTCCTGCGCAAGGGACGGCGGCCGGAGGATGATCTGCTGGTGGTGGCCAACGCCACGCCGGTGCCCCGGCCAGGCTACCGGGTGGGCGTGCCGGCGGTGGGCCGCTGGCTGGAGCTGCTCAACAGCGACGCGGCCTGTTTCGGCGGCGCCAACCTGGGGAATTCCGGCGCTGCGGACAGCCAGCCGGTGGGCTGGGACGGTCGCGAGCACAGCCTGCTGCTCACGCTGCCGCCCCTGGGGTTGCTGCTGTTCCGGCGCGAAGCCGAGGCCTGAGTCGCCGCCGCTTCTCCAATCCGGCGTACTTCCCGAGTGAAAAGCCGGGCGCGGGCTGAAGTCGGTGCGCTGGCATGCCGATCTCCAGGGGCAGGAAGCAGCCCCTGGAGGAACCCGTGAGAATCCCTGACGAATTCGCCCAATACAGTAACCGCATCCGCAATTCCACACTCTGGAACCTGCGGCTGGAAGACATGGACCGGGAGGAACTCCTGGCCGTGATCGGCTATCTTTGCGACCGGGCCGCCCGCAGCACGCTGCACCTGATGCCGCCGGAAGTCATCCGGCCGCGGGTCAAGGCCCGCGTCAGCCCGCGCCAGACCTGAGAGACACTACGGCAGTAGCGGGGCGATGTCCCGGAGGATCTGATCCTCCAGGGCGGCCATCACGCGGCGCGTCAACGGCCCGGGCACATCGTCGAAGTCCCGGGCTCCGATGCGGGTCAACGGACGCACACCCACCACGGAGTTGGTCAGGAAGGCCTCCTCCGCCCGCTCCAAATCTTCCATCTTCAGCACGTCGGCCCGCACGGGCAGCCGCCCGTTGGCCAGCACGCGTCCGCGGATGATCCCCGGCAGAATCCCCAGCTCGCGTGGCGGCGTGACCACCCGCCCTTCCAACACCAGAAACAGATTGCTCACGGTGCCTTCCAGCAGGCGATCCTGCTCGTCGGCCACCAGCACTTCGCGGTCGTCCGGCTGATGGGGATGGAGCCAGAGGTGGCTCTCCACCGAGCCGCCGGGGTCCCAGTGGCGAAACAGGCGGTAGAAGAGGCGGTTGCCCGTCTTGTGGCGCGCCAGCGGATCCAGGTGGCGATTGTTGATTCGGGCCAGGCCGGCGGCGCAGGGCGCACGGTCCTCCAGTCCGGCCATCTGGATCAGCACGTGCTCGGGCGGCGCCCGCTCCGCGCTGACCGGCACCAGGTCGTGGTCCGCCTGCAGTTCGTGGTTGGAGCCCTGCAGCCCGTGGCCACGGAACAGTGTGATGCGCAGCCGACCGTGTTCCAGCAGGTTGCCGGTGAGCAGGTTGTCGATGGCCACGCGCATGCGGCCTTCCTTGAAACGCGTGGCGTAGCCCAGGGCCGCGGCGCTGAAGTTCAGGCGCTCCAAGTGCGCGCCCAGAAAGACGGGCACGGTTTCGACCACGGGCAGGGTCTCGAACAGGCTGTCGCCGTAGAGCAGAGCTGGACTGAGGGCGCTGACTGTCACTTCACTCTGGCGCCGGATGCGAAAATCGAGCATGCAGTAGCGGATGCTCATCAGCGGCTACCCCTCACGGTTTGCTCCTCACGAAGCGCGTCCAGCAGCCGGTCCAGCTGCCGGGGCAGATCCTCGCCGACCGGCAGTTCCACCCGGCGGCCCGCCCGCAGATAGAAGTCCCGGCGCTGGACCCAGAGTTCACGCAGGACCTGCTCGCGCCGCTCCGTCGGCAGAGCGGTCACCAAAGGCCGCTGCCGGTCCTCTTGCAGGCGGGCCAGCAGCAAGTCCAGCGGCGGATCCAGAAACAGGACCGGACCCGCGGCGCGCAGTTCCTCCGCGCTGCCGGGCTGACAGGGCAGACCGCCGCCCACGGCCAGCACGCCGGTGAACTCGCGGACCTGCTCGTACCAGGCGCTGCGTTCCAGGCGGCGAAAGCCCTCCTCCCCCGCCTGCTCGAAGAGCTGGACCAGACTCAGGCCCTGGCGGGTCTCCACGAACTGATCGAGGTCGCGGAAGGGCAGGTTCAGGCAGAGAGCCAGCAAGGGGCCCAGCGTGGACTTTCCGCAGGCCATGAAGCCCACCAGAGAGATCAGCATGCGTTCGGTCCCAGGATGCGTTCCCAGCGTTCGTCGCGGCGCGCGTAGCGGGTTTGGGTCTCCGCCCAGGAATCCGCGCCGAAGGTCTCCAGGACGGCCCGGGCCAGCTCCCAGGCCAGGGCGTGCTCGGCCACCACCGCCAGGGCGGGCAAGGCGCAGACGTCGCTACGCTCGCGGTGGGCCGAACAGGCTTCCAGGCTCGCCAGGTTCACGCTGGGCAGTGGGCGGCGCAGGGTGGAGAGCGGTTTCATGGCCAGGCGCAGCCAGAGGGTCTCCCCCGTGCTCATGCCGCCGTCCAGGCCGCCATGGCGATTGCCTTGCCTGCGCAGTGGCGGAGTTCCGGGCGCGGGCAGCAGAGGATCCAGCGCCGCTTGGCCGCCCTGGGCGGACTGGGCGAAGGCGTCCCCGAGCTCGAGGCCCTTCGCGGCGGGCAGGCTGAGCAGGGCCGCGCCCAGTCGGCCGTCCAGCCGGCGCTCCCAATGCACGTGGCTGCCCAATCCGGCCGGCAGGCCCGTCGCCCGCAGTTCCACCACGCCGCCCAGGGTGTCACCGGCCGCGTGGGCCGCATCGATGACGCGGATCATCTCCGCCTCCGCGTTGAGATCCAGGCAGCGCACGGGACTGGCGTCCGCCCGGCGGACCAGTTCCCGCGGATCCTCCTCCAGCTCGGGCCGCTCCCAGGCCCGTACGCCTCCCAGCGCGTGCACGAAGCCCGCCACGAAGATGCCCAGCGGCTCCAACAACTGAAGGGCCACAGCGCCGGCCAGAACGCGGTTGACGGTCTCGCGCGCGCTGGCCCGCTCCAGCACGTTGCGCAGGTCGCGATGCCCGTACTTCAGGGCGCCAGGCAGATCGGCGTGCCCGGGCCGGGGCACCCGCACCTCCACGCCGGCGCCTGGACCGTCCACGGATTCGGCCTGCATGGCCTCGGCCCAGTTGGCGTGGTCGCGGTTGCGCACCAGCAGGTGCAGGGGACTGCCCAGGGTCAGGCCATGCCGCAGGCCGGCGAGGATCTCCACATGATCCTGCTCGATGGCCATCCGGCCACCGCGGCCGTGCCCTTGCTGACGACGGTGTAGTTCATGGTCGATGCGCGCGGCGCCCAGCGGCAGGCCGGCGGGTAGCCCCTCAAGGATGATGCCCATGGCAGGTCCGTGGGATTCGCCTGCGGAAAGCCAGTTCATGGAAACAGCCTGTTTTCTGATTTGGCGGGTTTCCCTCCCACCACCCCCCACCCACCCGGGGCACGCCGGGCGGGCTTAAAAGATCCCGTATGAAGCACCCGTTCCGCGCTGACTAGGATTGACCGCCCGGAATCTCGTGCACTCGTGGCTGGAAGCCGCAACGCCGGTCCACATGCGTCCAGAACCCGGGGCAGGAACTCATGCATGCGAGGACTCCGGGCGCGGCGCGCCGGCGGGATCCAGCTCCAACTCCCGCCAGAGCACGTCCTCGGCGAAGGGCCGCCCCGTCCAGGCCTCGAAGGCCCGCCGGGCCTGGGCCGTCAACATTTCCAGGCCTTCCAGCACCCCGGCGCCGCGCTCCCGGGCCACGCGCAGAAAGGGCGTCACACGCGGCTGGTAGACTAGATCGTAGCACGTGGATTCCGGCTGGATCCACTCCGCCGGACAGGGCAGCTCGTCCGGCAACAGGCCGGCTGTGCCCAGCGGCGTGGCATTCACCACTAAATCCGCCCGCCCGGGCAGATCGTCCTCCCAGCCCAGGGCGTGCCAGCGGCGCGGCTCCAGGCCGAACTCGTCCACCAGCAATTGGGCGGCTGCATAACGCCGGCCGCGCACCCAGACCTCCTCCACGAAGGGCATGGAGGCCAGCACATGCAGCACGGCCCGCGCCGCACCGCCCGTGCCCACCACCAGCACGCGCCGGAAGGCCAGCCGGCGTCGGGCCAGCGGACGCAGAAAGCCCTCGGCGTCACTGTTCTCGCCGATCCAACCCTCGTCTGCGCGCAGCAGCAGGTTGACCCCGCCGATGGAGATGGCGTCGGGGCTCTGGCCCAGCAGGTGGTCGCCCACCCGGGTCTTCCAGGGCATGGTGACGGAGAACCCCTGCCAGCGTTCCTGGTGCAGGCGGCGCAGCGCGCCGGGCAGCTCCGACTCTTCGGCCACTTCCACCAGGTCGAACTCCATCTCCACGCCGGCCAGCTCGGCGGCCCGGCGATGCAGGAAGGGCGAGAGGCTGCCTTGTAGCCGGCGCCCGATCAGGCCCACGCGGAGCGGGCCTCGCAAGTGCGTCGGAGGCGAGACTGGACGGGGAAAATACTCGGGCATGAGGGCGATCCTCCAACGCGGAACCGGCCCGCCAGGGGTTCAGACCAGCAGGGTTCGCAGATCCTCAAGAAAGGCGGGATGGCTGACAGCGGCGGATTCCAGCCCCAGGATCTCGCTCTCGCCGTCGGCGGCCAGGGCCAGGACGGCGGCGGCCATGGCCAGCCGGTGATCGCCGCGGGCGTCGAAGCGGGCCGCCGTGATGACCGCGGGCGCCTCAAGGCGGAAGCCGTCGGCACGTTCCTCCACCTGGCCGCCGAAGGCCCGCAGCAGCTCCACCAGCCCGTGCAGGCGGTCGCTCTCCTTCAGGCGCAGCTCGGCCGCGTCAGCGACTTCAAAGGGCGTGTCCGAGCGCATGGCGGCCACGGCCAGAGCCGGAATTTCGTCGATCAGGCGCGGCAGGCGTCGGCCGGAGAGCGATCGGGCGCTCAGGGGCAGGCCGGCCCGCACACGCAGATTGGCCACGGGCTCGGCGATGGGGCACTGCTCGCCGGGGTTGCAGCCTTCCAGCCCGCAGAAGGTGGGGCCACAGAAGCCTTCGCCGGGGATCTCCTCCAGCTCCAGCAGACCGCCCCACTCAAGCAGCTCATCCAGGTAGTCGCGGCGGAAGGGGTTGATCAGCACCTCGGGCAACACCAGTTCGCCCTCGTCCATCAGTAGCGTGGCCACCACGTAAAAGGCGGCCGTGCTGGGATCCGCGGGCAAGCGGATGTCGCTCCAGGCCCGACGAGGCAGGTCGCGCCCACTGACAATCCACTCGCGCACGATGCCCGCGCGGCCCTGGCTGGCGAAAGCCACCACCTCGGAGTTCAGGCCCAGCAGCCGCTCCGTGTGGTCCCGGCAGGGCAGGGTTTCGCGCACCCGGGTCTCGCCAGAGGCCAGCAGACCGGCCAGCAGGACGGCGCTCTTCAGTTGGGCGCTGGGCACGGGCAGGTCGAAGCAGATTCCCTCCAGGCGCGCGCCGCGCACGCGCAGCGGCAGACCGTCGCCCGCCAGATCGATCCGGGCGCCCATGCGCCGCAGCGGTTCGGCCACCCGGGCCATGGGCCGGCGCGAAAGGGACTCGTCGCCGCGCAGTTCCACGTCCAGGCGGCTGCCGGCCAGCAGGCCCAGCAACAGGCGGGCCGTGGTCCCGCTGTTGCCACAATCGATGGCGGCAACTGGTTGACGCCAGCCCTCCAACCCGGGACTGTTCAGCCAGACCCGCCCGTCCGCGTGGGAGATGCCCACGCCCAGGGCCTCCACAGCCCCCAGGCTGGCGCGGACATCCAGGCTGTCCGGCAGGTTGATCAGACCGCTCCGGCCCTCCACCAGGGCGGCACGCAGGATGTGGCGATGGCTGAGGGATTTGTCACCCGGCAGCTGCAGGCTGCCCCGCAGGCGACGGGCAGGCGAGATGAGCATGGGTCCTTTCCGGGACCGGCCGCGTTGCGGCTCAGGCGTCCCCGAAGTACTTGTCGATCTTCAGCACCTGATAGCGCTTGACACCGGCGGGGACCTCGATCTCGGCCTCTTCGCCGATCTTCTTACCGATCAATCCCTTGGCGATGGGGCTGCCCACGGAGATCCGCCCGCTGGCAAAGTCCATCTGCTCGGGTTCCACCAGCTTGAAGATCACCTCGCGCTGCAGGTTCAGGTCCATCAGCGTGACTTCGGTGAAGGCGCGCACACTGGAGGCGTCGATCTCGTCCTCATCCACGATGCGACAGTCGGCCAGTCGTTCCTCGAGCTTGGCCACCTTGTACATCAGCATGCTGAGTTCCTCGCGCGCGGCGTGGTACTCGGCGTTCTCGGACAAGTCCCCCAGGTCGCGCGCGGCGGAAATACGGTCGCGGATGGCCAGCTGCTCCACTTCCCGCATGTTCTTCAGCTCTCCCTGGAGCCTTAGATAGGATTTGCGCGTGATGACCTGACTCACCGGCCTCTCCTTGTGCATGAAAAAGTGGCGCCGGCGGCGCCACTTGTGCGGTACTCTTCGCCCGGGAAGGGAATCACCCGGAGCCGGGAGGCCTTCAGCCTGCCAACGGCGGAAAAGATAGGACAAGAAAGTTGCCCTGCCAAGCCTGATTTGCCTGGCCCGAACCCTGAGCCTCCGGCTGTCAGGTGGGCTGGACCATCCGCCCCAGCGGGCGTCCGCCGAAAATGTGGATGTGCAGGTGGGGCACTTCCTGGCCACCGTCCCGGCCATGGTTGGCCAGCACGCGGTAGCCGCTCTCCACCAGGCCCAGCCGGCGCGCGGTCTCGCCCACGGCCCGCAGGAAGCCCGCCTGGAGTTCGGGCGGCGCCGCGCGACTGAAGTCCTCCAGGCTGGTGTAGGGACCCTTGGGGATCACCAGCACGTGCACGGGCGCCTGGGGGTGCAGGTCGTGGAAGGCCAGGGCGAACTCGTCCTCATAGACGGCGCGGCAGGGGATTTCGCCGCGCAGGATGCGGGCGAAGACGTTGTCGGTATCGTAAGGCATGTTTCCTCCGGGTTGCGGGCTGCAACTTGCACAGGGAGCGGCGCCGACGCAAGTCCGCTGGAAGGATTCAGGGCAGAAGACGCGCGGCCAGCCACTCTTCCTGGGGGCGTTGGCGGCTGCGCAGGCCAAGCAGGCTCCAGGGCAGCGCGGCCCCGAGCAGGCCCGCCAGGAAGGCCCAGAGTTCGCGGGCCGGCCAATCAGCGCCGACCCACCAGCCCAGTCCGACCCCCGCACAAAGGCCGAGCAGTGGCAGTCCATAGGCCCAGCTGCTGGCCAGCAGCAGGCGCGAACCCTCCACAGCCAGACGGACCGGGCTTCCCACGGCCGGAAGCGGGCCGTCCACACGCACCCAGAGGCTGCGCCGCTCCGGATCCTCCGGGCGGCAGATCAGCCGGGCGCCGCATTCCTCGCAGCCCGGACCGGCGCTGAGTTTGACGCGGATACGGGCCGGCGGGCCGGTCTCCACTTCCAGCACCACGCCCTCCTCCACTTGGAGTTCGGGGTTGTGGCGGAGCGCCGCCTGGGACTTCATGGGACTCAGGCCGCCGCTTTGGCGGATTCCGACGTGGCCGGGAGTGCCTGCGCCGACAGCAGGCCGATGGCCCCGGTGCGGCACTTGTCCAGCGGGATCTCCGCCGGGTCGAAGCGCTCATAGTCGATAATCGCCAGATTCTCGCGCATGGTGATGGCGCCGTTGCTCTTGCGGGCACAGATCCCGCAGCCCAGGCAGGCCACGGCGCAGACCTTCTTGGCCGTCTTGGGGTCGTCGTGGCTGCGGCAGAAGACGAAGAGATCGCGGTCTTCGGGGTGCAGTTCGAGGACGTTGCGCGGGCAGGCGCGCACGCAGGCGCCGCAGCCCGTGCAGAGCTCGTCGATCACCTCGGGAAGTCCCTGGCCGTTCATGATCAGGGCGTCGAACTGACAAGCCGTCACACACTCGCCACCGCCCAGACAGCCGTAGAGGCAGGCCTTTTCGCCGCCGCCCACCAGAGCCTGGGCGCTGCAGGAGGACGGCCCCATATATTCACCCGACTTGTCTACGGCCAAGCCCGCCCCGCCCCGGCAGTGCACGCGGGCCACCAGCCGCACGCTCTGGCCGGGTTCCACGCCCAGCACGCGGGCGATCTCTGCCGCCACCTCGGCTCCGCCCACGGGGCAGCCGGTCAGCGCGGCCTCGCCGGCCACCACCCGAATGGCGAAGTCCTGGCAGCCCGCCAGGCCGCAAGCACCGCAGTTGGCGCCGGGCAGCTGTTCGGCCACCAGGGCGATGCGCGGATCCTCCTCCACGCGGAGCTTGCGATCCGCCAGCGCTAGGGCGCCGGCGAAGAAGATGCCCAGTCCGCCCATGGTGAACAAGGCGGGAATCAGCGTCGCTTCCATCACTTCCTCCTGACCGGGGCGTCCCAGCCCGCGCTGCGGGCGGTCTGGCCCTCGGCATCCACCACCAATACTTCCAGCTCCGGATGGCGCTGGGCCAGCGCCAGGGCGCCCGCGGGTCCCATGACGAACAGGGCCGTCGCCCAGATGTCCGCTTCGGCGCAGCTCGGCGCCCGCACCGAAACGCTCTGGCACTCGCTTGCGGGCAGACCCGTGGCCGGCTGCAGCAGGTGATGCCAGCGCCGACCCTCCGCCTCGAAGGCGCTCTGGTAATCCCCCGAAGTGGCCACGAACTGACCCTCGTCCAAGGTCACGCGGGCCAGCAGGGCCAGGGAATCCCGCGGGTCCTGCACGCCGACGCTCCAATCTTGTCCCAGCACGCCCACCTCGCCACCAGCATTCACCAGTACGCGGGTCAGCCCCCGGTCCTTCAACACCAACAGGGCCCGGTCCACGGCGTAACCCGCCGCAACGCACCCAAAGGAAAACTCACGCCAGTCGCCACTGGCGGGTCGCTGCGCCCGCCGCCGAGCCATGGAATCCAGTTCGGTTTGGGACGGTTTGCGCGGCGTGCTCTCGAAGCCCCACAACTCCACCCAGTCGCGGATCCGCAGGTCCACTGCGCCCAGGCTGGCCGCCCCCACCTGCCGGCCCAGCTCCAGCAGCTGCCTCACCTCCAGACTCTCCGCCGCGCTGGCCGGTCCGCCGCCAGGCCGATAGGGTGCCAGCAGCCGCTCCACGCGGGCCATCTCGGCAAAAGCCGCGGCCACGGCCGCCTCGCGCGTTTCATCCAGCGGGCCGGGCAGGCGGATCTCCATCAGAGTGCCCATCAGGGGCCGGCTGCGGGTGACCAGCACTTCGGGTTTGGGACCCAGCCAGGCACCCAGCCCCAGCCCCAGCGCGCCGGCCGCCAGGGCCAGCAGGAGATCACGCCGCCAGCGCCGCCAGGGCGATACCCGTTCCCGGAACGGTGCGCTCACCCGGTACACGCTCTAGGCCTCCAACTCCACCAGCAAGCCCGCCGGGGCGCAGAGCAGGCGCTCGCCCACCTGGCTCACCCGGCCCTGGCGCAGGCAGTGCAGGTGCCGGCAGCCGGCCTCGGCCACGGATACACCGCCGTCCGCCACGGCCAGCACCAGGCGCCGACCCTCCCGGCCGCGCAGTACCTGCTCGCCCGCACGCTCCAGGTCCAACCGGGCCAGCAGGCCTTCCGGTCCACGCACCAGGGCCTGGCGAGCTGCAGCGCCGCCCAGCGGGGCATCCTGCCAGTGGGCGTTCTCCAGCTCCAGGCCCAGCCGCGCGGCCAGCTGCTGCAGCGGGCCCTCCCCACCCTCCGGCACCCGGGCGGCCAGCTCCCAGGGTCCGTCCGGGGCCTGACCTTTCCACTCAAACCCGCCCCAGGAACCCAGGCCCAAGGCGGCTCCGCCCACCAGCGCGCTTTTCAGAAAGTCACGGCGCGTGCTCATGTCAATCTCCTTGAAACTCTTAGATCATTCCGGCGAAGCCCATGAAGGCCATGGCCATCGTGGCCGCCACCATCAACGTGATGCCCGCGCCCTTCAAGCTGTCCGGCACTTCGGCCAACTCCAGCTCCTCGCGAATCCCGGCCATCAGGCAGAGGGCCAGGGTGAAGCCGGCCCCGGCTCCCAGCCCGAAGACCAGGCTCTGCAGAAAGCCGTAGCCGCGCAGCTGGATGAACAGGGCCAGACCCAGGATGGCGCAATTGGTCGTGATCAGCGGCAGATAGATGCCCAGCGCGCGGTAGAGGGCCGGGCTCATCTTCTTGATCACCATCTCCACGAACTGCACCAGCGCGGCCACGATCAGGATGAAGGCCACGGTCTGCAGATACTCCAGCCCCAGGGGCGCCAGAATGTAGGCCTGGACCAGCCAGGTGACCAGGGCCGTCATCACCAGCACGAAAGTGGTGGCCATGCCCATGGAAAAGGCGCTGGACAGGCGGCTGGAGACGCCGATGAAGGGACAGATACCCAGGAAGTAGCTGAGCACGAAGTTGTTCACCAGAGCGGCGCCCAGGAAGATCAGCAGCAGGTCCATCAGGCCTCCCCTCCCGTCACGCCGGTGGCGCGGGCGGAACTCAGTTTCAGCCGCCGGGTTACTCGGCTCTCCTCCACCAGCGTCTGGCGGGCCGCGTGCTCCCGTTGCCGGGAGATCAGGTTGACAGCGCCCAGGATCAGCGCCAGGGTCAGGAAGCCGCCGGCGGGCAGGATCATCACCACCCAGGGTTCCCAGCCCGGCAACACGACCGCTCCGAAGAGCCGGCCGCTGCCCAGGATCTCGCGCAGCGCGCCCATCAGGGTCAGGGTCAGAGTGAAGCCCACGCCCATCCCCACGGCGTCGAGGATGCTGCGCCACGGTCCGTTCTTGGAGGCGAAGGCCTCGGCGCGGCCGAGGATGATGCAATTCACCACGATGAGCGGAATGAAGGCCCCCAGGGAGTTGCTCAGCTCGGTGAAGCGGGCCTTCATGGTCAGGTCCACCACCGTGACGAAGGTCGCGATGATCACGATGTAGGCCGCGATGCGCACCTGGCTGGGAATCCAGTTGCGCACCAGGGAGATCATCAGGTTCGAACAGATCAGCACGAAAATCACGGCCAGGCTCATGGCCACGCCGTTCACGGCGGTCACCGTCACGGCCAGGGTGGGACACATGCCCAGCAACTGGCGCAGGGTGGGGTTCTGGTCCCAGAGGCCCTTGAGGATCTCCTGCTTCGTGCTCAGTTGGCCTTTCATGCGCCACCTCCCGCTGCGACGGTTGATTGGGCGGCCGGCGCAGCGTCTCCCAACCCGGCGCGCAGCGCCTGCACGCTGGCATTGATGATGCGCACCACGGCCTTGGAGCTGATGGTTGCGCCGGTGATGGCTTGGACTTCATGCGAAGCCGCAGGCGGCGTCTTGACCACTTTCAGCTCCGCCTGTCCCAGGACCGGGGCTGGCCGGCCGGCCCGACCGAAGAACTGGTCCGGAAACAGGCCCTCCCGGATCTTGGTGCCCAGCCTGGGAGTCTCGTTGTCCTTCAGGACCTTCAGGCCCACAGTTTGGCTCAGGTCCGGGCTCAGACCGACGATCAGGCGGATCAGCACTGTCAGGAAGCCGGCCCCGAAACCGAAGATCCACATGCCCCAAGGGGTCATGGGGCTGGTGGCCAGGTCCGTGGCCATGAAGAGCGCACCCAGCAGGAAGCCGCCCGCCAGCAAGTGAAAAATCGGATGCGGCCAGAGCACGGGATCCGCCAACCAGAGGCCGCCACTCAGGGCCACGCCGCCCAGGACGGCCATGGGCAGGGGCAGCCGGGGCGGCAGCACCAGGGCCAGCAATAGGCCGGCGAGCACGGCGGACCCGTCCCCCAGGGAGAAGGGCTGCTTGCGCCAGTGCTGGATGGCCCATTCGGAGCCGGCGGTGCCCAGGATGGCGGCCACCACCAGGGCCAGGCTGCGCAGGCCGAAGAAGGCCAGGCCGGCTCCCAGGCTGGGTAGCAGGCAGAGGACGACGGCCCACATCAGGCGTGAAGTGGTCCAGTAACTGTGGAGATGGGGCGACGTGACCAGGGTCAACGGGATCCGGCCGCCCGTTCCGGGAGTGGCGTCGCTCATGAGGCGCTCCGGCTCAAGTGGCGGACCTGCTGCTTGCCCAACCGCAGCCACTGCACCAGCGGCAGGCCGGCGGGGCAGGCGAAGGCGCAAGTGCCGCATTCCATGCAAAGCTCGATCCCCTGCTCGCGAGCCTCCTCGGCCCGGCCCAATTCGCCCAGGCGGGCTAGACGGCTGGGCAGCAAGTGAATGGGGCAGGCTTCCACGCAGCGGGCACAGCGCAGACAGTGGCCGGCTTCCAGTTGGGGTCCCAGTTCGGCAGTTGTCAGGGCCAGGATGCCCGGCCGGGCGACGCCGCGCCCGCTGACCGTCAGGATCGCCTCCGTCTGCACGCGACCCTCGGCCACGGCGTCGAGCACAGCCAGCGCCGTGCCCACGTTCTGCACCACGACGCCAACACTCAGAGGCAGAGCGCCGGGCGGCACCTGCCGACCCGTAGCCGCTTCCACAAGCAACTTTTCCGCCCCCTGTGGATACTTGGTCTG
>DYSB01000036.1 GCA_020726405.1 Acetofilamentum sp. | reverse complement strand
CCTGGCCGGTGATGATGCTCTTGAAGTACTCGCCCGCGGAATAGGTCTCGCGGTAGTGGCTGGGCGTGTCGTTGGCGTAGATGACGAAGAAGGAGTAGGCCGAGCGGTCCGGGAAGTCCGGCCGCGGGCGGTGCCGCAGCCGGTTGACCAGATACTTGCCGCGCAGTTCGCCGCGGAAGCCGGCCCCGCGGCCGCCCGTGCGGCCGGGCTGGAGATCGGCGGCTGGCTGGACGAGTCCAGCCTGCAGGTTTTGCGACAGCGGGTGGAGGAGGGCAGGGAGCGCGAGCCCTGGCTGGTGACCGGCTCCTTCCTGGGTGTGGCAGCCTGGCTGGACGCCGCAAAGTTGCCCATCGGATTGTAGGCGAAGGAGCAAGGCGGATGGATTGGGTGGAAATGATCCTGCTGGGCGTGGCCCTGGCCATGGATGCCCTGGCCGTGTCCCTGGGGGCTTCCACACTGCTGCCGCCCGGGCGCCGACCCGCCTTCCGCATCGCGTTCCACTTCGGCCTGTTCCAGGCGCTGATGCCTGTGCTGGGCTGGCTGGCCGGGCTCACGCTGGCGGATCTGATCCGTTCGGTGGACCACTGGGCGGCCTTTCTGCTGCTGCTCTGGATCGGCGGACGCATGTTGCGCCAGGCGGGAACCGAGGAGGAAGAGACCTCTGCCGGCCGACCGGATCCCTCCCGCGGTTGGACCCTGCTGGCCCTTTCCGTGGCCGTGAGCCTGGACGCCCTGGCCGTGGGACTCAGTCTGGCCTTCCTGCGGGTAAGCATCTGGCAGCCCGTGCTGGTGATCGGCCTGATCACCGGGGCCCTCTCCTGGCTGGGCGTGCGATTGGGCCGCCGGCTGGGTCACCGCTGGGGACCGCGCATGGAGCGGATCGGCGGGGCAATCCTGATCCTTATCGGCCTGCGCATCCTGGTCAGTCACCTGTTGGCCTGAGCCCTCCGCCGAATCCGCGTGTCACACGACGCGTCAGCGGCCATCTTGCCACTCAGCCCTTGATTGATAAAATTCCGAAAGGACTTTCTTGAAAGCGTGGAGCCGGGATGAGGCAGGATCTGGTGCGCGATCTGGGCGAGCTGGCGCTGGCGACGCGCCTACGGCGCCTGAGCGAGCGGCTGTTGGCGGGCGTGGACGAGCTCTACCGGGAATTGGGACAGTCCTTCGAGGGGCGCTGGTTCGGTCTGGTCCAGGCCCTGGCCCGGGAGGACGGCCGCGGCGTGGTGGAGCTGGCCGCCGAGATCGGGCTGAGTCACACGGCCGTGGCCCAGCTTCTGCGTGAGCTGGATGCGGCGGGTTGGACCGAGCGGCAGCCGGATCCCCGGGACGCCCGGCGCCAGCGCGTGCGGCTGACCCGCGCCGGCCGGCAGCGCCTGAGAGGCCTGGCTCCCGTCTGGGAAGCCGTCCGCCGGGCCACGGCCGGGCTGCTCGCGGAGGAGGCGCCGGACCTGTTGGCCCAGCTGGAGGCCCTGGAGGAGCAGCTGGCCCGGGCTCCCCTGGCCGACCGCATGCTGCAGGAACTGGGTCGGCCGCCCCGCTGCCGCCTGCGCGTAGTGCCCTATCGGCCGGCCTATCGCCGGCTGTTCGCGGAGCTCAACCTGGCCTGGCTACGCGAGCACTCCACGCCGGATGAACAGGACCTGCGGCTGCTGGCCGATCCCGCCGGCCGCGTGCTGCGCAGGGGCGGGCGGATTCTGGTGGCACTCTGGGAGGAGCATCCGGTGGGGGTCTGCGCGCTGCTCCGGCACGGCGCGGGTGATTTCGAACTGGCCAAGCTGGCCGTGGATCCGGCCCATCGGCGGCGCGGCGCGGGTGAAGCCCTGGTGCGCGCGGCCTGCGGCGAAGCCCGCGCGTTGGGCGCCGGGCGGCTCTGGCTGCTCACGCATCCCGTGCTGGCAGACGCCCAGCGCCTCTACCTGAGACTCGGGTTCCAACTGACAGGGACGGACGAACTCGCCCACTCCCGACCGTCCCTGCGCCTGGAGCGGACCCTGGACCCGGCAGAGGATCGCTCATAGCCCTCGCGGGCGTCGCGGCCGGCGGAACTGAGCCATCGAGCCTTGCTACCTTGCGCCATGCAATTCCTCACAACCCATCTGGCCCGCTGCGGCACCCGCCTTTGCCTGGGCCTGGACCTCGACCCGGAGCGCATTCCCGACCGCTACCAGGGCCGGTCGGATCCCCTGGGGAAGCTGGGTGCTGATATCGTGGAGGCCACGGTGGACCTGGTGGCCGCCTTCAAGCCCAACGCGGCTTTCTATGAGCAGCAAGGTCCCGCCGGCTGGAACAGCCTGACGGAGCTGGTGGCCCGCATCGGGCAGCGCGCCTTCGTGATTGTGGACGCCAAGCGTGGTGACATCGGCAACACCAGCGCACGCTATGCCCGGGCCTTCTTCGACCGGATGGGCGCGCATGCGCTGACTCTGGCGCCCTATATGGGCCGCGACAGCGTGGAGCCCTTCCTGGCGGGGCGCATTCCACCCGTGGACCAGCTGGGGCCGGGCATGGGCGCTTACGTGCTGGCCCTGACTTCCAACCCCGGTGCGGCGGATTTCCAGCTGCTTCAGGTGGACGGCCGGCCACTCTACTGGCGCGTGCTGGAAACCTTGGTCCGCTGGAACTCCGGCTGGGCGGCGGGACGCCTTGGCGCCGTGGTGGGGGCCACGCGGGCGGAGGAACTGGCGGCCGTGCGCCAGGCTTTTCCCGACCTGCCGCTGCTCATCCCCGGCGTGGGCGCCCAGGGTGGCGATCTGGCCGCCGTCCAGGCCGCGCTGCAACTGGGCAACGGGCCGGCGCTGATCAATGTCTCACGCGACGTGTTGTACGGCCGTGACCTGGTGGCCGAACCCGAGGCCGTGCGCGAGCGTGCCCGGGAGTATGCCCGCCGGCTGGATCTGCTCTGATGGACAACACTCCGCGCCCGGGGATGGCCATCCTGCTGGCCGTGGGTGGCCAGACCTGGCGCACGGAGTTCGTGGGCCTGGAGGAGGGCGCGCTGCAGCTCAGCCTGGGCGAGATGCCGCCGCTGGAACTCCTGCGCCTGGATCCCGGCACGAAGGTCAGCTGTCGGTATCACGATTCCCAGGCGCTCTGCCTCTTCGACACCACCGTGCGCGGGCAGCTCCACGAAAAGGAGCGCCATCTGCTGGAGCTGGAGGCTCCGTCGCAGGTGGCCCGCAACCAGCGGCGCCGTCACCTGCGGGTGAGCCGGCACGTGCCCATGACTCTGCGTCTGCCCCTGCGCAACGAGGCCCTAAGCAAGGTCCGGGGCAAGGAGTTTGTCATGAACTGCTGGGTGGAGGCCGTGGCCGTGAACATCAGCGCGGGCGGCATGCGCATGCTCCTGCGCCTGCCGCGCCAGCACAGCGTTGCCCAGCACCGCGAAGCCCACGTGCGGTTTGAATTGGGCGGCGAGGTCTTCCGCGACCGGCGTTTGACCTTCGTCCGCCGGGACTGGAGCTCGGACGACGTGGTGTTGGTCTATGAGTTCGCCGACTTGAACCGCGACGAGGCCGAGCGCATCGAGGGCTTCAACCTGAGTTGGCTGCAACAGCAGTCCCAGAGTGGTCGGCCGGAGAATGAATGACCCCGACAGACTCCAAGAGAAAGGCACGCGAATGACACCCCTGGACATGCTGCTGGAGAGCCGGGCCCTGCTGGAGGGACATTTTCTGCTGACCAGCGGGCGGCACAGCCCCAATTACTTCCAGTGCGCCCTGGTGCTGCAGCACCCCGTCTACGCGCGAACCCTCTGCGGGCTGCTGGCCGAGTCATTCCGCGCCCTGGAGCCGCAGAGCGTGATCGCGCCGGCGGTGGGTGGCATCGTGGTGGCCGTGGAGACGGGCCGGCAGCTGGGCGTGCCCGCGCGCTTCGCCGAGCGCCAGGACGGCCGGATGACCCTGCGCCGCGGCTTCCAGCTGGAGCCGGGCGAGCGCGTGCTGGTGGTTGAGGACGTGGTCACCACCGGGGGCAGCGTGCAAGAGGTGATCGACCTGGTGGCCGCCGCTGGAGCCGTGCCGGTGGGCGTCGGGGTCATTGTGGACAGATCCGCTGGCAGGACTTGTTTTATTCATCAAGGACGTGCACTACATTTGGCCGCCTGTCACACTCAGGATGTTGTTTCCTACGCCGCCGATGACTGTCCCCTCTGCCGGATGGGTTCCGCTCCCGTCAAGCCCGGCAGCAGGGGGTTGGCGTGAGCCTTCGGGCTTGCGTCCTGGCCTCGGGCTCCGCGGGAAACGCCGTGCTGGTGCGGGGTGGACAGGGCGCGCTGCTGGTGGACGCGGGTCTGGGGCTGCGCGAAATGGGACGCCGTCTGGCCGCTGTGGAATGCGATCCGGACGAGCTGGTCGGCATTCTGTTGACACACGAGCACAGCGACCATGTGGGCTGTGCGCCTTCCCTGGCGCGGCGGCTGGGCATTCCGGTCTGGTGCAGCCGGGGTACGGCCGTGGCGACGGAGCGCTACTGGACGGACGTGACACGTCCGGTACCCGTCCAGGCGGGCGAGGTGTTTGAGGCGGCGGGCCTGCGGGTGGAAACCTGGGCCTGTTCGCATGACGCGCGCGAGCCGCTTCAGTACGGACTGGAGGAAGGCCCGGCGCGGCTGGCGGTCTGCACCGATCTGGGCTGTGTCACGGACGTGGTCCGGGAGTCTCTACAGCGCCGGCACTTGTTGATCCTTGAATCCAACCACGACCAAGGGCTGTTGTTGAAGGGGTTCTATCCGGCCTTTCTCAAGCGCCGGATACTGGGCGATCGCGGTCACCTTTCCAATCAGCAATGCGCGGACGTCTTGTGCCACGTGGCCGGACCCGAATTGCGGCATGTGATCCTGGGGCATTTAAGCCGGGAGAACAATCGACCGGAATTGGCTCTGGAAGCGGCGGGCCGGGCTCTGGAGAACTCGGCTCACGGGTCGATTCGCCTGGATTGCGCCAGGCAGGATCAGGTTGGAGATTGGCTTGATGTTTTTTCCGGGCAGACATGTTAGGTTGTGTCGGCCCTTCTTGACCTGGACTCGTCAAGCGAGTAGGCTGTTCTAACAAAAGGAGAACTTCCATGCGGAAGACGCTGTGCGGAGTATTGGCTGTTGCCTTGGTGTTCGCGGTTGGTTGCGGTTCCAAGCCCACTGAGGAAACGACCACCACGACGACCACCGAGACTGTGGTTGAGACCCCGGTCCCTGCGATCGTGGACACCACGACGACCACCACGGATACCACCGCGGCTGCCACCCACTGAGCCTGCCGAGGTCGTGGCTTGACCGCTTCGACCTGGATCCGACCTCTAGACGGCGGTTGGCCTTGTGCTGACCGCCGTTGTTTTGTCAGTCAAGAATTGCAGTAGGAGAATCAACATGAACCGGTTGTGGCAGGGGCTGACGCTGGTGCTGGTGCTGGGATGCTGGCTGGGTTGCGGAACGACTCCGCGCGCCGGCGAACCGCAGGAACAGGTGACACAACCCGCCAGTGCCGCTTCCGCAGACGTGGCGGCCACTCCGGCAACCCCGACGGGAGAGTCCATGAACAAGCAATATCTGCTCAAGACCAACCTGGGCGAGATCGTCCTGGAGTTGGACTACGCCAAGGCGCCCAAGACCTGCGCCAACTTCGAAAGCTACGTCCAAAAGGGACACTACAACGGGACCGTGTTCCACCGCGTGATCAGCAACTTCATGATCCAGGGCGGCGGGATGGATTCCACCATGGCCGAGCGCGCCACGGATCCGGCCATCGAGAACGAGGCCGCCAACGGCCTGAAGAACCTGCGGGGCACCGTTGCCATGGCCCGGACCAACGCCGTGCACAGCGCCACCAGCCAGTTCTTCATCAACGTCGTGGACAACGATTTTCTCAACCACCGCAGCCCCGATCCCCAGGGTTTTGGCTACTGCGTGTTCGGCCACGTGGTGAAGGGTCTGGAGACGGTGGACGCCATCAAGGCCGTGCCCACCGGCAGCCAGGGCATGTACCGCGACGTGCCGCAGCAACCCGTGGTGATCGAGTCGATCACGCTGCTGCCCTGAGAGTGCTGGCCGAGCTGGTTCAGCCAGTCGGTCGCGGCTCTTAACACTCGACAGGATTCCCGTTCGCCCATCTGCCCTTTTCCACCCGGAAAGGGGCGGATGGGCGGGCACATATTTTGCATGCGCGAGTGGTTTGAAGTTCGGCGCAGGGTCCGTTCGCGGGCCGGCGGAGACTCCCGGAGGATTCATGCGGCAGCAAGACGTTCCCCGTACCCGCGCCCGGCTGGTTCCAGGCCTGGGCTTGGCGTTGCTGGCGGCCCTGGCCGGGCCGGCCCGGGCGGCGCTGGACGATTTCTACTACAACAACGCGGAAATCCATGCTGAACTGGTCGCCCTGGCGGCCCAATACCCGGATTTCGTCCGGCTGGACTCGCTGGGGTTTGCCTATGAGACCCAGCAGCCCATCTGGGGCGTCAAGCTCAGCGACAACGTGACGGTGGAGGAGGACGAGCCCGCCTTCTGGGTGGGCGGCCAGGTTCACGCGGAGGAAATCCTGGGCGTCCACGTCTCGATGGAGTTCATCCGCCGGCTGGTGGTGCTGGGCAGCCAGGGGCATCCGAGCTGGGCGCCCCTGCTCGAAGCCCTGGAGATCCACGTGGTGCCCACCTACAACCCGGACGGCATGGGCGTCGTGATCAGCGAGCTGGACATCACCTACCGCAAGAACCTGCACTCCTTCGCCCCGGACGGGCACTGCCACATCGCCCAGGGCGCCGGCGGCGACAGCTGCGGCGTGGACCTCAACCGCAACTACGCCTGCTGGTGGAACCACAGCGACGGACTGTGGAGCCAGGATTCGGACGTGGAGCAGTTCGACTATTTCCGCGGCCCCGCCCCGAACTCCGAACCAGAAGTCCAGGCGGTCGTCCGCCAGATGGAGCGCGAGCGCTTCGTGGCCGGAGTGGGCTACCACAGTGCCCGCACCTCCACCAACCACGAGATCGTGATTTTCCCCTGGGAGTGGGAGGAGGGCAACGCCTACACCAATCCCGCGCCCGACTTCAACATGTGCACGGCCGCCGCCTCCGGCATGGCGGCCGTCATCGACGGCTTCAACTACCACCCCTACCGCCACGTGGCGGGCGGCGGACGGGTGGGCAACTACCACAACTTCGTCTACAGCCAGTACGGCGCCCTGGGCTTCACCATCGAGATCGGCACCCAGGGCTCGGTGGGCATGCAGCCCCAGAATCAGTCGACCATCGATTTCATCGTGGGCGAGAACATCGACGGCCTAAACTGGCTCTGCCGGCGGATCATCGGCTACGAGGTGGCGGCACCCGGACTGGTGGCCCACGTGCGCGACGCGGCCAACCAGCAGCCCCTGGCCGCGCGCCTGCGCATCGCCGAGGTCATGCATCCGGACTGCGTGCCCTGGTATCGCACGGATCCCCGGCACGGCGCCTACTACCGCCTGCTCGCGCCCCAGGTCTACAATGTGAGTGTGCGCAAGCACGGCTACCTGGGCCAGGACAGCCAGGTTGCGGTGGGCAATTCGGGGCCCACCGGGCGCGACTGGTCCTTGCAGGCCCTGCCCCGGCACACTCTGAGCCTGGCCTTCCGCGCCCTGGAAAACGGCACGACGCTGCTTCCCGAGCGCCTGGAATTGCGCGACTTGAACAGCGATACGCTGCTGGTCTGGCAGCAGCCCGGCACCTTCAGCGCCCAACTGCCCCAGGGGGCCTACGAGCTGACGGCCTGGCTGCCCGAGCGCATTCCGGTTCACCAGAGCCTGCTGCTCGACCGCGCTCTCGAACTGAGCTTCCCCGCGGCGCAGCGCTTCAACGAGAACGACACGGCCTTCACCCAGGAGTTCCCGGAGCTCAATTCCTTCGTGCAGGAAGGCGCGAACTGCGGCTGGAACCGGGCCTGGGGCGACAGTCTGGGCTGGCAGTTCCAGGACGCCGCGGGGCGCTGGAGCGCGTCCAACGCGGATTGCCGCCTGGCCAGCGCCCAGTCCTGGCTGCTGGACGTGCCCGTCCGCGACGCGGTGCCCGGTGCCCTTGAGTTCGTGGAGTTTCACGAGCTGGAGGGCGGCTACGACAGCGCATATGTCGAACTGTCCCGCGACGACGGCCTGAGCTGGACCGTGGTGCGCAGCTGGACGGGCCCCGGTCAGCGTATCACGCGCCACAGCGTGCCCTTGGGGGTTGAGTGGGCGGGCGGGGCCTTCCGCTTCGCCTTCCGAGTGAAAACCAACGGACTGATCGAGGACGCCGGCCTGCACCTGAGCGACATCCGCCTGAGCTGGAACGGCAACGCCGCCGTGCTGAACCCCGGCATGCGCCCGACGGAGTTCGCTCTGGGCGCCTTCCCCAATCCCTTCAACCCCGTCGCCACCCTGCGGCTGAGCGTACCCACCCAGGCCACGGGCGCCAGCGCCCGGGTGGTCCTGTTCGACTTGGCGGGTCGCGAGGTGGCCCGGCTGGCCCCGCGCGGCGGCCTGGGCGCCGGCGTGACGGACTTCAGCGTGGACGGTTCCGCGCTGGCCAGCGGCCTGTACTTCGCGCAGGTCACGGTGGAGCGGGGTGGTGACACGCTCTGGCAGGGCGTGCAGCGCCTGACCCTGCTGAAGTGAACGTGTCGGGCAACTCGACGACGATGACGACCACTCCGAAACCCGCGTGCAGGGAGAGCAGATGAGCAAGAGCCGAATCCTCCAGGCCCTGGTGTTGACCGGCGCCCTGGCGCTGGGCGGACGCTGCCTGGCAGGCACGCCGCCACTGGCCGAGAACCAGGATCCTGCGCGGATCGCTCTCACCGAGAGCCTGCTGACGGGCCCGGCCCGGCTGGAGGTCCGCCCCGCTGGAGCTGGCACCACGCTGGACTGGCAGCCAGGCGAGGTCTGGCGCGTGGAGCAGCGCGACGGCACCTCGCGCTTCCTGACCAGCGGACCCGCCCGCGAGGGCGAGACCACGGGCCAGCCGCTGTTGCCGCGCGAGTCGCGCTGGCTGGAGGTCCCTGCCGGTGGCACAGTGCGCGTGGTGGTGGAGGAGTTGATCCTGCGCCCCCTGCCCGGTGTAACGCTGGGGCTGGGGCGTGCCGAGGAGCAGGCCAACACGCTGCCCGACGGCGACCGCCCGGCGCTGGAGCCGGAGTCCTCCGCGGGCCGCGCGGCCCTGGCGGTGGCGGGCTTCGACAAGCCCGTCCTGCTGGGCGAGCCCGTCATCTTCCGCGACCTGCGCCTGGTCTCCCTGACCTTGCATCCCGTGCTCGTGCACGCCGGCAGTGTGCAGTTGGTGGAGTCCCTGCGCCTGCGCCTCGAATACGGCCCCGCGCCCGCTGGAGAGCCGGCGGGACCCCTGGCCTGGACGGCTGCGCCGGCCGTGGGCGGCAACGAGCTGCGCGCCCAGCACAGCTGGTCGGGCAACATGGAGCGCATCTACGACGACTTGGTGCCCAACCACGGCCAGTTCTACAGCCAGGTGGACGAGAGCGTCTTCCCGGTCTACCTGATCACTGGCTCACCCACCTACCTGGACGAGCCAGCCTACCTGGCCGAGTTCGTCAAGTGGAAGCGCGAGAAGGGCTTCGACGTGCGCATCGTGCCCTTCGACCAGATCCCCGGTGGCGGCACGAGCATCAGTTTCGGCGCGCTGCGCGACTGGATGCACACCCAGTGGGAGGCTCTGCGGCCCGAGTACCTGCTGCTGGTGGGTGACGTGGACGGCGAGGCCGCCTGCCCGGACAGCGTGGTCCAGGCTCACACTGGCGACTACGACGTGAGCGACCACTTCTACACGCTGCAGGAAGGCGAGGACTATTTCCCCGAGCTGTACGTGGGCCGTTTCAGTGTGGACAGCATCCAGCAGCTCTACGTGATGGCCCAGAAGCCCGTGATCCACGAGAAGAGCCCGCTGGTGGCTTCCGACGACTGGCTGACCCACGGGCTGGTGGTGAGCTGCAACTACAGCGACTCGGGCACGCCGCCCATCAGCCCCAACGAGACCAGCCGCTGGGTCATCGACAAACTGCGCGCCAACGGCTTCACGCTGACGGCCCAGGACAGCATCTTCTACCCGCCTGTCACCGACGGCGGCCCGCAGATCAGCTCCGCGCTCAACCAGGGGCGCGGCATCGTCAGCTACCGGGGTTGGGCCAATTCCGATGGCTGGCACTACCCCGCCTTCCACCGCGACGACATCGAGGCTCTGGGCAACGTGATGATGATGCCCGTGGTGGGAAGTTTCGTCTGCCAGACCGGCGCCTTCGGCCAGGGGGCCGGCGACGTGGTGGTGGAGGATCCCTGTTTCGGCGAGAAGTTCGTGCGGCTGGGCAACCCCGGGGACTGGCGCGGCGCCGTGGCTTTCGTAGGCCCCAGCGACCTGCACACCCGCACCCAGTACAACAACCCGGTCTGCAGCGGTTTCTTCAACGCCATCTTCGACCTGGACATCACGAGCATCGGGCCGGCCCTGTTGAACGGCAAGATGGAACTCTACAACGGCTACCCGCGCGAGCGCACCGACCCCTACAGCAGCTATTTCTACTTCCACATCTACAACGTGCTGGGTGACCCGGACCTGAAGATCTGGCGCGCCATCCCCACCAGCCTGGCCCTGGAGTCGGACGCGGTCCTGCTGCCCGGCCAGTCCGTGCTGGAAGTGAGCGTGAACGATCACCAGGGGCAGCCAGTGGACGGCGCCACGGTGACCCTGACCGCCGGCGCGGACGGCGGCCTGTTGTTGGCCCGCGGCGTGAGCCGGGCCGGTCACCTGCTGCTGACTGTGGATCCCGAGCAGTTGGCGGCCGGACTGGCGGCCGTGCTGACCGCCGACCACATCGACTACATGCCCGCCCAGCGGGATTTGACCGTGAGCGCCTCGGCGGCGGCCCTGGAACTGACGGGACTGAGCGTGGGCGAGGAGACGCCGGACGGCAGCCTGCTGGCCGGCGAGACCCTGACCGTGCACCTCAACCTGAGCAACAGCGGCAGCGCGGCTCTGCCCGCGGGCAGAGCCAGCTTGCGCGATCCGGCCCTCTGGGAAAGCCTGCCCGACTATTTCAGCCTGTTGGACGGCGACTTGGACTTTCCGGCCCTGGGCGCCGGCGAGCAGACCACCACCAGCGAGACTTTCCAGATCCGACTGGCGGCCGACGTGCCCAACCTGGCCCCGCTGCATCTGGTCACCGATCTGCAGGCCGGTGCCTACGCGGGGGTCGCCGACGGCCGCTTAAGCGCCGACAATCTGGCGCTGGAGCTGGTCTCGGCGCAGTGGCGCTCGGGCGCCACGCAGCTACTCACGGGCCAGCTCGACACCCTGGACTTGGTCTTGCGGAACACGGGCGCCTACGCGCTGCCCGGCGCGACATTGAGTCTCCTTAGTGACGATTCCCGTGTGCTGGTGGTGGATGGTCCGCTTAGCCTGCCCGCCCTGGCGCTGGGCGCGGATGCTGCCATCTCCTTCGCGTTGGAGGGCGGGGCCGGCCTGTTCACCGGCCAAGCCTTGACGGTGCGGGTCCGGGCCGAAGAGGGCGGCCGACTGGCGGAACTCAGCGTGCCGCTGCCCGTGGGCGCCATCCTGCCCGAGGATCCCTACGGCCCCGACGCCCACGGTTACTACGCCATCGAGAGCGGCGACTTCGACGTGCGCATCCGGCCCGGGTACGACTGGGTGGAGCTGGATCCTGCCTACGGCGGCTCCGGCGCCCAGCGTCTGCTCCTGCGCGATGACGACGTGACCACCATCGAGCTGCCCTTCCCGGTGACCCACTACGGACGCACGACCCAGCGCCTGAGCGTCTGCTCCAACGGCTGGGTCTCGCTGGGCGACACCTGGATCAACGATTTCCGCAACTGGAACCTGCCCAGCAGCCTGGGTCCGCCCAGCCTGATCGCCGCCTTCTGGGACGACCTGAAACCCCAGCGCGTGAACGGCACCAACGACAGCACCTACGTGCCCGTCTACTGGCGCCATGACGCGACCGAGGGCCGGGTGGTGATTTCCTGGAGCCGCACCTGGAACCGCTACAACTACCTGGCGGAAGGCCAGCCCAAGCAGGAGTTCCAGCTCATCCTCTACGACCAGACGGCGCGCCCCACGCCCACGGGGGACACCGAACTGTTGGTGCAGTGGAAGGACGTCACCGACCTGGACCAGGACAACAACTTCGCCACCTGCGGGATGGAGAACTTCGGCCATGACATCGGCCTGCAGGTGAGCTACTCGGGCTATCCCTCGCCGGGCTGCGTGGCGATCGCCTCCGGCCGCGGCGTGCTGTTCACCACGCGCCAGCCGCTGCACGACTCGTCGTACCGGGTGCGCATCCTGGAGCCGCAGCCTCAGCAGTGGCTGCAAACGCGCCAGCCCGTTCTGCGCTGGGATCACGCGGACTTCGCCCAGATCCTGCAGCGCACGGACATCGAATATGAGGTCGTGATTTCCTCCGCCTCGGCCGAACTGCTGCGCCGGACCGTGAGCGCGGCGGGCGAGCTGGATCTGGCCGCACTGGGCATCAGCCTGCCGGAGAACCAGCCCCTCTTCCTGGACCTGACGGCCCAGGTGGACACCACGCACTACGTCTCGCTCCAGGGCCGCCTGAGCTTCGCCGTGGACGCCACGGCCCCCGCGCTGACGGCCGCCTTGCTGGCCTCCAACCTCTTTCCCGGCCACCTGGAGCTGGGCCTGCTGTGCAGCGAAGCCTTGGGCTCCCTGCGGGCCGTGGTGTTGGGTGGGGCTGGCCAGGAGCTGTTGGAGCTGGCGCAGGATCCGGGCGCCACGGGCATCGCCGGCGGACGCGAGCTTCGCTATCTGCGCGCCCAACTGGCCGAGGGCGCGAGCGTGCTGCGCCTGGAGGCCGTCGACCTGCACGGCCTGGATGTCCTGGAGGAGCTGCCCCTGGCCGCCGTGCCCTTCCTGGCGGGACGCCTGGACCTGCCCGCGGCGGAACTGGGCCTGGAGTGGAGTGGCGGCAGCGGTTGGGCCGTGGCGCTGGGCGTGAAGGCGACGGACGACGCGCGGCTGCTGGAGCTGCCGGGCGGACTGCGGGCCCTGGATCTGCGGCTGCCGGCGGGTGCGGAGTTCGCGGAGCTGGCGCTGCCGGCTCCGGAAGGGAGCGTGCTGGCTGCCAGGGTGGACGGCCAGTGGCACGCGCTGGAGCAGCAGCGCACGGGCGCCGGCCTGCGAGCGCGGCTGGAGCAGGACGCGCGCGTGGGCCTGATGCGGGCCGGGACAGTGGACGGGCCACTGCCCACGGCCTTCCGCCTGACGGGCAACTATCCCAATCCCTTCAACCCCGCGACCTGGATTCGCTTTGAGCTGCCGCGGGAAGGCGAGCCGCAACTGGTGATCTATAACCTGGCGGGCGCCCAGGTCTGCCGGCTGGCCGTGGGCCGCCTGCAGGCGGGTTCGCATCAGGTGCGCTGGGACGGCCACGACGCGGCCGGCGCGCCCGTGGCCAGCGGGCTCTATCTGGCCCGGCTGGAGTTCGATGGACAGGCCCAAACCCAGCGCATGCTGCTGGTTCGCTAAGGAGGTGGGCGCTTGAACAGCGTGAAGCACACGGTTCGACTGGGTGTGGCCCTGCTGGCCTTGGGACTGGCAGCCGGCTGCGCGGACGACAACGAGTCAGACGCCCCGAATCTGGGAGCGGCCTGGAGCGCCTACGAACAGGGCGACTGGCAGGCGGCGGGCGAGGATTTCCTCAGCGCCGTGACTGCCGATCCGGCGGCGGCCGAGGCTTGGTGCGGCCTGGGCTGGAGTCGCGCGGCCCTGCAGGTCCAGGGCGGTTTCGGCGACCAGCGCGAGGGCGTGCTGACGGCCTTTGAGCAGGCCGATCGGCTGCGGCCCGACTACGTGGATGCCTGGGCCGGGCTGGCCGAGTTCCACAGCTCGGCCAACGACACGGTGGCAGCACTGGAGTGGGCCCTGGACGCGGCGGAGGCCGGCGGCCCGGGCTACCAGTTCGCCCACCGCGCCGCGGTGACCCACCGCTCGCTGCGCAAGATCGCCGCCTGGAGCCTGTTCAAGCTCGGGCGCTATTCCGAGGCCGGAGCGCAGGTTCGCCTGGTTCTTTCCGGCTTCCAGTATGCTGGCGGAGCGGATTCCCTGGAGGTCCTGCTGGAGGGCATCCACTCGCTCTGAGCCCGGCCGGCTGGAGGCTATTTACAGAGGCTGGATTTTTCTCTTGGACGGGCTGAAGACAAGCCCTATGCTTGCCGATGGAAGAGCCAACATCCTTAAACAAGGAGGGTCGCCAATGGTCGAAGAAATGTTTGCCCATATCGTCCAGCCTTGTGCGGAGACCGAATAGGTTCCGCAACTCGAGTCGCAAGACTCAAGTGATGCTGACACTGAGACCCCGCTTCGGCGGGGTCTCTCGTGCGTTTTTCGAGGGGAAATGGACCGCCATCCAAGCTACCGGGAACTGGCCCGCCACGAATCCCTGGGCAGCGACTATTGGCCGGAGCGCCGGCGCCGCAGGTCCCGCGTGCTGGTGCTGGCCCCCCACGGCGGGCGGATCGAGCGTGGCACGGCGGAGATCGCCCGGGCCATCGCCGGGCGCGAGTTCAGCTACTACGCCTTCCTGGGGATCAGCCCGTCCCACAACCAGCGCCTGCACCTGACCAGCCACCACTTCGACGAGCCCCGCGCGCTGCGCCTGGCGGCCGGGCACGAGATCCTGCTGGCCGTCCACGGCTGCGGCTCGGGCGGCGGGCAGGAGCGCGTCTTCCTGGGCGGCCTGGATCATGAGTTGCGAGATGAGCTGGCCCGAGTTCTGAGGGCGGCGGGCTTCCAGGCTTCCACCACGGGCCATGCCTGGCGCGGCGAGGATCCGGCCAACATCTGCAACCGCGGGGCCCGCGGGGCGGGCGTGCAGCTGGAACTGACCCAAGCGCTGCGGGACAGCGAGCGCCTGCCGCTCTTCGTGGACACGCTGCGCCATGTCCTGCTGGAACGGGATGGTCAGCGGGAAGACGAGCAGCCGGGACGGAACCGCTGGCAGTGCGGGCGCCCGGCTACCCTGCTGAGTCTGCTGGGGGTGCCGGGCTGCCTGGGGCTGGCCGCGGGCGCCACAACCGTGCAAGGTTTTGAGGCGCCGCGCTACCTGGGCCTCTGGCACGAGATCGCCCGACTGGACCATCGTTTCGAACGCGGGCTCAGCCACGTGACGGCCGAGTACATCGGCGACGGGGAGCGGATCCGCGTGGTCAACCGCGGCTACGACGCAAGGGCTGGCCGCTGGAAGCAGGCCGTGGGCCGCGCCTTGCCCGTGGGCGACCCCACGACGGGCCGGCTGAAGGTCTCCTTTTTCGGCCCCTTCTACGGCGCTTACAACATCCTGGAGCTGGACCCCGACTACCGCCTGGCACTGGTGAGCGGTCCAGGCACCACGTGGCTGTGGATCTTGGCGCGCGAACCCCATGTGCCCCAAGCACAGCTGGAGCGCCTGCTGGACACGGCCCGCGGGCTTGGCTTCCCCGTGGAGCAGCTGATCTGGGTGGAGCAGGGCGAGCCGCGACCCTGACGCCCGTTCTGACGCCGTCCCGGCGTGAGGCTCAGCCGCAGCCGCCGCTCTTCTTGCCGCCTCCGGTCAATTTGACCTTGGATTCGAACTCGGGCCGGGCGGCGTGGTGTGGGTTCGGCCAGGCTGCGGGCCAGCGCTCGCCCAATGCCACGGGCAGGATCCAGCGCGCCTCGTCCGCGCCCGCCCCCGGCCGGGCTTGCAGGTTGTCGCCGTAGCGGGCCAGCCAGGCGTTCAATCCGCCTTCCAGCAAGTAGACGTTGGGCACGCGCCGGGCCTGCAGCTCGCGCCAGACCTCCATCGCCCGCTCTTCGCCGTTCCCCGTCAACACCAGCACGGCGCCCTCGGGCAGGCCACTGTGGACGAGTCGCTCCAGGCCCGTGGCTTCCAACCGAACCGCGCCCCGCAGATGGAACAGGTTGTAGTCCGCCTCGCCGCGCACGTCCAGGACCTGCAGGTTGATCGTCGGGTTCTGCATCAGGAAGGCCAATTCGGCGGGCTGGATTTGCACGCGGCGCTCGCGCAACTGGGCCTGGGCCTGTTCCAGCCCCGCCCAGCGCTCGCGCCAGTCGGGCTGGCCCACCAGCACCAGTCCCGCCGCGGCCGCCAGCAGCAGCCAGGGCCCCGCAACGGCCAGCCGCGTGCGCGGCTCCGCCTCGCCCGTGGACCAGTCCTTGAGGCGGTTGGCGCCCCAGAACATGCCCAGGGCCATCAGCACCACAGCCAGGGCCACCCAGCCCGCGTCCACGCCCGCCAGCTCCGGCAGCGTCAGGCGCCCGGCGGAGCCACTGTTGGCGAAGCCCGCGATGCCGTCCGCCGTCTCCCCGAAAACCGTGATGCCCACCAAGGCGCCCAGCACGAAGAACAGCCCGTCAAACTTGAAGGTGGCCAGGCTGACCAGCGAGGTGCCCGGACAGTAGCCGCCCAGGATGAAACCCACGCCCATCACCAGGCCGCCCACGATCCCGGGCCACCAGTAGGTCGGGTTCACCCACACGTCCTCGTAGGAAAGCCAGCCCAGCGCCGTGGCCCAGAAAATGAGCAGCATGGCGCTGACAATGGCCGTGAACATCACGCGCAACACGGCCAGGTCCTTGAAGTAGAACTGGCCGGCCAGGCGCCGGGAGTCGCCGAACCCGGCGGATTCCAGCACCCAGCCGAAGGCCGTGCCGATGAGCAGCAGCACCAGCGTGCTGCCGGCTTTCCCAATCAGCAGAGCAAGATCAAGCGGAAACATGCGGGCCTCCCGTCCACAAGCGGCGGGCGAACCAGGCCACGCCGTAACCTCCCGCGAACACCGACAACATGAAGGCCCAGGAGCCGGCGGAGAGCACGGCCCCGCCCGAGAGAGCCTGTCCCGACGTGCAGCCCCGGGCCAGACGGGCGCCGAAGCCCATCAGCGCGCCGCCCAGGAAGGCCCAGAACCAGCGCTGCCGCGGCCGGACCCCCGGACCCCGGTAGGTTTCAGCGCCCAGGCGGCGGTGGTACAAGCCGGAGAGGAAACCGCCCAGCAGCACACCGGCCAGCTCGATCACCAGATAGTTGTCCAGCGCGTTGCGGCCCGAGCCCGCCATTTTGGCCAGGTAGGGGGTTTCGTCCACGTGCGCCGGGGCCACCAGGTCCGTGGCGAAGGTGGTCAGCCGCTGCAGGCCGCCCGAGGCCCCCAGTCCGTTGCTGGTGAGGGCGAAGGCCAGGAAGAGCAGGACGCCCAGCAGCAGGCCGGCAGCGTAGGAGTTCCAATAGCGGGGTGCGGAGTCCATCATTCGTCTCCCTGTGACGTGCTGGTGGTGTGAGGCGCCTCGATCCGCCCCACCTGGGGCAGTCCGTAGCGCCGGGCGGGTGCAGGCTGACCCGCGGGCCGCTTTTCGTTGGCGTGCAGTTCCTCCCAGCCCACCAGCATGGCCTTGATGTTGGCCATGGGCGTGTGACCGGTGGTGGCCAGGTAGATATGCATCAGCAGGAAGGCGGCGAAGGACCAGGCGATGAGCGTGTGCACAGTGCCCAGCCAGGCCAGTCCGCCCAGCCGTTCGGTGAGGAGCGGCCAGCGCTGGGCGCCCCAGATCAACAGACCGCTGATCAACTGTGCCGGCAGCAGGAGATTCAGCACCAACAGGTAGGTCACCTTCTGCAGCGGATTGAGCTTGTTGTCCGGGTCCTTCTCGATGGGATGGGGCTCGCCGCGGAAGATGCCGTGCAGATAGTAGGCGGCCTGTTTCCAGGCCATGTCGAAAAAGCCCTGGGGATGCGGGATGAACTGCAGGATCTCCTCGGTGAAGATGTGGTAGAGGAGACCCAGCAGGGCGTTGGCGATCAGCGCGAAGCCCAGCAGGTTGTGCAGCATGGTGGCCGTCTGGAAGCCCAGCAGCGACCAAGTCTGCGGGTGGTGGATCTCCACGCCCGTCCACATCAGCAGCAGGATGGCCACCGCCTGGAGCCAGTGCCAGATGCGCTCGTGGAGCGTGTAGTAGTAGATGCGGGCCATCAGACACGCTCCTTTCGGCGGGCGGCACGCCAGCGCAGGCCCCCGTGCAGGCCGGCGCCGCCGAGCACGAGGCCCGTCAGCAGCAGACCCAGGTGATCCGTCGTACCCAGGCCCGAGGCGCCCATCACGTAGGGCGAACCGTCCCCGGTGGCGGGCTTCAGCCACAGGCTGCCGTCCGCCCGGCGCTCCAGTCGGGCGTCCGTCAGCACTCCGCCGTCCCGCACAAATATGGGCAGCACGTCTCCGGGCACCCAGGCGGCCACCTGGTAGGCGCCTGCCACACGGCCCTGGGGATGGTGACAGTCCGTGCAGGCGCGCAGGGCGTGCGCGCCGCCCGTGACACCGTGATGCAGCGGCTGGGGCCGGAACTGGGCCACGATGCGCGCGTCCGTCAGGCCGGCGGCCACCAGCCGCGCCTGGATCGCCGCGACCTTGGCCGCGTTGTCCAGCCGCCGCTCGCTGGCCTCCGCCCGACCGTCGTGGTTGGCGTCGAAGAGCGCCAGGCGCGCCGGGTCGGACTCCAGCCCCTGCCAGGCCCGGTGCAGGATCTCCAGCGGCACGGGCCGGGGAGGATCCCCCGCGACCCAGAGCCAGACGCTCTCGAGCAGCACGGGCTGCAGACGCGCGCGGCCGCTGTCCACAGCCTGGGGAAGCAACAGCGGTCGGGCCCCGTGCTGCAGCAGGCGGGGATCCGCCGGATCGCCCGCGCTGCCTCGCCAGCTCTCCAGCGGCTGGCCCGCCTCGTCCAGGGCGGTCCAGTCCAGCTGCAGGCGGGCGCCC
>DYSB01000246.1 GCA_020726405.1 Acetofilamentum sp. | reverse complement strand
CGGCCTCGACAGGGGCGCGAATCCCATCCAAGGTCCAAGCCCGACAGACTCCTAGGCCAGGCTGGCGAAGGTCTCCACCACCTGCTGCAGCACGGCCGCGGAATTCTGCGGTTGCCGATTGATCGCGGGCGGACGGGCGAACTGCAGGAAGTCGCCGACGATCCGCTCGATGCGCTGGGCCTCCCGGCGGATGGACTGGACGATCTCGCCGTAGAGTTGGGCGTGGCGGACGGGGTCCAGCTGGAACTCCAGCCGCCGCACCTCGCCCTCGATGCGCCGCTTTTCAAAGGAGAGCAGACGGACGGACTGCCGGGAGAGGATGAAGGCCAACAGCACGCCGGCCAGAGCCACCACCAGCAGCGTGCGCAGCCCGATGGCCCAGAGCGCGCGGGCCAGGATCTGGCGCAGGCCGGGATTGACGATCCCCAGCCGCAGCACCACGCCGGGCTGGCTGCCAAAGGGTGTGCGGGCCTCGAAGATCGCCCCTTCCGGGCTGTCCAGGGTCACGGTCTCGAAGGCGGTCACCGCCAAGGCCTGGTCATGCCCGGGGTCGCCGGGCTGCTCCACCCAGTCAGGCAGGCGGGGCGTGGCGGCGATGAGCTGATCGCGGGAATCCAGGGTGGCATAGCGCACCTCGGGGTGGCTCGCCAGGTTCTCCAGCAGGCCGATCACCGCCGGCAGGGCCGTCCGGGATCCGCGCAGGGGGTTCAGCAGGCGGGCGAGCGGGAAAGGCGGCACGCGAGCGCGAACTGCGCAACGGTCAAGTGCCCGCCGGTCATGGAGTTTGGATTGTATCACGCGGAATGCCGACAATTGGCACGCGACTTGCCAAAACCCTTTCCAACGACGACGTGACACGAGGTCGCGCCTTCACAACATCCAATTGGTGAGGGACATCATGAATCGGCACTTCCAGCTCCTGCTCGCCGCGCCCGCCCTTGGCTGGCTGCCCGGCCTTCCTTTCCTTGTGCCCGCCGATCCGCGGCGGATTCCGCCCGGCCACCGGAGCCGGAGCGGCCGCATTCCTGTCATCAATCAGCACTTGCTTAGTGAACCGATTCCCGTGATCTATCAGATGCTGTTTGCTGAATCCGTGGAGGTTAGATTGTTCAACGTTGACGCAAACCCTTCGGGAAGCGTCCACGCCGCCCATTGCCGCGTTGCAGCCCCTTGGCGTAGCTCCGCTACGCCTGCGGGACTGCGCCTTGCACTGGACGGTGTGGACGCACAAACTCCGACATCTCACGAGAATCGGTCCACTAGGAGGCGCCCATGGAGCGGATGGAAAGCCTGTTGTCGCAGCTCGGAAATCTCGTCTGGGGTCCGCCGCTCCTGATTCTGCTGCTGGGCACGCACCTGCTGCTCACCATCCGCCTGCGCTTCATCCAGCGCCACGTGTTCACGGGCATCCGCCTCAGCCTGCAGCGCCGGCGCGACGGCGCGGGGGAGATCTCGCCCCTCGGCGCGCTGACCACGGCGCTGGCGGCCACTATCGGCACGGGCAACATCGTGGGTGTGGCCACCGCCGTGGTGGCGGGCGGGCCGGGCGCCGTGCTCTGGATGTGGCTCACCGGCGTGTTCGGCATCGCCACCAAGTACGCCGAAGCCCTGCTGGCCGTGAAGTTCCGCGTGCGCACGGCAGGCGGCGGTTTTGCCGGCGGTCCCATGTACGTGCTCGAGCGCGGCCTGAAGTGGAAGTGGCTGGGCCTGGTCTTCGCCGCGCTCACCGCCGTCTCGGCCTTCGGCATCGGCAACATGGTCCAGGCGAACAGCATCGCCGGGCTGGCCCGCGAGAGTTTCGGCCTCTCCGCTCCGCTCACCGGCGTCGTGCTGGCCCTGCTCACCGGCGTGGTGATTCTGGGGGGCATCCGCAGCATCGCCCGGGCCTGCGAGTGGCTGGTGCCTTTCATGACCATCTTCTACGTGCTGGGCTGCGCCTATCTGCTGGTGCTGCACCGCGAGAGCCTGCCGGAGACCCTGCAGCTCATCCTGCGCACGGCCTTCAGCGGGCAGGCGGCCCTGGGCGGGTTCGTGGGGGCGGGCATCCGCGAGGCCATCCGCTTCGGCGTGGCCCGCGGGCTGTTCTCCAACGAGTCCGGCCTGGGCAGCGCGCCCATCGTCGCGGCGGCAGCCCAGACCCGCAATCCCGTCCGCCAGGCCCTGGTCTCGTCCACGGGCACTTTCTGGGACACGGTGGTGGTCTGCGCCATGACCGGTCTCGTGGTGGTCAACTCGGGGCATTGGACCGCGGGCATCGACGGCGCCAGCCTGACCCGCGCGGCCTTCGCGGACATCCCCGTGGTGGGGCCTTTCATCCTCACTGTGGGCCTGCTGACCTTCGTCTTTTCCACCATCCTGGGCTGGTCCTACTACGGCGAGAAGGCCGCCGAATACCTGGGCGGGCCGCGGGTGGTCATGCCCTACCGCATCCTCTGGACCGGGGCCGTGTTCGCAGGCTCCGTGCTCTCGCTGCCCGTCGTGTGGAACCTGGCGGACATCACCAACGGCCTGATGGCCATTCCCAACCTGGTCTCGCTGCTGCTGCTGCAAGGCATCCTGGTGGCGGAGACGCGCAAGTACCTCTGGAGCGGAAGGCTGGAGGCCAGCGAAAGCGAGGCCTGAACCCACCGCCGTCCAGCCGGATGGACGAATCAGCAAAAGTGGTGTCGGACGAAGCGTCGGACGATGTGTCGGACGGCCTCGCAAATCCCGCCCGCCTACTCCGTCAACAGCACCGCCTGCACCCGGTAGAACTTGCGCGCCTGGGTCGCCTGCGCATCCGTCCAGCCCGTCTGGAAGGTGGGTGTCTGCGCCTGCCAACCGGCGGGGAAGGGCGTGGTGGCATCCGTCGCCGTGTAGACCACGTAATACACCAGGCCGCCGGTTACCGCGTCCCAGCTGAGGGTGGCCGTCGTGCCCGTGGCGGCGATGCACAGATGCTGAGGCGCCGCCGGCGACGCCACGAAAGTGAAACATCCCGGCGTGGCGGAGAAGACCGTGGCGCGGCGGTCATCCGCGTAGACGGGCCGCACGCGCCAATAGTAGACCTGATTCGCTTCGAGCTGCGCGAAGCCGTCCAGGCTCGCAAGAGGCACGCTGAGGAAGACATCGCGGGTCGCGGCGTAGTCCATTTCGATCCGGCTCTCACCCAGAATCAGGGAGAAAGCGGGGTTGGCCGCAAGCTGCACCTCATAGCACAACAGAGAGTCCGCATACCGCTGGCTCCAACTGAGCAGATCCTCCGAACGCATTCCGCCGGCATTGCGCAGTTCCAGGTATTCGATCTCGGGGTTCATCACCAGCGTGTCCCGCGCGAAGACCGAGCTGGCCCAACCCTGGTCGATGGCCTGCACGCCGGCAACGACGATGCGCGACTCCTGCGGCAGAATCGGCACCGAGAGGAAGGGCTGCCTCAGGGTCTTGGAGGAGGCCTGGAAGGCATTGCCCAAGGTGGGCAGCAGGCGCCGGCCGCTTTCCGCGTCGGCCATGCCGCTGTCGAGACTGCGGGACGTGCCCAGCAGATCAAGCCGCAGGTTGTAGCTCAACCCGGCCGCGGGTGTCTCGGCATCCGAGCCGGCGCACCAGTCGACCTGCAGCGCCCCGTCGACCCAGGCAAGAGCGACGTTCGTGGGTGGCAGCGGGGCCGTGTTGTGGCGCGGGTTGTTGTTGCGGTACAGACAGGTGGTGTCTTGATTGGCGTTCGTGCGTCCGCACAACAGGAGATCCAGATCCCCGTCCTGATCGACGTCTCCCAGCGCGGCGGACGAGTAGTGCGCGCCGATCAGATTCGTCACCAGGGGCGTGAACCACGAATCCACATTCCGATAGACGATCGTCCGGTCTACGATCGTGTGCCCATCATCCCACGAGCCAATGGAGAGCAAATCCAGGGCGCCGTCTGAGAGTCTGTGAAAAAACCTCCAGCTGAGTTATTGTGTGATACAAACCCAGCG
>DYSB01000245.1 GCA_020726405.1 Acetofilamentum sp. | reverse complement strand
ACGCGGAGCGCGCGGCTGGCCGCGTAGAGACCGCGCGCAAGCTCAATGGGGAGGGCCGTTACGACCGCTTCTGGGGGGAAAAATCCAGTTTATATCTACTGGGCGGCGCGATGATCGACCCCTTCTCAGGCTACGCGCTGCGCACCCACGAGCAGCTCGGCCTGTCACGACAGCTCATCGCGCGAGAATCCATGACGTGGACCGGAGAAATCGGCGCGGACTACGCCCAGGAGCGCTTCGTGGAAGGACAGGACCCCGCGCAGGCGGAGATCTTCGCGAGTCGATTTATGTCCGGCTTCCATCACGCCTTCAACGCGCACGTCGCGTTCGACGATCAGGGCGAGATCTTCGTCAACGTCCTGGATCTCGACGACGTGCGCGCGCTCAACAACGCCACCCTCAGCGCGACACTGTCGAGCAAGCTCTCGCTCAAGGTCTCGCACAAGCTCACCTACGACCACCAGCCCGTGACAGGGTTTCGGCCACTCGACCAGACCACCATGGTCACCTTCGTCGCCTCGGTGTTCTGAGCGCCTCGCTCGCAAATACCTACCCCTGTCAGCACGATGCCATCGAGAAATTCGCGGGACCGGGGCGCTCCACGGCGCCCTGCAATTCGGTGCGCCCCAGCCAGCCGGCACCCCTGTCAGCACGATGCCGTCGAGAAATTCGCGAGACCGGGGGGGCTAGAGGATCACACCGCCATTTCCCGCGCACAAGGAGCGTGAGGCGCCCCGGAGCGTGCGCGAAGCGCAGTCGCCGACAGGCGACCGAGCCAGGTAGGGCGAGCGCGGAAGGGGGGCCGACCCCGCGGCCTCCGCGGGGGCACGCCATGACAGCCCCGCTCCCGCGCCCAATCCCCAAGGGAAGAAAAGTACCGCGAGCGTGGGCAAGCGCGTAAGATCGCCAAAGACGCGCGCGTTCCACCGGCGCCAACCACGGAGCCATCATGTTTACCCTCCTCGCCCTCCTCAGCCCCGCCTTCGCCGACAGCCAGTTTCAAGACGCCATCAGCCGCACCGAGTCGATGGTGTGGAACAGCCAGAGTCAGGCGCTCGCGGCGCGCCACGGCCTGAGCCTCGTGAACGTCACCTGGGAAGATACCGGGCGTAGCAAGGGGTCTTCCGTAGGCCCGAATATCTCGGACCTCACCATCGGCGTGCGTGACAGCCGTGGGCAACTGCACCCCATGCCCGTCTTTCGCTTTGACAACTTCCACGACGTGACCGCCGATCTGCGCTCGGACCGCTTCTTCGTGCGCGTCGGAAACGAGGACGACCGCCCATTACACACGATCACCCTTGAGAATCTCTTACGCTCGACCCGCGGCTATTTACATGACAGCCATTCCTGGAGCGGCAGCAATACCGCGCTGTGGGCGTCACGCGACGCGCACGTGCTGGTCAGCGCGCAGGCTGCCTTTCTGCCAGTGCCGCGCCACGGTCAGGCGACGTTTACCCCGGTGATTTACAATTATCAGTCGAGCGTTGGCAACCCCGCGGTGCTCACCATCGTCGCGACCCGCGAGGGGACGAGTATGCAGGTGATCGAGAACGACAACGGCTATATGTCCGAGGTGCTCTATTTCAACGAGGACGGGCAGCGCGCGCCCTTCACCGCGACCCGCCTGTCGGATTTTCAGGCGGGCGGCGGCGACGCGACCTCCTCTGGCGATGAGGCCGGTCTGAACGTGGTCCTGGTGGTGCAGGTTCCCCTCAAGCACCGCGAACCGCAGTACCGCGGGGGGCTCTTCGCGGCAGAGTCGGGCGCAGCGCCCTGTGCGTCGCAGGGGGCGAAGAGGATGGAGGACTCCGACATGGAGGTGGCGGTCATCGGCCACGGCGAGACCGAGGGACCTTTTCGGGAATTCAATCACCTCCCCGTCGAGCGTGACACTCGCTTTCCCGTGCGTGTAACCGTACAATTCTACCAAGCGACCAGCAACGGGATCGTCAGCGACCGCGACGTGGCGGCGCTGCGGCGGCAGATCGATCAGGTGTATGCCAACGCGGATTACGTCGGTTCGCTGGTCACAGACGGATACACCGTGCGGCCTACGGAGTGGATTCGCGACCCTGTGCGGCCTGTCACCCGCGAAGATGCGCAGTGGTCTTCGGGCTGGTGGGGTAACCTCAAGTCGCACTAAGCAGGGAAACCGACTAAGGGGGGACCCCACGAGGCCCCCGTGCTCGACGTCATTTTGCTCACCGCTGCCCCTGTTCTCTCGATGATCCTCCTCGGCCTAGCCGGGTTTTGGGTCATTTCACGCAAGCTCGTCGCGGCCTCTGCGCTGGGCGCGATCAGCCCGCTCGCGCTAGAGGTGGCGCTGCCTGCACTGGTCTTTGCGCAAATCGCCACGCGCTTTGACCCCTACGCGAACCCCGATCGCCTGCTCTTACCCCTGTGGTGGCTCGGATTTACGGCGGTCTCTCTCGGGCTGGCGCTCGCGCTGCCGTGGCTCCTGCGTGCGGGGTCCCCTCGCGAATTTCGGATGAGCCTCTTTATTCAGAACGGGATCTTCCTCCCGGTGGTGTACCTGACCGACATCTACGGAAAAGAGAGCCCTTATCTCCTCGATCTTTTCTTTTTTACCGTGCTCTACCCGGCGATGTCGTTCAACGTGTTTGGCCTCTTCTACGGGCAGAAATGGAGCGGCGATCTGAAGAAGCTGCTGCACCCTGTCACCCTCGCGACGCTCGCGGCGGTGGGCGGCGCAACCCTGGGATTAGGTCCCTATATCCCTGACTTTGTGCTCTCCGCGATGCAGCTCATGGGGGCGACATCGGTGCCGCTGGTGATGATCGCCGTGGGCGGCGCCCTCACCCTGGACTATCAGCAACATGGCGCGAAATTTCGCTGGAATGAGCTCGCTAAATTTGTGCTCGCGAAGAACATTCTCTACCCCGCGGCCTTTCTCGGCCTCGTGGCGCTCACCCAACCGCCCGAGACCGCCGCGCTCATGATCCTGCTTCAAGCGGCCGTTCCTCCCCTGACGGCCCTCCCCATCTTCGCAGAGCGCGCAGGCGGCGACCGGGCGCTCACCTCCCAGTTTCTCCTCGTGAGCTTTGTGGCCGCGATCCTCACGCTTCCCGTGACGATGCTCACCTACCAGCGCTGGATCGCCCCCTAGGCGGCAAGGGGCTGTTCCGCGCCCCCCGAACGGGCGGCAGTGGCCGCGTTCTCCTCGCTGGCAGCGCCTTAACAGGCGGATCATCGCAGCGCGAAGACCGCTCCGGCCGGCCACGCGCACCCACCTAGCGGCCGTGACCCCGATCTCTGCGGTGGCAGCGCCTTGACAGGGGGGGGCACGCTGCGAACCGGGTGCAGCGCGGCTTACCCCCAGGCCTATCCTCGGCGTATTGACCACATTTTCTCCCTTGTGTCCCATCGTCTCCCAGAATAGGGCACCGTACATTTCGGAGGTGCCTGCGTGACCCGTCTCTCTACTCTGCTCGCCCTGGCTCTCGCTCTCACCGCCTGCCGCAAGGAGGAGCCGGTGGATCTCGACGGTGACAGCAAATCCCCGCCGGAGGACTGCAACGACCTCGATGGCGGCGTGTTTCCCGGCGCCGAGGAGCTGTGCGACGGCATCGACAATAACTGCGACGGCAGCGTCGATGAGGAGGCGGTGGACGCCCCCAGCTTCTATGCGGATGCCGACGGCGACGGTTACGGCGACGGTTACGGCGACGCCGCGAGCGCGGTGAGCGCCTGCGCGGCCCCCGAGGGCTACGTCGCCGACGACCGCGACTGCGACGACTCCGCCGCGAACATCCACCCAGGAGCTGCCGAAGCCGATTGCAGCGATTCCACCGACTACAATTGCGACGGTTCCGTGGGCTACGCCGACGCCGACGCCGACGGTCACGCCGCCTGCGAGGACTGCGACGACAGCGCCCCCCTGCGCTTCCCCGGCAACCCCGAGATTTGCGACGACCTCGACAACGACTGCGA
>DYSB01000244.1 GCA_020726405.1 Acetofilamentum sp. | reverse complement strand
GTCATCCGAGCCAACCGAAAGTTGAGCTCCAGGAAAAACGACGCACTACACTAGTGGACCGATTTCCGTGATCTGATAGATGCTGTTTGCGCAGGGACATGAGTCGATGTGGTGTTTCAACGGAGCGCAAACCCTTCGGGAAGCGCCCCCGCCGCCCATTGCTGCGTTGCAGCCCCTTTTCGTAGCACCACTACGACTGCGGGTCTGCGCCTTGCACTGGACAACGTGGACGCTTCATCATCTATCATCTCACGAGAATCGGCCCACTAATGACGCGGCCGATTCGCATCGGTTGAGCGTGCGTCTCCGCCGAAGACTCCGCTCTGGGAGTCGTGCAGCTGTCGCTGAAGCCAACGCGTGCTGAGCCGGTGATACAAGACCAAGGCCAGCGTGCTGCTGATGCCCGAGCCCGCCACCATCAGGAAGACGCCCAGGATGCCCAGCGCCGTGTTGCGGCTGGGCGCCGCCAGCACCAGGGTCACGGTGAACAGGAAGTAGGAGAGCGCAGTCCCCGTCAGGAACACGCCCACGCCGGCCAGCGCGAAGCGCAGCGGTGGACGGTGCGGGGCCGGCGGGAGGTTGGCCTCCAACGGATCCAGTTCATCAGACATCCTCGCCTCCCTTGCCCGGCGGCCGACGCTGGCGTTTCAAATCGCCCAGGCGCCGCTTCTCCCCCAGAATCCGCTCCTGCACGCGCCGCAGCCGTTTGACACGTGTCACCCGCGGCGTCACCACCCGGGCCGCCGCCTCCAACTTGAGTGAGAGCCGCAGCAACGCCAGCTGCAGGTTTTGATGTTGGCTGCGGGTCTCGTCGCTGACCACGCGCAGTCCGCTGGGCACGTGCAGCAGGTCCACGCGGCTCTCGGTCACGTTGCGATGCTGGCCGCCCGGCCCGGACCCCCGAGAGCGGCGCACCAGGCACTCGCGCAGCAGCTGGTCCAGATCCTGGCTCATGGCTGCTTCATCGGCCCCAGTTCGCGCAGCAGCGCGGCCACGGCCGCCTGGAGCTGCAGGTCCTGCCCCGTGCTGACCGTGCCGGGCGTGTTGTCCACGCGGATGTCCGGCTCCAGTTGGTGGTTTTCCAGGAAGGTGCCCTGCTCGTCCATCAGGCCCACTTCGGGGATGCCGAAGACCAGCCGCCCGCCCATCAGGCCCTCCCACCAGACGGAGGTGCCCGTGCCCGCCACGGGCATGCCCACCAGCTGGCCCAGCTGGCTGTCCTTGTAGGCGAAGGGGAAGCAGTGGGCGTCGCTGTAGTTGGCCTCGTTCATCAGCACGATGGAGGGCCGCAGCCAGTGCTGCCAGGGATCCTCGCCGATCACATGCTGGTCCGGCCGGACCACGTTGCGGAAGATCCGCCGCCCGCCCAGAAAGGTGATCAGTTCGTTGGTGAGGTTGCCGCCGCCGTTGTGGCGGCTGTCCACAACCAGAGCCTCGCGATCGGCCAGCCGGCCCAGGGCCTCGTGCACCAGGCGCCGGTAGCTGCCGCCGTCCATGCTCTCCACATGCACGTAGCCCAGCCGGCCCTGGGAGAGCCGCTCCACCTCGTCGGCGTTGCGCCGGACCCAACGCTCGTAGAGCAGGCGTTGGCGCGCGCCGTTCGCCACAGCCGTGACGGACTGCTCGTAGGCCACGCCTTTCTCTTCCTTGAGGCTGAGCGCGACCTGCTGCCCGGCGCGCCGGTTGAGGGCTAGCCAGGACTCCTCCGTGGCGTCCAGCGGCCGGCCGTTCACGGCCAGCAAAATGTGTCCCGCACGCACGCGGCTGTCACTGCGGTCGCAAGGCCCCTGGGGCAGCACCTCGGCCACGCGCCAGCCCGCCCCCGTCCAGGTGGGATCGAAGAGCAGGCCCAGGTCCGCCGTGGCATCGCCGTCCTCCGGACGCCAGGAGACGAAGCAGCCGGTGTGTGAGGCATTCAACTCGCCCAGCAACTCGGACATGCACTCCGCGAAGTCCCGTGGATGGTCGATTGCCGGCAGGTAGCGGCGATAGGTCGCGCGCAGCCGGTTCCAGTCCACGCCGTGCAGGCCCGGGCTGTAGAACTTCTCCCGCACCTGGCACCAGATGTGGTCGAACTGGTATTCCCACTCCTGGTCTTGGCGCAGCGTCATCTCGGGCTCGCAGGCCAAGTCTTCCGCGGCCTCTTCGGCCAGGTCGAACTTGAGCAACCGACCACCGGCCGCCAGAAGGAAGAGTGCCTCGTCCGTGGCGCCCACGAAGGCGCCGTGATCCAACTCCAGCGCCCCCAGCAGGCGCGTCTCGTGCTTGCGCAGCTTGGTCTCGTAGAGATCAAAGCCCTTGGTGTAGGCGGCCAGCGTGTAGAGGGTCTCGCAGTCCTTGGAGAGCAGATAGTCGGCCAGCACGGCGGAGGCCGTGGTCAGCCGCAGGATGCGTCGGTCGGCGTCGGGCAACTCCACGACCACGTGGACGGAATCCGCCTCCGCCTCCTCTTCCGCCGGCTCGGGCTTGGCCTTGCGCCCCTTCTTGCCCTGGGGAGCCTCCTCCTTCTCCACTTCGGCCAGACTGTCCGCCTCCTGGCGCATGGCCAGCTCTTCTTCGCTCAGGCGGAACCACTCCAGGCCCTCGCGGGAAGGCGCCAGCAAGTATACGTCCTCCTGCCCGCCCCAGCCGCCCTGGCTCTTCATGCCCTGGCGGTCGGTCTGGTAGAGGATGCCCTTGCCGTTGGCCGACCAGCGCGGATTGTAGTCCTCGAAGCCGCTCTGGCTCAGGTTGTGCCACGGCCCGCCCACCGCCGGCACCACGCCCAGTTCGCTGGACCAGCGGCCCTTGTCGGGAATGTGGAAAGCGAACCACTGGCCGTCCGGCGACCACTCGTAGGCCTGATCCCCGTCGGCGTAGCTGTAGTTGAGGCGCTCGGGTAGAACCACGCGCGCCTGTTTGGTTTTCAAGTTCAGCACGCGCAGCTCGGTGCGCTTGGCCAGGAAGGCCAGCTCCGTGCCGTCCGGCGAGAAGCGGGGCTGGAAGCAATCGTCCGGCCCGTCCACCAGCGTCTCCTCCTGCACCTGGGCGGCGTTGAAGAAGTGCAGGTCCTGCTTGCGGGGCAGGGTGGCGCGATAGAGGCGCCAGCAGTTGGCGCGCTCCCCGGCGTAGGCCAGGCTGCGGCCGTCCGGCGCGAAGGCCAGGTTGCGCTCCTGCTCGGGCGTGTCCGTCAGCCGGCGCGTGGTGCCGTGTTCCACCGAGCAGACGAAGACCTCGCCGTGGGCGATGAAGGCCATTTCCCGGCCGTCGGGCGAGAGCAGCGCCTCGCTGACTTCTCCCGCCAGGGGAATGGTGAGCGGATGGGCCGCCCGGCGGTCCGCGCGCAGCTCCACGGCCAGACGGCGCGGCTCGCCGCCCTCGCGCAAGGTCCAGAGCGCGCCAGCCTGGCTGTAGCAGAGCAGACCATCACGCGAGGCGCTCAACCCGCGAACGGGTTCAACCTTGTGGTGGGTGAGCTGGCGCTCCGCGCCGCCCGGCTCGCCGGCGAACACATTGAGGCAGCTGTCGCGCTCGCTGATAAACCAGAAACCGCCGCCGGGCCGCCAGACGGGCTCGCGATCCTCGCCGGCCCAGTCGGTGACCGACTCGTGGCTGCCGTCGGGCCGACGCAGCCAGAGTTCGCGCGCCGCCGAGCTGACGTGGTGCTTGCGGAACTCGTCCTCGACGGAGATCACGCGCTCGTAGAGCCAGCCCTGCGGACCCAGGGCGATCTCCTCGGCGGCCAGCAGATTCTCGCTGCGCGTGGCGCCCGTGGCCAACTCCACGCTGTAGACCTCGCCCGGCCACCCCGCGGGATAGAGGCGGCTGGCGGGCAGGCCCATCCGGCCGCTGGAGTAGATCAGCCGCGCGCCGTCTTCACTAAAGGCCCAGGGATAGTCACCGGCGGAGTGGGTGGTCAGCCGTCGCTCCACGCCACCCTGGGCAGGCATCACGAACAGGTCGAAGTTGCCGTGACGATCGGAGGCGAAGGC
>DYSB01000243.1 GCA_020726405.1 Acetofilamentum sp. | reverse complement strand
GACCCGACCTGGCTGCGAGAGCGTCCGACACGGTCACCTTCGACGGGTCCGGCAGCTTCGATTCGGATCTTGGCCCTAATCCCCTGAGCTTCAATTGGAGCCTGGTGAGTCAGCCGCCGGGGAGCGATCTCACGAGCGCGGACATCCAAGCAGCCCAGTTGCCGTTTGCGCAGCTTGCGCCGGGCGTCGAAGGCAGCTTTGTGCTTCGGTTGGACGTGAGCGACGGGGACCTCGGCAATGCCGATAACGTCGCGGTTCTGATCGAGGACACGCCGCCAACCATCCGTATCAATGCGCCGCTCGACGGCGCTAAGGTGGTGTTGGGCCTCACGCTAATCCGAAATTCACCGCCCCTTTTGGTTGAGACTGTGCCACCGGAGGAGATGTGGTGCCGGTGAGCCAAAGCGGGCGGGAGCTTGCCTTGCGTTTCCCATGGGCGCCACCGCCGGACGGGGGTGGCGTCGGTCGGGCACAATTGGGGGACCTCAGAACAGCAGAAGGCCCGCCACGGTAGCCGCCGTGCGGGCCGGTGGCCGGTGCAACTGCGTTATGCGTGTGCGCTGACCGGCGCACAGTACGTTAACCAACACGCCTGGGAGCAGGCAAGTCTGCCGCGCTGTCCGCTGCACCCCCAGGGGGGCTGCGGCTTGGCCCGCCACGGGACCTACCGGCGCGTCAGCCCGCCGGGCACCCGGATTGCCCGTTGGTACTGCCGCCGCGGGCATCGCACCTTCAGCCTGCTGCCCGACTGTCTGGCCGCGCGCCTCTCGGGCACCTTGAGTGAGGTCGAGGCGGTGGTGCGCGCGGTGGAGCAGGCGCCGAGCCTGGAGGCGGCCTGCCAGGAGCTGCGCCCGGACATCGAGCTGCCCGGGGTGTTGCGCTGGGCGCGGCGGCAGGTGCAGGCGGTGCGGGAGGCACTCCACGCCCTCAAGGGGCTCTTGCCGGAGCAGTTCCCCTGTGCGCCCACCCTGCTGGCCTTTGCCGCCTGCCTGGGGGTCGCCGAGGTGCTGCTCGCACTGCGGCCAATCGGTGAGCCGTTGCTGCAGAACTTGTCCAGCCCGCTCGGATTCCGCCCCCGGCGCACGCCGGGGGGCGGGCTTGGTAAGCGCCCGCCAACACGGTGTGGGGCCGGACCCGCCGGGGTTGGCGGCGTAGGGTCCCGCTCGCAGGCACGTTGGCCTGTGCCACCCGGAGCCCTGCCCCATGAACGACCCTGAAACCGACCGCCGGCAGGCCATCGGCCTGTTTCGCTACGGGCTGATTGCCGAGCTGGTGCACCTGCCCCCAGGCTCCAAGGGCCTCGCTAAGTACTTGGCCGAGAAGGCGGCGCGTGACTACAGCATCCCCGGCAGCACCCGCACCCGGGTGGCGGCCGAGACGCTGCGCGATTGGCTGAAGGCGTACCGCCGTGGCGGCTTCGATGCGCTGCTGCCCAAAGCGCGCGCCGACCGCGGCCAGTCCCGCGCCTTGCCTGCCGCGGTGGTCGAGGCGCTGCTCAGCGCCAAGGAGGCCAATCCCCGGCTCTCGGTGCAGCTGGTCATCCGCGAGGCCCGAACGTCCCCCGAGGTCCCCCCAGAGCTGCCACTGCCACCCTCCACCGTGCATCGGCTGCTCACCCGCCATGGCTTGATGGCGAAGGCCCCAGAGGACCCGGGCGAGCGTGATCGGCGCCGCTTCGCCTTCGCCCAGGCCGGGGAGCTGTGGATGAGTGATGTGATGCACGGCCCCAGCGTGGCGGTGGACGGGCGCACCCGGCGCAAGACCTACCTGATCGCCTTCATCGATGACGCCACCCGGGTCATCCCGCACGCCGCCTTTGCGCTTTCGGAGAACACCGCCACCTTCCTGCCGGTGCTCCAGCAGGCCATCCTCAAGCGTGGGTTGCCGCAGCGGCTGTATGTCGATAACGGGGCCAACTACCGCTCCCAGCACCTGGCCCTGGTGTGCGCCAAGCTCAGCATCGCGCTGATCCATGCCCGCCCTTACCGGCCCCAGGGCAAGGGCAAGATCGAGCGATTTTTCAAGACCCTACGCGCCCAGCTCCTGACCCGCCTGAGTCCGGAGGACACGGCGAGCTTAACGGCCCTGAACCGCCGCTTGGCGGCCTGGATCGAGGGGGAGTACCACCACACGCCGCATCGCGGACTCGACAGGCGCACGCCCCTGGAGCAGTGGGCCCAGACCGGTGCGGGGGTGCGCTTCCCGGAGCCCACCGTGGATCTGGCCGAGCTGTTCCTGTTCGAGGCCAAGCGTAAGGTCCAGAAGGACCGCACGGTGAGTCTCAATGGAGTGGTCTATGAGGTCGATGCCGCCTAAGGTGGGGGAGACGGTGACCCTGCGCTTCGACCCCAGTGCCCCACCCCAGCGCCCGCTGCAGGTGTGTCACCAGGGGCAGGTCTGTGGGCTCGCCCGGGTGGTGGAGACCTATGCCAATTGCTTTGTGAAACGCGAGCGCCCGTCCCGGACCTTGGCCATTGATGGTCCCGCACCCCAGCCGCCGGCCTCGGCCTTGCGGCTGCGCGAGCTGGCAAGGGACAGCGCGGACGGGGAGGAGCGCTGATGTACCGCAGCCACTTCGCCCTGAGCGCCTTCCCCTTCGATGTGACGCCCCAGCCGGATGCCCTGTTTGCCTCGGCGGCGCTTCAAGAGGCCGAGGCGCGCCTGACCCATCTGCTGGAGCTGCGCGCCATCGGGCTGGTGACCGGCGAGGCCGGCTCCGGCAAGACCACGGTGTGTCGCAAGGTGGCCGCCGCGCTGCACCCGGGACTCTATCGGGTGTTCTATGTGCCGCTCTCCACCGGCAACGTGATGGATATGTATAAGTCCATCGGCTGGGAGCTGGGGCTACCGATCGAGCGCAATCGCGCCGCGGCCTTCCGCACCATCCGCAGCGAGATCAGCCGCTTGACCCTGGAGGCACGGCAACGCCCGGTGCTGATCGTCGATGAGGCCCATCATCTGCGCAATGAGGTCCTGGAGGATCTGCGTCTGCTGACCAACTATCAGATGGATTCGGAGAATCGGTTGTGTCTGCTCTTGGTCGGGCTCACCGAGCTGCGCCGGCGCTTAAGCATGGCCGTCCATGAGTCGCTCGCCCAGCGCATCGTGGTGCGCTATCACCTCGTCGGGCTCACCCGCGAGGAGCTGCCCGAGTACCTCACCCACCGCCTGCGTCTGGCCGGCTGTGAGCTGCCGCTGTTCGAGCCACCGGCGGTGGAGGCCTTGTTCCAGGCCACCCAGGGGATGCCGCGCAAGGTCAACCGCCTGGCCCACTATGCGCTCACCAGCGCGGCCCTAACCCAGGCCCGCACCGTCAGCGCCGAGCATGTCCAAACCGCCCGCGAGGAGGTGGCCCCATGATCCCGTTGCCCGAACGCTTCCATCTGCCCGTGCCTGAGCACTGGTCACCCCAACAGGCGCTGGCGGTGTTTGCCCTGCTCAATGAGCTCACCGAGGCGATCTGGCGCCGCTACGCGGCCGAGCTGTTACCCCTGATCGACCCGCTGCTCAATACCGACACCGATCCCCAGCTCGACCTGTTCGATCCTGACGACGCACTGCCCTTCTGATCCACCCGGCCACCGCGGCGGGCCGCTGCCCGCCACGGTAGCCGCACCGACCTACTCGCCTCGTCGCTCCCTCCCCGGCATACCCGGCCCCCGGACCACCCCCACAGGGGCCACCCCCTCTCCCGCTTTGCTCCGTCTTCCACCGCTCTCCCACCAGCCCCTCCAAACCGGGAATTCCCACCGGATCAGTCGCGAAAAAGCGTGAGAATTCAGCGGCGAGATAATCTGAGCGCTAACAGCACCGCGCTCTACGGCGTCGTCGGCGTGGACTTGACCCGCATCCACGGGCTCGGACCTTCTCTCGCGCTCAAGCTCGTCGCCCAATGCGGGACCGATCTGTCCGCGTGGCCGACGGCCAAGCATGTCGTGTCCTGGCTGTGCCTGTCGCCGGGCAACAAGGTCTCCGGCGGCA
>DYSB01000035.1 GCA_020726405.1 Acetofilamentum sp. | reverse complement strand
GGCGCAACGACCGCTCAAGATTTTACGTATAGCGGAGTCTGCTACGTAATCGGGAAAGATTTTGGTGAACTGAGTGCCGATAGATTGAGGGAAGGGATTTGCAGACGGCATGAGGCCTGTAAATGGTCAAATGGCAAGAAATGGGTTGAAATTCGCATGCATGAATGCGATTCTTGTCAACGAGACGGCTGACAGGCTGATGAAACTCATTTATAAGCCGATTCATTGGAGAAATAAAAATTTATTCACGGGAGGGTGCATGCCAAACCAGCATGACAAGGGACAGGTGGAGCGCGTCGCGGAACTGATCAAGCAGGCGGGCATCCGCTTCATCAACCTGCAGTTCACGGACATCATCGGCATCGTCAAGAGCGTGGGCGTGCCGGTGACCATGTGGCGGGACATCCTGGCGCACGGCCAGTGGTTTGACGGCAGTTCGATCCAGGGCTTCGCACGCATCGCCGAGAGCGACATGCTGCTGGTGCCGGACCTGGACACGTTCCTGCAGATTCCCTGGGACGAGGACGTTCCCACGGCGCGCGTGATCTGCGACGTTTTCCACCCGGATGGCTCGCCCTTCGAGGGAGATCCGCGCCGCGTGCTGCGTCGCACCATGCAGGAGGCCGAGGCCCTGGGCATCACGTACTACACGGGCACGGAGCTCGAGTTCTTCCTGTTCCGGCCGCACCCGGACGGCAGCCTGCTGCCGCTGGTTCCCCAAGACCAGGCGGGCTACTTCGACGTGAGCACGGACCTGGCCCACACCGTGCGCCGGCACATGGTGGACAACCTGGTCAAGATGGGCCTGGAGATCGAGGCCCTGCACCATGAGGTGGCCATCGGGCAGCACGAAATCAACTTCAAGTACGATAAGGCGCTGGCCACCGCGGACAACGCCATCACCCTGCGCCTGACCGTCAAAGCCGTGGCTCAGAAGCACGGGCTCTACGCCACGTTCATGCCCAAGCCCATCTTTGGCGAGAACGGCTCGGGCATGCACACCAACCAGAGCCTCTGGAAGGACGGCAAGAACGCCTTCATCGATCGCAAGGACGCCCACGGCCTGAGTGGCCTGGCCAAGCACTTCATCGCCGGCCAGCTGACCCACGCCCGCTCCATGAGCGCCGTGATCGCGCCGCTGGTGAACAGCTACAAGCGGCTGGTGCCCGGTTACGAGGCGCCTGTCTACGTCAGTTGGGCCAGCCAGAACCGCTCGGCGCTGATCCGCGTGCCGCGCATCAGTCCGGGCCGGGAGAACGGCACGCGCATCGAGCTGCGTTGCCCGGATCCGTCCTCCAATCCCTATCTGGCCTTCGCCGTCATGCTGGCGGCCGGCATGGACGGCGTGAAGAAGAAGCTGCCGGCGCCCAAGGCGGCGGAGGAGGATCTCTTCCACGTCTCCGAGGCCAAGCGCCAGCGCATGACCTCCATGCCCGGTTCGTTGGGAGAGGCCATCCGCGAATACAAGAAGAGCCGGCTAATCAGGCAGGTCTTCGGCGACGATCTGTTCCAATCCTACCTGACGGCCAAGAACAAGGAGTGGGACGCCTACCGCGTGCAGGTCTCGCGCTGGGAGCTGGACCGCTACCTGGCCATCTACTAGAACCGAAACCACGCCTCTTCCGGGGGACGCGAGTCATCGCGTCCCCTTTATTGTTGATGGTCAACAAGATTATGTCAGATCAAGCCGCCCGGAATCCCAGCCCGGCTATTATATTGTTACTATCAAATATCGAGGCGAACATGCGATACCTGGTGTGGATTTGGATGCTATTGCTGGTGGCGGGCGCGGCCCCGGCCGCGGATCCCGGTGACTCGCTGGTGGGCCCGGATAGCCTGGCGCCACGCCGGGCCAGCCTGACCCCGCTGCCCTTTGCCTTCTACAGCCAGTTCTTTCACTGGACGGCGGGCGTTTATCTGCGCAGCCAGGATCTGGTGCAAGCGGGAGCCCAGGCGGACGTGGTGCTGTTCGGCAGCTCCAACGGGACGCGCTATCTCTATCACCAGATGCGCGATTTCCATCTGCCCGGGTTGCCACGACTGTTTCTGGAGCCCACGGTATATGCCGGGCGCTTCGGCGAGATCCGCGCCTACACGGACAATCCGGCGGCTCCGGCCTTTCCCGGCCGCTTTGGGGAGCGCGCGCCCGGCCGGCGGCTCTCGGATCCGGATCACTATCTGAGCCTGGCGGGGCGGGACCTCTGGGTCCGGGCCAAACTGCGCTGGCTGGCGCCCCTGGGCCACGGCGCCCGCACGCCGCTTCCCCGGCCCGTTCTGGAGCGGGGCCGGCTTGTGGGCGGGGCGCGGGGCGGCGCGAGTCTGCGCCACAGCGGCCTGACTTTTCTGGAGGTCGAGCCCTTCCACCGCCGGCAACTGGACACCACCGTGCGAGGCGCGAGCTTCGGCCTGACCCGCGAGAACTGGGACTTCGAGGATAATCCGGCCCGGGGTGGATTCCAGTCCTTCTCGTGGCAGCGCGATCCGGGCCAGGCCGGCGTGCGCGCGCCCTGGTCCATCGTGCAGGGGGATCTGCGCGGGGTCTGGCCCCTGGACCGCCGGCGCACCGGTCGGACGGTGCTGGCCCTGAACGCCTGGAGCGGCGTGTGCCCCACCTGGAACGATTCCCATCTCGAACTGGGCCCGGGCGGCGAGCGCCGGGACGTGCTCCATCGCCCACCGGCTTTTGCCGCGCCGGCCCTGGGCAGCGACACGCGCTTCCGCGCCTACTACCAGAATCGCTTCACCGACAAGGCCTTTCTCTACTACGGGGCCGAACTGCGCCAGCTGCTGCCCGGGAATCCGCTGGCGGGCCTGCGCGTGCACTGGCTGCAGGCCGCGGCCTTCGCGGAGGTGGGCCGGGTGGCGCCGGCCTGGAGTCCGGGCCGACTGCACGAGCACATGCACGAGTCCGTGGGCGTGGGGCTGCGCCTGATGTTCACCGACCTGGTGCTGCGGCTGGACGTGGCCCGTGGACGGGAGGGAAGTCTGGTGCAAATGTTCATGGGGCAGGCCTTCTGAGCCGAGCCCGGAGGCAAGGTCTCAGGTCGCTGGTGGTGTCGGGGCCCGGGGCAGACTCAGGGTGAAGACGGCCCCCCGGCCCAGGCCTGCCGAGGCGCCCTCCAGTGTGCCGCCGTGAAGTTCGGCCAGGCGGCGGCTGATGCAGAGTCCCAGCCCGCTGCCTTCGCCCCAGCTGCTGTGGGGTCGGTGATAGCGGTCGAAGAGCTGGGCCAGGTCCGCCGGACGGATGCCGGGCCCGTTGTCCAACACGCGCAGCTCGATGCGCCCGCCGGAGGTTTCCAGCATCACCCGCAGGGTGGGGCCCTCCACCAGCGGGTTGGCCAGTTGGTGGACCGAATTGCGCAGCAGGTTGCGCAGGATCTGGGCCAGCCGGGCTTCATCCCCGAGGATTGGGGCCGCTTCCGCCGGCCGCTGCCAATCCAGCTGGATGCCGCGATCCAGGCAGGCCAACTCGATGGCCGCCACCTCCTGGTCCACCGTGTCACGCAGATCCAGCTCCACGTGCCGCAGGCGCAGCCCGGCGTCATCCAGCCGCGCCAGGTCCAGCAGGTCCGAGACCAGGTGGTCCAGGCGCTTGGCCTGGCTGGAGCAGAGGCGCAGGGTGGCGCGCGGCTCCGGGGCCAGGGAGTCCTCGCGCTGGAGCAGATCCAGGTAGCCGATGAGATTGGTGAGCGGCGCGCCCAGTTCGTGGCTGACTTCGCTGAGCAGCTGGCGGCGCTCCCGGTCGCTGCGGGCCAGATCCGCGGTCAACCGCTCCACCTGGGCTGCCATCTGGTCGAACTCGCGGGCCAGTTGCCCCAGCTCGTCCGGGTGCGGATCCGCCAGCCGATGCGAGAACCCACCCTCCCCCAGGGTGGAGAAGGCCCGGCTGAGGGCGCGGAAACGCCGCAGCAGGGGGCGGGCCAGCCACCAGCCCGCCAGGCCGGCGCTGCCGGCGGACCCTGCCAGGAGGGCCACCAGCAGTCCGCGGCTGCCTGCCGTCCAGAGGCGGGTGGCGGAATCTCCGGCCAGAATCAGCCAGCCGGCCGGAGTGGCGCGAACCACCAGCGCCAGGTTCAGGCGACCCGCGCTGGACTCCAACTCGCGCTCGGAATGACCCGCCTGGATCATGCGCTTCAATTCCGGCAGGCGCGGATCCAACTCCAGAAAGCCCACCGCGGCCATGTTGCCCGCCTGATCCACCCAGACCAGACTCATGGCCTGGGGACGGCCCAGGCTGCGGCGCATCTGGTGGCGCAGGCTGGATTGGCGCGTGAGCGCCGGGCCGGAGCCCGACCAGCGCGACAGGCTGTCCGCCAGGGCCGGCAGGATCAGCCCTGCCTGCTCGCCCAATTCCACCTTGTGCAGGGCCAGATCCCGGGCGCGGATCCAGGAGAAGACCGCCACGCCGGTCAGTCCGGCCTGCAGGGCCAGCAGCAGCAGCAGGAGCAGACCAAAGCGGCCCGCCAGATTGTGGAAGAAGCGGGGCCTGGGAATCACGCGTCCTCTTCCAGACTGAGGGAGTAGCCCTGGCCCCGCACGGTGCGGACCTGGGGCATGCCCGGCCCGGCCAGCTTGCGCCGCAGCCGCACCACCAGCGTGTCCACAGCCCGGTCGTAGCCCTCGTACTCCACGCCCCAGGCCAGGCCGATCAGTTCGTCGCGGCGCAGCACGCGGTCCTGGTTCAGCAGCAGGGTTTTGAGAACCCGGACCTCCAGCGGGCTCAGGTCCAGCGGCTGCTCGCCGCAGAAAGCCTGCCGGCCCTCGGAGTCCAGCGACAGGGCACCGAGCCGCAGGCTGACGCCCACGGGATTCCGGCTGCGCCGCAACAGGGCGTTGACCCGGGCGGTCAGTTCGCGCAGGGAGAAGGGCTTGCCCAGATAGTCGTCGGCCCCAGCCTCCAGCCCCTCGACCTTGTGGTCCTCGCTGCGCAGGCTGGTCAGCAGCAGGACGGGCAGATTGCTCACCTCCCGCACCTTCTGCAGGATGCGCAGGCCGTCCCCGCCGGGCAGCACGCGATCCAGGATCAACAGGTCGGGCAGGCCGAGATGCAGTCGCTGCAGGGCGGACTTCAAATCCGCGCAGGTCTCGCACTGGCGGGTTCCGTCCTCCAGTGCGCGGCAGATCAGTTCCCGGATCTGGGGATCATCCTCGACGATCAGGATGCGGGGAAGGGTCGACATGCAATAAAACCTGGCTGACTGGGTTTGGATGGAAGCGGCTGTCACAGGTTTGCCACAATGGCGCCGGAACAAGATGACAGATTCTCCCCAGCGTCGGAATGGAGTGGGCCTGTGCTGTTGTTGCTGATCATGCTGCTGACCCGCTGCGCGGGGGCGGAAGGCCTGGAGCCGCGCTGGCAGGCGCTGGGCGCCGGAGCCGAGTGGACGCGCTATGCGGACCAGGATCCCGCGCTGTTCCAGGACGCGGAAGGTTGGACGCGCTCGCTGTTCGGCAGCGCCGGCGCTGGCGCACGTTGGCTGGCGGCTGCGGGCTTCAGCGACCAGCGCGTTCGGCAGGCAAGCTGGAGTTTCCGCTCCGTCAAGCGCAGCCTCTGGTTGAGTCGGGCCCTCACGCCGCACTGGGGCGTGGAGGCGCTGGGCGCCTCACTCTCCACCAGCAAGGAATGGCCCGTGTTGGGAGGCCGGCGCGTGGAGACAGAAGCGGGATGGAACCTGGGCGGCGGCCTGACCTGGTGTCCACAGCCGGAAAACGCGGCGTCCTTGACGCTGAACGGGCGCTTGCAAACCATGCGCCAGGCCTACCCCAGCGTGTCGGAGAAGGTCCTGGCGGCGGAGCTGAATGTGGCCCGCCAAGCGGTGTCCGGCCGTCAGCGGCTGGGCCTGCTGGCCAGCCGGGCGGGCGGCGACCTCAAGCTGGCGGGACTGGCCCGCGCCGCAACCACCCGTGGGCGGCTGGATCTGCAAGCCAGCGCGCTTGTGGGACATCAAATCAACTGGTTCGACGTGGAGCGGCTGGTGCTGCATGACGGAGTGATGGAACTGAAAACGTCGCTGTCCGCCGGTCTGGGCTGGCGAGCCTGGCGGGGCTTGAGTCTGGAGGCGTCGGCGGGCTGGGAGAAGGTGAGCGGATCGGAGAGCCGCTGGCTCTTTCTGGGAGCCCGCTGGACGCGCCGGAGCTGGGCCACGGCTCCGTGATCAGGTGACGGAATTGAGGAGGCGAGGATGAAGCACTTCGTGATGGGCCTGCTGCTGGTGCTGGCCCAGGTGGCCGGCGCCCAGGAATTGAACCTGGGTCTCAAGCTCGACGCCAAGGGCAAGCGCCCGGAGAAGGTGATGGTGCAGGGCCGGGTGGACCGCACGGTCTGGCTGGGCGTCTCCTTCTATCCCTACGGCACGAAGAACGTGCTGCTCGAGGGCACGCATCAGGTGATCCAGGTGCCGGCCGGCCGCTTCGAACACGGCTTCCAGGTGGCGGACCGCCTGCTGGGCGGCGGCGTGGAGGTGGCCCTCTGGGAGAAGAAGGTGCCTGCCGCGCAGTGCTCGGGCCCCTGCGAGTGGTGCCAGCGGAACGGCTACCACCTGGAGAACCAGATCCTCTACATCTACGGCAGCCTGGCCCAGTCCGCCGGGCGCGCCGGCAAGTAGGAGCCCGCATGGCAACCCTGAACCACCTGCATCTGAGTCCCCAGGGCTTTCTGTTCGACCACCACAGCGGACTGAGCTTCAGCACCAACAGCACGGGCGCCTGGATCCTGGACCGGATGATCAAGGGCGTGGTCCAGCAGGAGATCCTCAACGGGCTGGTGGAGGATTTCGACGTGAGTCCGGACCAGGCCGCGCTGGACCTGGAGGAGTTCCTGACGGTCCTGCGCCAGCACCGCGTGCTCCCCCGCGAGCGCAAGGTCGAACTGTCATGACGGCGCCCAACCAACGCGGGGACTGGCGCGACGCCGGCATCGCCGTGAGCGGCCTCAACGCCGCCGACAACCCGGCCCCCGGCGTGGCCGTGGCCCGCAGCCTGCGCGACGCCGGACACCGCGGACGGCTGGTGGGGTTGGCCTACGATGCCATGGACGCCGGGATCTACAACCGCCAGCTCTTCGACGAAGTCTATCTGATCCCCTTTCCCTCCCGCGGCAGCGACGCCCTGCTGCACCACCTGCGGCTGGTCCGGCAGCAGGGACGGCTGGACCTGGTCATCCCCACCCTGGACAGTGAGCTGGAGCTCTACCTGACCCTGCAGCCCGAACTCGAGGAGGCGGGCATCCACAGCTTCCTGCCCGACGAGGGCGGCCTGGCCATGCGGGCCAAGTCGCGGCTGGCCGAGTTCTGCCGCAAGCACGATTTCCAGGTGCCGCCCACGGAGGTGGTCCACTCCCTGGAGGGATTGCGCGACGTCTGGGAGGATCTCTGCGATCCCGACGGCCGGGAGCCGGTCTACGTGAAGGGAATCTTCTACGACGCCCGCAAGGCCTGGACCGTGGAGCAGGCCATGAGCTCCTTCGTGGAGATCAGCGCGCGCTGGGGTCTGCCCATCATCCTGCAGCGCGGCCTGGCGGGCTTCGAGTACAACATCTGCTGCCTGGGCGACGGGGAGGGCGGCCTGGTGGGCGCCGTTCCCATGCGCAAACTGGGCGTGACGGAAAAGGGCAAGGCCTGGTCCGGCGTGACAGTGGGCGATCCGCGCCTGCTGGAGCTGGCCCGCGCGATGATCGCCGCCCTCAAGTGGCGCGGGCCCTGCGAGCTGGAGATCCTCTGCGAGGAGGAGACGGAGCGCCTGCACCTGATCGAGATCAACCCGCGCTTCCCGGCCTGGTGCTACCTGTGCGCCGGCGCGGGCCAGAACCTGCCGGCGGCCCTGGCCCGGCGGGCCCTCGGGGGGGCGCCGGAAGTCCTGCCGCCGGCCCGCAGCGGCGTGATCTACAGCCGCGCGGCCGTGGACATCATCTGTGACCTGGGAGTGCTGGAGGACCTGAGCGTGTCCGGCCGAGCCGTCCATCCATCCTCCGGGGAGGCCCCGCGTGAGTGCTGAGAGCCGTCGGATCTACGAGAAGCCCGTGCTGCTGCGGCATCAGGCCGGGCTGCTGAACAAGTTCGGCAAGCTGCCCGGGCTGCGCCTGATGGAGGACCTGGACGGCGTGCCCCTCAAGGAGCTGGCCGCCCAGTTCGGCAGCCCGCTCTACCTGCTCTCGGAGAGCACGTTGCGGCGCAAGGTGCAGCAGTTTCGCCGCGCCTTCGAGTCGCGCTATCCCCGCGTCCGGCTGGGCTGGTCCTACAAGACCAACTACCTGAGCGCCGTCTGCCGGATCATGCACCAGGAAGGCTCCTGGGCCGAGGTGGTTTCCGGGCACGAGTTCCGCCTGGCCCGCGACCTGGGAGTGCCCGCCGCGCGGATCATCTACAACGGGCCGCACAAGGACGACGCCAGCCTGCGGGAGGCCATTCGTGGCGGCACACGCATCCACTTGGATCACCTGGAGGAGATTCCCCGGCTGGAGGCCTTGGTGCGCGAAGCGGGCCTGCCCGAAGGCCAGTCGCGCCTGCCCGTGGCGCTGCGCATCAACATGCAGCTGGACGCCAACCACTGGGACCGCTTCGGCTTCAACCTGGAATCGGGCCGCGCCCACGAGGCCGCCCGCCGCCTGTCCGAGAGCGCGGAACTGGAGCTGGCCGGCCTGCACACGCACATCGGCACCTACGTGGACAACGTGGACAACTACCGGCGGGCCGCCGGCCGGCTGGTGGAGCTGGCCGTCTGGGTGCGCCGCTTCACGGGCGCACGCATCCGCTGGTGGGACATGGGCGGCGGTTTCGCCACCCGCAACACGCTGCACTGGGCCTACCAGAGCGGCGAGGTGACCTGTCCATCCCTGCAGAAGTACGCCGAGGCCATCTGCCCCGTGCTGGCCACGCTGCCGCTGGAGTCGGGGGAGGAGCTGCCCGAGCTCTTCTTCGAGACGGGCCGCGCCCTGGTGGACGAGTCCATGCACCTGCTGCTGAGCGTGGTTTCGGAGCGCCGGCTGAACGACGGCAGCCGGGCGCTGGTGGTGGACGGCGGCGTGAACCTGCTCTCCAGCACAGCCTGGTACCGCTACGACATCCTGCCCGTGCAGAACCCGGGCACCCAGATCCTCGAGGACACCACCTTGCTGGGCAACCTGTGCATGCAGATCGACGTGCTGCGCAAGGGCGTGCCCCTGCCGTCGCTGCGTCCCGGCGACCTGCTGGTGGTGCGGCACATCGGCGCCTACAACCTCAGCCAGAGCACGCAGTTCATTCACAGCCGGCCGGCTGTGGTGCTGGTGGACGCCCAAGGCGGGCGACATCTGGTACGCGAGGCCGAGACGCCGGCCTACTGGCGCGAGCTGGACCGCCTGCCCGACCACCTGCAGGACACGGGCCCGCGCGGATGAGCGAGGCATCAGAGCTCCGTCAATCCGACGGTCTCTGGAGCCGGTTGGCCAGTGAGGCGCTGACCGCGCTGGGTGGCGTGCTGTTCACGTCCCGCCGGCGCAGCGGCCTGCTCTTCCTGCTGGCCCTGCTGAGCAGCCCGCGCCACGCCTGGTTCGGGCTGGCCGGTCTCATCGTCGCTCGGCTGGCTGGCCGTCTGCTTAGTCCCGACGGCCTCTGCGTACGGCTGGGGCTGGCCCAGGGCGCCGGCCTGCTCACCGGCGCGGCGCTGGCCACCTATCTGCCACCAGGCTGGGCGGCCCTCTTCCTGCTCCCCGCCGGCGCCGCCCTGGCCGCCCTGCTGGTGGCCGTTCTGCAGCCCCTGCTCGCCGCGCGCGGACTGCCTGTGCTGGCCCTGCCCTTCGTACTGGCCACGTTGCTCTCCCTCTCCTCGGCTGCCATCCTGTTTCATGGCCCGCTGCCCCTGCCCGAACTTCAGCCCCTGCTGCCCGGGCTGGACGGGCTGGAGGTCCGGCTGGGCCGCGGGCTGCCGCTGCTGGCCCAGCAGTACTTGCGCAGTTTCGGCTCCCTGCTCTTCCTGCCTTCACTGACCGGCGGCCTGCTGGTGCTGGCCGGCCTGCTGCTGGGCTCGCGGATCACGGCGCTGGCGATGGTGCTGGGCGGGGCCCTGGGCACGGGCCTGCTCAGCCTGCTGACCGGCGGCACCTTTCAGCACGAGGCCTTCGGCCTGGTGGCCTTCAATTCCATCCTGACCGCCGCCGCGCTCAGCGGGATCTTCCTGGCTCTGAGCGCCCGCAGCCTGTTCTACGCCACGCTGGCCGTGGCGGCCAGCATGCTGATCGCCACGGCGCTGGTGCCCGTGCTGCAGGTGCTGGGCCTGCCCGTACTGGCCCTGCCCTTCACCCTGACGGTCTGGCTATTCCTGCTGCCCATCCGCCTGGGCACGCTGGATTCCGAGCGGTTGGGGATCTGGGCCCCGCCCCTGGAACTGGTGGGTCGCGCGGAGGACAATCTGCGCGCCTTCGAACGCTGGCAGCGGGACCGGCTGGTGCCGACGCCCATTTTAAGCCTGCCGCTGCGCGGTCCCTGGACCGTGACCCAGGGTCCGGGTGGCCAGCTGACCCACAACACGGCCCTGGGCGGCGAAGCCTGGGATTTCATGTTGCTGGACGAGGACGGTGGCGGGGCGGAGTGGCCCGGCGACGAGCTGGAGCAGTTCCACGGCTGGGCTTGTCCCGTGCAGGCCCCGGCCGACGGTCTGGTGGTCGCAGTGGAGGGCTCGGTGCTGGACAATGCCGTCCACGCGGCGGACACGCGCAACCCGTGGGGCAACTGGGTGCTGCTGGCCCACGAGGGCGGCGCCTGCAGCCTGCTGGCCCACCTGCGCGCCGGCAGTCTGAGTGTGCTGCCCGGCCAGCGCGTGGCCCGGGGCCAGGAAGTGGCCCAGGTGGGCAACAGCGGACGCAGCCCCGAACCCCATCTGCACGTCCAGCTCAACGCCGGCCCCTGGCTGGCGGCACGCAGCCTGCCCGCGCGGTTCGGGTCCTGGGTGGAAATGACCGCCGGCGGCGCGCCCGTCCTGCACACCCTGGGCCGGCCGGAGTCCGGCATGCGCGTCTGCGGGCTGACGAATTTGGACTGGCCGGACTGGAGCGCCTTCTTCCCCTACGCCGTGCCTGGCCGCGAGTGGCGGGGCAGCTGCCGGAAGGAGGGCCGCGAGTCGGCCTTCACTCTGACTCTGCGTGCCGGGTCGGGCGGCCGGCTGATCCTGGACGACGGGCTCAGCAGCGCCCAGGTGCAGTGGTGGCCGGGCTGGGTGCAGCTGCTGCCCTTGGCCGAGGGCGACCCCGACCGCCGGCGCCTGACGGGCACGGACAGCCTGGTGGACTGGCTGCTGCTGCTGGGCTGCGTGCTGCCCTGTCGGGGCGTCAATGGGCTGGAGTGCCGGGCCGAGCTGCGCTCTTTCGGCCTGGCCCGGGGCTGGCGCCGGCTGCTGACCCTGGAGGGCGACGGGCGCCTGAGCACAGTCTGCGAGACACTCGAAGATCCCCTGCCCGGCCTGCGGGGCCGCTCCGTGCTGCAGGTGGCCGGCAAACCGGCCTGGCAGGGCGAGTTCCGCGCCGAGGCCCACCGGGGCCTGACCCGCCTGCTGGTCCGGGACGCCCGGGACAGCGTGCTGGCGGACTTTCAGTTGACAACCCCCGAAGCGAGGACCTGACATGCGCGACACGATCCGTCTGCTTGGTGCCCTGTCCCTGATCGGACTAGCCTCCGCGCCCCGGGCCCAGCTGTCCGAACTCTGGTCCGTGTCGGAAAATGATCTGGTGATGAGCTGGCTCTGGCCCGACCTGAACGGCGACGGCGTCCAGGAGCTGATCATGGAGGACGGCGTGGGCAGTTGGTTCTACGACGGCGCCAGCGACTACGAACAGGTCTGGTATGTGGAAGACACCAACAGCTCGGCCAACACGATCTTCGGCCTCTGGCTGCAGAAGAGCGGCTGGTGCGTCTTCCGCCAGCAAAACAGCACGGACCAACAGGCCCGTCTGCACGTTTATGCGGCCAGCGCGACCACGGAGTCCTGGAACACGGGCCTCCTGCCGGGCAACATCACGGAGGGCGGGATCGGGGATTTTGACGGCGACGGCCAACTGGAGCTGGCGTGGTCCTGGCACTCCTGGGATGGTGGCGCCTGGACCAGCCACTGGACCGTGCGCAACCTGGCCACCGGTGCGGTTGAGCTGGCCGTTCAGACGGGCGCGGGCTACCTGTCCGGTCCCTGGCCGGGCAACGTGGAAGGCGACGCCAGCGAAGAGCTGCTGCTGAACTGGTACTGGAATTCGGGGCTCTCCCAGTTGATTTGCTGGGGCGCCAGCGACACGGCCCTGGCGCCGCTGGCTCCGGCTGCGCCGGACCTGCAGACCTGGCCCAATCCCTTCAATCCGCTCTGCCACATCGACGTGGCGGCGGAGGCGGGCGTGGGCAGCGTGGGGATCTTCAACCTGGCGGGACAGGAGGTCCGGCGCCTGCCCCTGACCTCGCAGGGGCGCACGAACCTGATCTGGGACGGGCTGGACCAGCGGGGCCGCCCGGCGGCAAGCGGAACCTACCTGGTGCGCGCGGGTGGCCACACCCGGCCGGTGACCCTGCTGCGCTGACAGGAGAACAGACCCGATGACAGGTTAGCGGCTGGGCGGCGGCCGCAGGCGGTGGCGCCGCTCCACGGCCTGCAGGAAGCAGGCGCGCCGCGCCGGGTCGAGCAGCTCCTCGTCGTTGATCAGCGGAAAGGACGGCTCGCAGGCTTTCAGCGCCTGCACCCAGAAGCCGTCCGCCCCGGCCTGGACCGCCCGACCCGGGGCGCCGGGCCAGGCCAGCGCGGCGCGCTGTCCGAAGACTTCCACATCGCCGACCCCGCAACTGGGGGAGCGCGCCTTCAGCACGGCTCCGGCCGCGCCGTCCTTCAGCAGGATGCGCGCGAAATCCCGGCACCAACTCTCCATCTCATGCGTCCAGTCCCGGCCATTCCGGTCCACCAGCCGCAGCCGCTCCTCCTGCAGCAGGACGATGGGTGGCCGCGGCACGCCCATTCCCACGTCCTCCTCGGGACAGACGTCCAGCAGGATCCAGGCGGCGGGCAGCAGGTCAAGCCCCGGACAGGGGCGGCTGGCGCCGTCGTAGCGGCAGGCCACGCCCCGCAGGCAGCGGCTGACCAGCAGAGTGGGGGGAGACAGGCTGGGCATGGACCGTCCTTTGAATCCACGGTGGGAACAAAGAACGCCGGCGGGGCCGGCGTTCTTCTTGAAGTCCTGCGGCGGGGCCAGGGTCAGCCGGCAGCCTTCTCGAGCCGGACCAGGTAGACGTCGAACTCGTCGCGGCTCATATCCTGGGCGGCGCCCAGGGCAAAAGCCACCGCGTCGAAGCTCTGGATCTTGTGACAGAGGCGCTGGATGCGCAGGATGTCTTCCTGGGTGAGCTTGAAGTTCAACCGGTTGTTGGCCAGCCAGGTGTTGACCTCGTCCTCGTACTCCAGCCCGCGAACCAGGGTCCAGACTCCGTTCAACTTGAAGTACTTGGACAGCCGGTCCAGTACGCGCAAGCTGGGACTGTGGTCCGGGTCGTTAAGGATGGATTGGACGCTGCCCACGCCGATGCCGGCCTGCTTGGCAAGGCGGATGATGCCGATCCCCTTGCCGTCGCTGTTGTCGTTCATCAGCTTGCGCAGCGTTTTCCCGACCTGAGTGTGGATCACCCGGGCTTGTGGATCAATTCGCTTTCGTTGCATAGTCGTCCCCATTACTTATTCCAGGTGCGATAAGGCGAACCCGCCAGCCCATGCCTGCTTGCACGTGCTGGCAGCTGTCATGGATGCGTGAAAACCTGTCAATGCGCCCGTTTCAGGTGTCCTGATTGGGCTCCGGAATATACGGATGCAATCAAGGAGTAGCGAGGGTTCCCCGCAAGGTTTTTCTACCTTCGTCGCGCGGAAAAACCCTCTAGGCGTGCGGGCCGGTGGGGTCGAACCGCCCCGGACGGCCGGTTCAGCCCCCACGGGGTTCACGCAGCCGACTTCCGGTGTCGGGCAGGACCGGGCGGTCCAGCCGCACAGCCATCCAGCTCCAAGGAGAGACCAGCATGTTCGAGCAGATCCTGTCCCAGCTTGGCCCGGAGGCACCCTGGCTGCTGGAGCACAAATGCACCACGGTGGATCGCAGCCGCCTGATCCTGCCGGGTCCCGAGCACGTGGACCGGGTCTTCACCCAAAGCAACCGCAGCAATCGCGTCCTGCGCCAGCTGCAATGGCTGCACACCACGGGTCGGTTGGGCGGGACGGGCTATCTGTCCATCCTGCCGGTGGACCAGGGCATCGAGCACAGCGCGGGCGCCAGTTTCTCCCGCAATCCCGACTACTTCGACCCCGAGAACATCGTCCACTTGGCCATCGAGGCCGGTTGCAACGGTGTCACCTCCACTCTGGGCGTGCTGGGCATCGTCAGCCGCAAGTACGCGCACCGCATTCCCTTCGTGGTCAAGTTGAATCACAATCAGCTGTTGGCCTACCCCAACACCTTCGACCAGATCATGTTCGCCCAGGTGGATCAGGCCGTGGATATGGGCGCCGTGGGCGTGGGCGCCACGGTCTACTTTGGCAGCGAGGAGAGCAACCGCCAGATCCTCGAAGTGGCCGAGGCGTTCGCCTACGCCCACCAGCGCGGGCTGTTCACCATTCTCTGGTGTTACATGCGCAATCCGGCCTTCGTCCTGCCGGACAAGGACCTGCACGTGGCGGCGGACCTGACGGGCCAAGCCAACCACCTGGGCGTCACCATCGAGGCCGACATCATCAAGCAGAAGCAGCCCGAGTGCAACGGCGGCTTCCCGGCCCTCAAATTCGGCAAGAACGATCCACGCATGTATGGCGAGCTGATCACCGACCATCCGGTGGACATGGTCCGCTGGCAGGTGGTCAACTGCTACATGGGCCGGGCGGGAATGATCAACTCCGGCGGCGCCTCCGGCCAGAATGATCTGGCCCAGGCCGTGCGCACGGCCGTGATCAACAAGCGCGGCGGCGGCATGGGCCTGATCCTGGGCCGCAAGGCCTTCCAGAAGCCGCTGAAGGACGGTGTGGAGATCATCCATGCCGTCCAGGACGTCTACCTCTGCCCGGAGATCAGTGTGGCTTAACTCCCTTTCCAGCTGATTGCTTCCACTCCCTCGGCCCGCCGCCGGGGGAGTTCTTTTTCTTCCCCTGTCTAAATCCGCCCCATGGCTTTGTCGATAGTCAGTTTCGTGGATTCACAGCTTCCTTACGCCGGGATCCGACCCCCTCACGTTGACCAGATCGCGAGACGTACATGACCTTGAACCCCATGTATGACCCCGGACCGGCCACAAGCCAGTTTCTGGTGCAGAATCAGGCGCGCCTGCTGACTCTGCTGGAACACCTGTCCACCGGCGTCCTCACGGCGGATGCCAACGGACTGATTCGCATGGTCAACGGGGCCTTCCGCCAGATCCTGGGCTGCTGGAGCGGCGGCCCGGGCCAGCCGCTGCGCCAGTGCGCGCCGCTGGTGATGGGTGGCGTGGGCCACGAGCTGGACGAGCTGGTGCGGCTGGGCAAGGAGTTCGACCGGGAGCTGGTTCTGCACCAGCCCGGTGGTGTGCGCCGCACGCGCCTGCAGGGCCGGTTGGTGCCCAGCATCGCCAACCAAGTGAGCGAGTACTTGCTGTTGCTGGAGCCACCCACCGAGGAGCGGCTGGACGACCTGGAGCGTGAGCGCCTGGAGCGCCTGCTGCGGCGCAGCCAGCGGATGGAGAGTTTCGGCCTGCTGGCCGCAGGCATCGTGCACGACCTGAACAACGTGCTGGCCTGCATCCTGGGGGCTTCGGAGCTGCTGGAATCGCTGGTGGATCCGCACGCGGCCGAAGCGCCGCTGGTGCGCCAGATCGGCGAGGCCACCCAACGCGGTGCCTTGATGACGCGCAAGGTGCTCTCGCTGGCCCGAATGGAGGAGGGCGGGCGCGCGGCCATCAACTTCAACCACGTGATCCACGACGTGATGGTTCTGCTGCGACGCAGCGTGGACCCGCGCATCGAGATCCGCATGAATCTCCACCCGGCGGCCATGACGGTTCATTCCGACACCACCACACTGCACCAGCTGCTGATGAATCTCTGCGTCAACGCCCGGGATGCCATGCCCGAGGGTGGCGAGCTGCACGTGTCCTCCAGTTGGTCCACCCTGCGTGAACTGCGCGAGGAGGCCAGCGAGCCGGGGGAGTGCGGGCTGACCCTGGGATCCACCGCCCTGCTGGACGGACGGGCGGACAAGGTCCTGGTCCGTGTGGAGGTGCGGGACACGGGCACGGGCATCGACACCGACCTGCTGCCGCGCATCTTCGATCCTTTCTTCACCACCAAAGACGACAGCAGTGGCACGGGCCTGGGGCTGGCCATGGTGCAGAAGACCGTGGAAGAGCTGGGCGGACGCTTGCAGATCATGACCCGCCGGGACTGGGGCACCAGCATCCGACTCTTCTTCCCCTGGTACGACCAGGCGCTGCCCAAGGCGCCGACGCCGGAAGGCTCCCAGCGGGAAGTGGTGACGGGCTGCGGCCGGATCATGGTGGTGGACGACGACGAGGTGGTGCGCACCACCATGTGCGACCTGATCCGCATGCTGGGCTACGAGGTCCAGGCCATGCCCGACGGGCTGGCGGCCGTGGAGGCCTTCCTGGATTCGCCCAACGCCTGGGATCTCATTCTGCTGGACCTGATGATGCCGCGCATGGACGGCGTCGAGGCTCTGCGCCGGATCCGCGCCGTGCGCGGGGATCAGCCCGTGCTGGTGGTGACGGGCTTCGCCGGGCCGCAGAACGTGCAGAAGCTGGAGCAGATCGCCCGGGTGCCGCTGCTGATGAAACCGATCCAGATCCGCGAACTGAGCCGACACATCGCGCAACTGGTCAACTGATCCACCGCTGGTTCAGGCAGAGCAAGAGGGACGGGCTGAGGCGCGTCCCTTTTGTTTGAATCCGAGCAGTCTTACCACAGAGGCACAGAGGCACAGAGAATTTGAGATGGAAGATGCAGGGCACGATATCCAACTGCTTTGCCGTGCCTCTGTGTCTCTGTGTTGAGTCCTCGAGCGCGAGAGACTACCCACGGGAGGCCGCCACGCGCCGGCCCAGCTCGCGCGTGCGCTTGGCTGCGTTGCCGGGCCAGTCCGCGCCCAGGAAGAGCAGGAGCATGCCCGTGCCTTTCAACACGCAGGAGATGAGGATCGCGGCCCAGACCGCGTTGATGCCCCAATTGGTGTTGGCGACCAGGAAGTAGGCGAGGGGAATGCGGGCCAGGTTGCCCGGCACGGTGATCCAGAGCGGATAGCTTGAAATGCCCGCGCCGGTCATTCCCTCCGAGAGGATCAGTTCGAGGATCTGGAACAGGTTGGCCACGGCCGCCAGCCGCAGGTACATGGCGGAGAGACGGATCAGTTCCGGATCGTCGGTGTAGATGGCGCAGAGCCGTTCGGGGACCAGAGTCCAGAGCACGGAGAAGGCCAGGGCCAGGGGCAGGGCGGCCAGCAGCACGCGCAGCACCCAGGCTCGCAGGTGGCGGCCCAGCAGGCTGGGCTGCAGGGCTTCGCTGCGCAGGCTGTCGCGGCCCATGGCCTCGCCGGTCAGGGCGCTGGCCGCGGCGCCGAAGCCCACCAGCACCATGAAGCCGATGGATTCATTGCCCCGGATGCCGATGCCGATCACGCCGAAGGCCTGCTGGCCGAACTGCGAGAGCACGCGGTTCAGGGCCATGAAAATGCCGGAGTAGAAACTGACGGAGGCGGCCACCGGCAGGCCCACGCGCAGGATCTCGGCCCACAGGCCGGGCTCCAGGCGCCACTGTCCGCGGCCGGGCAGCCGGTGGCGCAGGCGGGCCGCCCAGCTGTCTCCCACTCGCGCCGGTCGGGGATTGAGGCGTCCGCCCAGCAGGAACATGCCCGCGCCGCCCACCACCCCGCGGGTGAACACGCTGGCCAGGGCGATGCCGCGGATGCCCGCGCCGAAGACGAGAATGGAGAGGGCGCTCAGGCTGGCATTGAGAAATACACCTCCCAGCTGCAGGCGGAAGGGCGTACGCGTGTCACCCATCCCGATGAAAATGCCGTCGCTGACCATGGCCAGGCTCATCAGCGGGAAACCGGCGTAGATGCGGCGCAGGTACTCGCTGCCCAGGCGCAGGGTCTCGCCCTGGCCGCCCATGGCCGCCAGCAGGCGCGGGCTGAAGAGCATGCCCAAGGCTCCCAGCACCAAGCCCAGGCCCAGGCTGAGCAGGACGCCCTGCAGCGCGGCCCGGCGCAAGCCCTGCTGGTCCTCCATCCCGCGCAGGCGGGCCACGATACTCAGCGTGCCCTTCTGCACCAGGGCCATCAGGCCGGCGTTGAAAATGGTCACCATCACCACCAGGCCCAGGGCCGAGGTGGCCTCGGGACCGATGAGCCGGGCCCAGAGGAAATCGTTGATGCTGAAGAGGGTGTTGAACAGCGCGCTGCCGGCGGCGGGAAGCGCGAGCCCGTAGACACGCCGCCACGAGGGCACGGCGAAGTCGGCGGGAGGACGGATGGCCTCCGTCAGGCTGCGGACGAGGATCAAGCGAAACTCCTGCGGAACCTGACGGAACCTGCCGGCGGTCCAGATCGTTGACGGCGTTCTCAATATGGAAATGCGGGCGCGAAGTCGCCCGGTCGCCAGCTTGGAGCCCGTGGCGTCCATCGTATATTGGCGCCATGTGGATGCTGATCGTACTTGTGCCCTTCAGTCTGTTGGGCCTGGCCAGTTGCGTGGTCCTGGGCGGGCCGCGCCGCTACAATCTTCTGGCCGGCGTGTACGGGCTGTTTCTGCTCTGGGGCTGGGTGGTCTTGGGCTGGTGGCTGGGGCTGGGCTGGCTGCTGCTCTACGGCGGCCTGCGGCTGGGGCTGATCGTGAACTGTTCCCGGCGCCGCAAGGGGACGGAGCAGGGTGCGTCGGGCGCGGCCCGCTACCT
>DYSB01000034.1 GCA_020726405.1 Acetofilamentum sp. | reverse complement strand
CGTGCTTTCTTGTCACACGGAGACAATCTCTCAATTCTGCCGCTCTCGACCTAAGCCCGACAGACTCCTAGGCAGCCTCACGGCTGCCGTCGGACAGACGGCCGAGGCAGACTCTTCCTGCCGCCATGTAGTTGGTTCGTGCCTGGGCGGGTAGCCTTCGAGACTTCGTGCTCAAACAGATACTCGAACGAGCCACCTCCAACCCAGGCAAACTCAATTCAACTCTCTGTGCCTCTGTGCCTCTGTAGTGACCTATCAGCGCAGAGGGGGCAAAAAGAAAGCCGCCCACGCAGGCGGCTTTTTGAATTAGCAACCAAGACCGACAACCTTCTCGCATTCAGACCCGTCTTTGGCATTGCACCTGAACGGCCAGCACACCTTTGCGTGGTGCACGGTTGGATGGGCTGGTTCTGAATCAGTTTGATCTTGCTGACAAGCAGATGAGCGAAGATTGTGCCAGAAGTGAGAAGGTTGTCCATCAACGGCTTGTCAAGTGGTCGTGCGTCAGAAGTGCCCGATTCTGCACAAAGCTGTTCAAGATCCGGACTCTGCGTGCCCAAGCTGGAGCGGTCAGTCTCATTCCGGCCGCTGGACGTCCGGCGAGCGGCGCAATTTCTCCAGCAGGGACGTGCTGCTGCGGCCTTCCAGGAAGGGGATGCGCTCCACCCGGCCGCCCCGGGACAGCACGTCCGCCGCGCCCACGATCTCCGTCAGGGCGTAGTCCGCGCCCTTGGCCAGCACGTCGGGTTCCAAGGCCTGGATCAGGGTCAGCGGTGTCTCCTCGTCGAACAGGACCACGGCGTCCACGGCGCGCAGGGCCAGCAGCAGGTTGGCCCGATCGGCCTCCGGCATCAGCGGCCGCTCGGGGCCCTTGCCCAGCCGCCGGACGGAGGCGTCACTGTTGAGTCCAACCAAGAGGGCGTCGCCCTGGGCCCGCGCCTGGGCCAGATAACGGGCGTGCCCGGCGTGCAGCAGGTCGAAGACCCCGTTGGTGAACACCAGCCGGCCCCCCAGCAGGCGCAGATCCGCGCGCCAGTCCCGGGCCTCCTCCAGGCTGAGCCAGCGGCCGGAGAACCACTCAACGGGCGACGCCATCGGCCACCTCGTCCAATTCCATGCTGATCTTTCCCAGCTTGATCTGGAAGCGCGCCGCGAGCGGCAAGGCCTCGCGATCGTCGCTGAACTGCCCCCAGAACTCGCCCGTCAGGCCGGCGATGCCCTGGTAATCCGCCTTGCCGTGCACGTTGACCACCTTGCGCGCCTTGCCCTGGATGCGGGCCTGGCCGCGGCCGTCGTACTGGATGGTGGTGCGGTGGACTTCCTCGTCCACGATGGTCAGCACGGTGCCGTAGCGCCCCTCCCGCACCATGCGCCGCGCGGCGTAGAGCAGACTAAGTCCGTCGAAGACCTGGCGGGCCAGCGGCAATTCCTCGCGGAAGACGTCGCCGTCCGCGTGGTAGCCTCGCGCCAGAAAGCGCATGTTCTCGTAATCGAAGGAGTAGACCCGGTCGGAGCGCTGGTTGCCCTCCCGGGCGCGCAGCACGAACTCGGCGCTGTGCAGGCAGTGGGAGGGGATGAGCGCCTCGTACACGTCATGCAGGTCGATGATCATCCGGTAGGCCGGGTTGCTGTCGATCTTGTAGTAGACGCGCCAGGCCTCCTGCTTGGCGCCACCGCGCTGGATCTCGTCCCGCCGTCGCACGCCCACTTTCAGCTGCCCCAGCGGGATGATGCCGTAGCGCACCTTGTAGGTCCACTCGCGGCCCACCGGGAAGAACTCGGGGAAGCGGTCGGCGTAGCGCTTGGAGTCCTGCTCCGGCGGCAGGCTGTTCCAGGTGGCTCCCAGACCCAGCGAATCGCTCCAGGTCGCCAAGGATTTCCCACTGGAGGCTGTGCCGTAGCGCGTGCGCAGCGTCTCCAGCCAAGCCCGCGCCAGGTCCGCACGGCCCTGCTTGTGGGCCAGCGCAATGGCGGACTCCAGCATGGGCCGCAGGGGAAAGACCTCGAGGCCGCGACTCCAGCTCACCAGGGCGCGCTTGGGCATGCCCCCGCGCCGCTCGGCTTCGCCCATGGCGTACCAGGCGAAGGGATTGTCCGGTCGCAGTTCCACCTGGTGGCCGGCCGTTTCGCGCAAGCGGTTCAGATCTTTTCCGTTCAGCAGGGCCTGCAGCAATCGATTGGCCGGAACCTGGCGCTTGGGCTGCTGGCGGTAGGCCTGCTCCAGCCACTTGAGGCCGCGGGCCGCGTCCCCGCCGGCCAGGGCGAAGCGTCCCGCGTGATACAAGGCGTTGCTCCTCTGCGGGCCGGCGGCCAGGGCCGCCAACTCGCCTGAGACCCTGAGCAGCGTGCGTTGCCGAGCCTGGGCATCGCTGCCACCCAGGGCCTGCTCGCCCTCCAGCACCAGCCGATTGAGGCGGGCCAGACCGCTGGCGTCCGTGGCCTCCAGGCGCTTGAATTCCGCCAGGGCCTCTCCCGTGCGGCCAGCGGTCCAGAGGTCCAGACCGTGCTGCAGGGGGCCCTGATACGCCCAGGCCATCAGGGTCGTGCCCAGCACAAGCAGGGTCAGCCAGACTGCGCGCCGCTGGAATTTCATGATCCTCCCACGCCCCAGAGGGACAGCCAGGGCACCCAGGTCACCAGGGAAAGGGCCACCAGCAGCAGGAGCAGGAACACCAGCGAGGCGCGGTACAGCTCCAGCACGGGGCGCTGGAAGCGGTAGCTGGCCAGGAAGAGATTCAGACCCACGGGGGGCGTCAGGTAGCCGATCTCGAGGTTCGTCAAGAAGATCACGCCCAGGTGCAAGGGATTCACGCCGAAACTCTCCGCCACGGGCACGATGAGCGGCACCACCACGATGATGGCGCTGAAGATGTCCATCAGGCAGCCCACCACCAACAGGAACAGGTTGAGCATGAGCAGGAAGGCCCAGCGCGAGCCCAGCCAGGCCTGCATCCACTCCAGCAGGCGCTGGGGGATTTCCGCGTCCACCAGGAAATTGGTCAGGCCCAGGGCCACGCCCAGGATGGCCAGCACGGCGCCCACCATGGCCATGCTCTCGCCGCCCAGTCGCAGCAGTTTGCGCCAGGGCAGCTCGCGCTGGATCAGGCCCTCCACCACCAGCACCACCACGGCCGTGACGGCCGCCGCCTCGGCGGGGGTGACGAAACCGCCGTAGATCAGCACCAGCACCAGCGGTGGAATGGGCAGTTCCCAGGCGGCTTCGCGCAAGGCAGCCCAAAGCTCGGCCCCCGAGAAAGGCTGGCGCGGCAACTTGGCCCGCCCCGCCACCCAGACGGCATAGGCGCCGAGAATCAGCAGGATCAGCAGACCCGGCAGCAGCGCGGCGCGAAACAAGTCGTCCACGCTGACCCCGGCCACCAGGCCGTAGAGGATCAGCGGCAGGCTGGGCGGAAAGAGCAGGCCCAGGCTGCCCGAGGTGGTCATCAGGCCCAGCGAGAAGCGCTCGGGGTAGCCCTCTTTCACCAGGATGGGAAAGAGCAGGCCGCCCAGCGCGATGATGGTGACGCCAGAGGCGCCCGTGAAGGCCGTGAACAGCGCGCAGGCCACCAGACTCATCAGGGCCAGGCCGCCGGGCAACCACGAGAGCGCCGCGTGGGACAGGCGGATGATCCGCCGGGGCAGGCCCGACTCCGCCATGACGAAGCCGGCGAAAGTGAAGAGCGGGATGGCCACCAGCACGGGCTGGGAGGCCATCCGGTAGAGTTCGATGATGATCGCCGAGGCGTCGATCTCCGCGCCTTGGAAGGCGATCAGCGCGATCCAGGCGATCAGCACGAAGAGCGGCAGACCCAACAGGGCCACCAGGATCAGGCCCGCACTGATCATGCGACATCCTCGCCCACGGACATAGGCAAACCCGAATCCGGCGTGTAAGCCGGATCCAGCCGCAGCGGCAGATTGAGCAGGAAGTGCAGGGCCATCAGCGCAAAACCGACGGGAATCACCGCCTGGAGCGGCCAGGCGGGCCAGTCCAGCGGCTCGGCCAGATCGCCGAACTCGCGCGTCATCAGGACGAAGTCCCGGGCGGCCAGAGCCAGGCGCAGGCAGATCCAGGCCGAGAGGCCGTCCAGCAGCATGCCCGTCAGCCGGGCGGGCCAGCCTTTGAGCAGGCGGCCCAGGGCGTCGATGCGGATGTGCCGCCCGCGGCTGGCAGCCAGCACGGCGCCCAGCATGCCGATCCAGAGCACCAGGTGGCGGATCAGCACGTCGGCCCAGACCCAGCCGGACTGGGTTTGCCGCAGGATCACCTGCAGGAAGGACAGGCCCAGCAGCAGGGCCAGCAAGAGTAGCAAGGATCCCAGCTCGATGGCCTCCAGCACCCGGCGCAGGGCGGCCAGCGCCTTCAGGAGCGGTTTCATTTGCGTGTTCGCCGGGCTTTGATCAGCTGGCGGGCCTTTTCCAGCAGTTTGGCGTCGTAGAGCGAGCCGGCCAGCTTGTCCTGGACGCGGATTCCCAGGGCCTCGAACTTCTGCGCCTCGGCCTCACTCAGCGGCTTGACCTGCTGGATGCCGGCCTTGGCAAAGGCGGCCAGCGCCGTCTGGTTGTCCTTGCGGCTGGCCAGGGTGAGTTGGCGCAGCTTGCGGCGCGCGATCTCGCGGACCTTGGTCTGCTGGGCGGCGGGGATCTGGTCCCAGAGCTTGCGGCTGACCAGCACGGCACCGGCCGCGCAGGCCATGGGCGGGTCGCTGACGTAGCGCGCGCGGGACTGCCACTGCAGCACGCTGGCGGCGTAGGGCGAAGCGTAGGCTCCGTTGATCAGGCCGGTCTGGAAACTGGTCAACACGTCGGGCAGGGCCAGGGGAATGGGCTTCAGGCCCAGTTCCTGGAAGTAGGCGCCGGCCAGCGGGTCACCCTCCCAGATCCACAGCTTCTGCTGGGAGAGGTCGGCCAGGCTGCGGACGGGCTCCCGGGTAAAAAAGTGCACGAAGCCCACCTCGGCCCAGCCCAGCAGGACGAAATCCTTCTCCTCGAACAGAGTGGAAAAGGTGCCGAACAGGCCCTCCAGGACCGTGTCCACCTCCGCGGGCGAGCGGAACAGGAAGGGCAGGTCCAGCACGCGGGACTGGGGCTGGATCAAGCCCAGGCCCACGCCCGTGAAACCGCCGCCGTGGAGTTGGCCGATGCGGATCTTGCGGATGACATCCTTCTCGTCGCCCTGCACGCCCCCGGGATAGAACTTGAACTTGACCGTGCCGGCCGTGGCCTTCTGCACCTCGGTGTCCAGCTGCTCCATGATGTTCATCCAGGTGGAGTTGCGCGGGGCCACAGTGGCGAACTTGATGACGGTCTGGGCCTGGCTCTCCGTGCCCAGCAAGGTGAGCAGGCAGAGCAGCGCCAGCGCTGCGATATGCGACATGGAAGGTCCTCGACTTGATGGCCCAAGGTAGAAATGTGGCGGACCTTCCGCGGGAGGACGGCGGGATCAGCCGGTCAGACCCTCAGGTCAGAAGAGGTCGTCCCGGTGGGCGTCCAGCGAGTCCAACTGCCGCAGGCACCAGGCGTTGAGCAGGGCCTGGGGATGGCGCAGCAGCTCGGCCCGGCGCTCGCGGGCCGCGGCCAGGATTTCGTCGAAGCGGTCCTCATCCAGCGTGGCCGTGCAGTAATGCCGGGCCTCGAAGAGTTTCGGCAGCAGAAAATCAGGCCCCGTCAGCCGGGCGGCGGCCTGGAAGCGCTCCAGCCCGGCCGCGGGATCCCCGCCCACGAAGCGCGGCCGCGTGCAGGCCAGGGCCCCCAGGAACAGGTGCCCGGCCCCGAAGAAATAGCTCTCGTCCAGCTCCAGCCCGCGTGTCACAATCGCTTCCACCCGAGGCAGATAGAAGAGGGCTTCCTGGGAATCCAGGTTGAGATTCATCCAGGCGCCGTAGGGAAAGGCCGTCCAAAACAGTGCCGGCAGATCGGCGATCTTGCGCTGCGCCAGCCAGCTCTGAAAGCTCTCCTCGCCCAGCGCGAACACATCCTGGCCCAGAAGCTGCAACCCCACGTCCCGGGCCCGCAGGTAGAGCGCGCCGGCGCGCTGGTTGTCCTGCCCTTCCCAGAAGACCATCCCGTAACCCGTCAGCGCCATGGCCTCCAGCTCGGCCAGCCGCGGTTTGTCGTGCGTGCGACGCAAACCCTGGATCAGGTGCAGGTCGGTCTCGAAGGCGGTCCGGGCCAGCGCGGGATCGGGCTCGGCGTAGAGCGCGTCCACGAACTGGTCCAGCGCCGGGGTGACGCCGTTCACAGCCAGCCGCCGGACCGAGCAGCCGCTGCCGGCCACACCCGCCAGCAGCAGGGCCAGGAGCAACAGGGATCGCTTCATGGGGTGCGCCTCGTGTCCAGTTCGCGGGCCAGGTCGCGGGCGGCCTTCATCATCAGCCGGCCCGCCCGGTCCATCATGCCGGAGATCCAGGGCGTGTCCGGTTCGCGGCTGACCAGCAGGCGCCGGCCGCTGCCCTCCTCCAATTCCAGGTCGTAGACCTCGTAGTCCAGCTCCACCCAGCCAAACTCGCGGTCACTTTCGTCCATCAGGTTGAGCCCGAACAGCATGCGTTGGAACCAGTTGCGCGAGACGGCCTGCAGGCGCAGGGATTTCACCTCCAGCACGCGGCTGTCGTCGCCGGGCTCGACGCCGTAGAGGCGCTGCCAGGTGGCGGCGTCCAGCGGACAGCGGAAGCTGCTGCGGGCCAGGCTGTCGGTGCGCAGCGGCAGGACCAGGGTGACTCCCCGGCGCTGGCACTCCTCGGCCAGGAAGCTCTGCCAGACGCGCAAGTAATCCTCCGTCTGGCCCCGGCTCTTGTCCAGCTTGCGGTCCATGCTGAAGTTGCCGCCCTGGCCGGCGGCCAGCGGGGACAGAAACAGGCTGTCCAATGGGCTGGTGTAGGGCAGGCTGCCCGCCGTGCCGACAGGGAAGTGGGATGCGCAGGAGAGCAGGCACAAGGCGCCCAGCAGACTGGCCACGTGTGTCCAGCGGCGCTGGATCAAAGCAAGCAAAGGCAGCATGGTGTTCCGTTAGTTGGAATTGGGTCGGCCCGACCGCCTACTGCGCGGGCAGAGCGTCCGTGGAGACCGAGAGCATGAAGAGCTTGATGCGGTTTCCGTCCGCCACGAAGACGATCTCGTCCTCGTTGCCCGCGCGCTCGCTGCGGTTGCCATAGACGGCCACGGCCCGCGGATCCACGAGCTGGTCATAGACCCAGACCTTCTCCGTGGGCGTCACTTGCAACTTGCGCGCCCCCAGCGGCAACAGGAAATCCCCGCTGCGCTTGAAGACCTGCACGCGATGTGCGTCCGTGGTGTCCGCGCCCACTCCCGAGGCCGCGCGGCGGTCCAGCACGAACAGGCCCGTGGCCGTGTAGGCCATGTCGCGCGCCTCCTGGAACTGCCCGGGCGCCATCAGACTGCGGCCCTGGAGGCTGAAATCGAAGGACCAGTAGTCCAGCCCGGCGAACTCCTCCACGGTCAGGCGCTGGGCTTTCCAGTAGCCCTCACGCGGGGCGGCCTGGGTCAGGTACAGGCTGCCCGCGGCGTCGGCGTCCAGCGCGAGCACCTGGTCCACCGTGCCCACACCGGTGCCGGAGTAGGCCGCCACTTCCAGCGAGCCCGCCTGCACGTCGTAGAGGTAGACCACGGGCACGTCCGGGTTGGCCGTGAACAGCACGGCCGTGGGCTGCAGGCGCAGCCGGTTGATCCGATTGCCGCCGGAGACATTGTTGTTGGCCAGGAAGACTTCGCGCTTGCCCGCCCGGCCCTTGGCCACGCCGTCCAGGCGCGTGGAGGCGGAGCCGGTCCAGATGACGCGCGGTTGCAGCTGGGCCTGGAGTTCGGCGCTCTGCAGGTCCAGGCTGTCCACCCAGCTGAACTCCCAGTCGCGTAGGCTGCGATCGGCGATGGCGGCGGCCAACTCGTCGGCTTCCAGCGTGTCTGCGGCGCCCGTGCGCTGGTTGACGCCGTAGGCCCGGCGCAGGCCCCAGATCAGGGTCTCGCGTCCGGCCTGCAGGTTGAGCGCCCACAGGCTGGATTCCCCGGCCACGGCGAACAGCAATTGTTCCGGCCCCACGGCCACGCTCTTCACCCCCGGCAGCTGGAAACCCTCCAACCCGGGCGTTTCCAGTTCCGTCAGGGCCTGGTCCCAGACACTGATCCGTCCGCTGCCGGACTCGGCCACGTAGAGGTGCCCGTCGTCGTCGATGAACAAGTCCGCGGGCTCGGCGCCGGCGGGCAGTTCGATCTGGCGGTTGAGGATCAGGTAGCTGGAATCCCCGGCGCCGAAGCCCGTCTCCGCCACCCCCGCCACGCTGGGCAGGGGATAGCGATCCACGCTGCAGCCCAGCAGGATCACAGCCAGGATCGACAAGCCCGCCAGGCGGACGGGACAACGCATGGTGTCAGCGCTCATGAAAGGCATCCTCTACCAATCAAACTGGGTGGAGAGCCGTCGGCTGTTATTGAGCAGGCCGAACTCGCTGTAGCTGATGTCCAGACGCACGCCCAGTCCCCAGTGTTCGAAGGACAGGCCCGCGCCCGCAGTCCAGCTCTCCTGGCCGCCGTTGAACTTCCAGCCGGCCCGCAGGAAGGTGGCGTGGCGCCAGTCGTACTCGAAGCCCAGGTCGTAGCTCTCGCTGTTGTCCACCGGGTGGTTGATCTGCGCGGCGCCCAGCAGGGAGTGGTCCTCGATCTTGAGCAGGTGCATGGAACTGCCCAGCCGGAAGATCGTGGGCGCCGAGAAGTCCTCGTAGCCGCGCGCGCGCGCGTCCGCCGCCGCGGGCGTCCAGCTGCCCTCGGGCGTGAACTGCCCGCCGAAGTTGACCAGCGAGACGGCCACGGCCAGGTCCTTCCAGCCGGTGCGATAGTGCGTGCCCACGTCCAGCAGCAGGCCGTCCATGGTCACGTCGGCGATGTCCTCGCGTACATAGCGTACGCTGACGCCGCAGCTGAACTGGTTGGTCAGCTGGAATGCCCCGGTGGCCTGGAGGAACTGGTCGGTGAAGTAGAAGCTGCGCCCGTCGCCGTCGGGGTGCTCCTCGGTGGTGACGGCCATCTCGTCGGTGGCCAGCTGCCCGTAAGCCAGGCCCACGTGCAAGTTGGGATTCAGCTCGCGCGTGTAGCCGAGCCACGTGTAGTCGATGTCCGCGGGCCACTCCAGGTGGTGCAAGGCCATGTGGTTGCCCTCCAGCGAGCTGATTCCCGCCGGGTTCCAGTAGAGCGCACTGGCGTCGTCCGCCACGCCCACGAAGGCCTGGGCCATGCCCTCGGCCCGCGCGCCCACGCCGATCTTGAGGAAGTTGAGCACGGTGGTGGCGGCCCGTTCCTCGCCGAAATTGTGCACCAGCTCCTGGGCCCGCAGGGCGGGCGCCAGCAGAGGCAGCAGGCCCAGCATCCAAAAGGCGACTTTCATGGGTGTCCCGTCTTGCTTGGGATTCCGGGCCTTCATCAGAACTGCACCGACACGCCGAACATCACCTGGCGCGGTTCCTTGTAGCGGGCCGGCGTGCCCGGCGGGCGCACCCGATCGCGGGTCAACTCGCTGGACCACGCGTAGTAGACGCGGTTGTTGGCCACGAAGGGATCCCCGTCCTCCCAGACCTCGCCGGTGAGCGGATTGATCCAACTCGAGGAGGCCGGGCTCTTGAAGTTGAACAGGTTCTCCACCTCGCAGAAGACACGCAGATTGCGGCCGCCCAGCTTGAAGTCCTTCCAGAGGCGACCGTCCACCAGCGTGGTCATGGGAGTCAGCTCGGTGTTCGGCTTGGCCTCGCGATCGCGGGGCTCGTCGTCCTGCGGATTGTTCACGTCGCCCACGTCGATGTACTGCGGCGTGTAGCGCTGGCCGCTCTCCAACTCGAGGCGCAGGTTGGCGCCCCAGCGGTCGGGCAGTTGGAAATTGCCCAGTCGCGGGCCCTGGCCCTTGTCCACGTAGAGGCTCACATCGAAACTGGTCGCCAGCGGCTTGTCCCAGCGCAGGTAGCTCTCGCTCAAGTCCTCGTCGCGGCTGCCCGCCCGGGCCTCATTCAGCAGGTTCTCCGCCGGCGAGCTGCTCTTGCCGGTCAGCACGCTGTAGGAGAGGTTCCAGTTGAAGCTCCAGTACTCCTCGAAGCGGTGCCGCCAGGACAGTTCCAGCCCGCGGCTGCGCGCGTAGTCGATGTTCCAGTACTGCGTGTAGCTGATGCTGCCGTAGCGCGGGTGGTTGCTGTTCACCGAGAAGGCCGTCACGTAGTTGAACATGTCCTTGTAGAACGCCGTCACCTGCAGCACGCTGTTGGAGTTGAACTTGTGCTTCAGCCCCACCTCGTAGGCCACCGTGGTGGTGGGGTTGAGGTTGGGGTTGCCGTAGAGCGAGGACTTGGATTTGTCCGTGGTCTTCAGCTTGGCGTAGACGTAGGCGTACTTGGGCCGCTGGCTGAAGTGCCCATAGCTGAAGAACAGCATGTCGTTGTCGGTGACCGGGTGGCTGATGCCCAGGCGCGGGCTGAGCTGGGCCTTCCAGCGCCCGCCCAGGAAGCCGAAGGTCTCGTCGTGGAAGAGCTCGCGGCCGGCCTGGGTCATGATGGCGGTGGCCGAATTCTCCACGGCCCGCTCCACGTAGCTGCCGGGGCGCCAGAAGTCCAGGCGCAGGCCCAGGTTCGCGTTCATGCCCTTGTAGGTGATCTTGTCCTGGGCGTAGAGCGCGCCCGCCGTGGTCCAGGCGTGATACATATCGAAGGCGCCGCCGGGGGCGTCCTCCGTGCCCAGCCAGGGATCCACCACGTGCAGGAGCTGCATCTCGCTGTTCTCGATCTCGAAGCCCGACTTCAGCTCGTGGTCGCCCAGGTTGCTGGTGAGCGCGCCCTTGAGGGAATGGGTCAGCACGCTGTGGTCGTGCCAGTAGTCCGTGTCGCCCGAATCCCAGAAGCCGTCGCCCTGGTAGATGGTGATCGAGCCATCGGGGTTCTGCAGGTACCAGGTGGGATCGATGTCCAGCGGGCGCTCGTACTCGGTCCAGTGCTTGCCCGCGTCGGAGTGCTGGCTGATGAAGAAATAGCCGTAGGTGAGCTCGAAGAAGCTGCGCGCGCTCAAAGTTTCCTTCCAATTCAGGCTGCTCTGGCGGGATTCCTGGCTGAAGGTGTTGTAGCGGTTCAGGTTCTGCTGGTACTCGTATGGATAGAAGCGTTTGTCCTCCACCAGCGTGGTGAAGTAGCCCTGGTTGAGCTGCAGGCTGCGCCCCATTGAGCCAGTGAGTTTTCGCGTCGGCTTGGTGCGCCAGGTAAGCTTGGCCAGTAGGCTTGAGTTGTTGTCTTCGCGCAAGCCCAGCCACTGCTGCAGATCCTGCATGACTGGAGTCCCGACCCAATCGACAGAGGGCTGCAGGCTGTCGGCTTGAGGCAGGTGGGTGTCTGATAAAGAAACGTAGCCGTTTAGGAACCAGCTCATCGATCCAGGTAGCCAGCCCTTGTCCACCGGCCCGCCAGCTGTGATCTCGAAGACATCCGTGTTCTGGTTTTCGCGGGGAAAACTCGGAGTCAGGTTGTCGCGCTTCCAGGAAAGGGCGCCGAAGAACTCGTCGTCGCCCTCGCGCGTCTCCACGTTGATCACTCCGCTCATGGCCTCGCCGTACTCGGCGTTGAAACCACCCGTGATCACTTCGACGTTCTTGACCGCTTCGGCGGAGAGGAAGACGCCCGTGCCCTGGCCGGAGACGGGATCCTTCACCGACAGCCCGTCGATGATGTAGAGATTCTCGTCGGCGCGCCCGCCGCGGATGTGGACTTCGTTGTCGGACTTGGAGACGCCGGCCTGCTGGCTGACCACGTCCACGATGCTCTCCACCACCTGCGTCTGGATGGCCTCCAGGTCCACGCTGGTGGATGAGGAGGTGTTGTCCACGGCGTAAAGCGGCTTCTTGCCGATGATCACCACGTCCTCGCCCTTGAGGAAGCTCTTCTCCAGGGTGACGTTCTGCTCCTTGGCCAAGCCGTCCACCACCATCACGCCGGTGGTCAGCACGGTCTTGTAGCCCACGCTGCTGAACTCCAGGTCCACCATCCCGGGCTTGATCCCCGTGATGACGAACTGGCCCTCAAGGTCCGTGGCCGCGCCGCGGTACGTGCCCTTCACAAGCACGTTGACGCCCGCCAGCGGCTCGCCCGACTCCTTGTCCGTCACACGGCCGCGCACGCGCCCCTCCGCCCAGGCGGAGGCTGTGACACAGAGCAGCAGCAGGCAGAGGAGCGAGGCCCCCCAGCCGGTCCGCCATCGGGGGGTGCGATCGGGCTGCATGCGGCGCTCCAGGTTCATCGCGGGCCTACCAGTTGAATTCTTCATCGATCACCACCCGGAAGAGGCTGTCCAGGTTGTCCGCCTTGTGCAGCGGAACGCTGAAGTAGAGTTGCTTGGCTTTTTCCGGCCGGCCGTCCGCGGGTTGGCGGGCCGCCAGCGCGGCGCGCGGGCGCAGGGGCGGGCCGGCGGTCTCCGGGACGTAGTAGGACTCCACGGCCGAGCTGTCGGGCCGGAAGCCGAAGCGCGGATACTCGCCGCCCGGGCTCATGAAGGAGACCGCCTCGCGCATGTGCAGCACGGGGTAGTGCTCGAAGCCTGGCGAGGGCAGCAGGGGGTGGCTGGGCAGGATGCGGTCGCGCTCGTCGGTCAGGCTGTCCACGGGCACGCAGATTCCGTCAAACAGGTACGTGCCCCCCGAGTTGGAGCGGCGCCCCAGGTCCGACGTGCTCATCAGCACGCGGCCGCCCCGGGCCATGAAGAGGTTCAGGTTGTCGCAGGCGGTCTCGTTCTGCGTGTTCTTCCAGCTGAACCAGAAGACCATCGAGAAGTCCTCGATGATCGACTGGAAGTCCTGCTCGTCGTAGGGCAGCCAGTCCGTGGCCAGCCAGAACGTGTAGTCCTCGTGCTCCTGAAAGCCCATCCCCGTCAGCCCGTCCTTGATGTCGGGCACGCCGAGGGCCTCCTCGGCCGGGTCGTCGAAGACCACCAGCAGGCTGCCCACGGTGGGCTTGACGGCCCAGACCTGGGCGCGCCCGTCGGAAAGCGTGTCCTGGGGCCGCGGATAGCTGAGGGTCTGGCTCCAGGCCTGGGCGATGTCCTGGGCCTTGACGAAGACCTTGTGCCAACCGGGCGTGAGCTGTTCGGGGGTCAGCGGGATGCTGTTCAAGCCCAGCGGCAGTTCGGTCCAGCTGCTGCTGTCGTCCAGGGCCCAGAGGACGCGCGTGATGGTCTCGTTGCCGTCCAGGTCCCACACATTGAAGTGGAACGTGTTGTAACCGAAGGTCCAGCAGGTGTCCAGGGCAGTGCCGGAGAGCAGCTCCTGACTCATGGCCACCCAGTCCAATCGCGGTTTCTGATTGTAGGCCGGGAAGACGGTGACCGCCGGAGTGGGATCCACGCTGCCCTGATTGTCCACGGCCACGATCTCGAAGCGCACGGTCATCAGTTCCTGGGTGAGCAGGACGACGAAGGTGTCGCTCTCGGCCTCGGTGCTGTGCCAGACGGGGTTCCCCGCGCTGTCCACCTCCGTGGACCAGCGGTAGAGATAGTGGTCGATCCAGCCGTCGGCGTCCTCGCCCCACCAGGACAGGCCCACGCGCGAGGTGCTGAGGCCCAGGGTGTCCACCTGGGAGGAATCCGCGCGGAAGTAGCCTACGGAGAGGTGGGTCTGGGGTGGACGGTTGTCCATTTGGCTGTCGTCCCCCGCGCGGGGCTCGCACCCCAGCCAGACGATCAGGGGGAACAGGAGCAGCAGGGTCCAGCGGGCCATGGAATCCTCGTCAGCAATGAAGGGGGTAGGGACACGATGCATCGTGTCCCTACGCACCCGTTCGAATTACTTCACCAACAGGAGCTTGAGTTCGTCGGAGCGGCCCTCCGCCGCCAGCCGCGCGATGTAGAGTCCGCTGGCCAGGCCCGCGCCATCCAACAGGGCTGTGTGCCGGCCCGCCGCCTGCTGGCCGTTCACCAGCACGGCCACTTCCTGCCCGACCACGTTGTACACGCTCAGGCGCAGGCTGGTGGCCCGACCCAGGCTGTATTCGATGCTCGTGGCGGGGTTGAAGGGATTGGGCACGGCAGCCGTCAGCTGGAAGTCCAGCGGCTGCTCCACCGGCCCGATGCCGTCCAGGTTGACGAAATCGGCGTTGTCGCGCGGGGCGATCTTCCACTCACCGAAGTTGTAGGTGATCATGCCGCGCAGGGCGTCCATCTGCGCACCGGCGCTCAAAGCCACGTCCCAGCTGCCCAGGTTGTCCAAGATGATCTGGTTGCCCAGGCCATCCTGCACCAGCCACTCGCCGAAGCCCGTACTGTCCACCACGGCGATGTCCGCCAGCTCCACCAGCACGCTCTCCCAGCCCTCGGGCGCCGCCAGGATGGTGGCCAGGCCGACCTGGGAGATGAGTTCCGGATTGCCCGAGGATTCCAGCGTGTAGGCGCTGATGTTGGAGAGCTCCGTCAGGCCGTTGTACTCGGTGATGGTCCCGGTGAGGGTGATCCGATCACCACGCTCCAGCTGCGCCATGAAGACCGGGTGGCTGTTGTTGTTGTAGAGGTACATGGCGTGGTTGACGCCGGCGGCCTCGGCCAGGATGTAGTTGCGGTAGGTGTCCTCCGGCGTGAAGCCGAAGTCCGTGTAACCGAACGTGATGGTGCCCGTCAGCGTGGCCTCGTGGCACTGGAAGTGGCTGGCGCCGTCGGCATAGGTCTCGCCCTGGATCTGGGCGCAGGTGGTGGGCGCGACGCCCGTCACGTAGATCTCCGGGAAGGAGGCGGCGTCGGGGCCTTCCGCCGGATGCCGGCTCACGTTGCCCTCATCGTCCAGGGCGTGGTAATAGACCTCCACCAGCGAGCCTTCGGGCTGGGCGGGCAAGTCGGACGTGAACAGCACGGGGTTGGAGAGATCGCGCGTCAGCGGGTACTCGGTCCAGGCGCCGCCGTTGACGCGGAAGTAGACGAAGGCCTCGTCGATGGCCGTGTCGTCCGACAGGTTGGCCGTGATGTGGACCAGGTCGCTGGGCGTGACGCCGCAAGGGCCGATGGTCGTGCCACTGATGATGGGCGGTCCCACGGCCAGAACCAGATCCGCGATGTCGCGGGGCATGACGTTGTACTGGCCGTAGACGTGGTAGATCACGCCCTTGATCACCTCGAACGTGGAGCCCAGCGGCGGGCGCCCGTATTCGCTGAGCCCCGCGGCGGCCGTGCGGATGATCGCCCGGTTGCCCTCGGGATCCGCCACGGTGAACTGGCGGTAGGAGGGCGGCGCGCTGATGTCCACCACCACGGCGTCGTGGATCTCCATCAGCATGCTCTCGTAGCGCTCAGCCACGTGGTCGTTGTGCCGCACGCGGTCCAGGTACCACATGTTCACGAAGACCGGGTCCGGCAGCGCGTGCTCGTAGCTCAGCACCTCCACGTCCACGGAGGGATCCATGGGAATGAGTTCGGTTTGGTTGGCCACGCCGTTGTCGTTGGTGGTGCGGTACTCGCTCACCACGCCCGTGATGCGCAGCAAGTCGCCCACGAAGACGTCGAACATGTCGCCGTCGGGGTGATACACGAGCACGCCGCCGTATTCCACGCCCAGCGTGTCGATCAGGTAAAAACTGGAGTGGCTGCCGGAATAGAAGTGCTCGGACGAGGAGAGCGCCACGCCCACCACCGTTACTGTGTCCCCGCAGTGGCCCGAGCTGTCGGGGCCGAAGGCCCCCGGCATCTGCATCTGGCTGATGCTCAGCTCCTCGTAGGCGAACACCGAGCCCGCCAGCAGCAGCAGTGCGAAAATCCAGGACTTCATTCTGTCCTCCTTGGAATAGGCCGCCCCAGGCGGCTCCTTTGTTTCAGGGCAGGCGTCGACCGCTAAGGTCGTCGCGCTATTTGATCACGGCGAACTTGCCGATTTCCGTCTTGCCCGTGGCCTTGTCCTCCACCGAGAACAGGTAGAGGCCGGTGGCGATGGCCTGGTCGTGGCGGCTCACCAGGTCCCAGGCGTGCTCGCCGCCGCTGAACACGAAAGGCGCGTCCGCGCCGCTGGCGCCGTTCACCTGCTGGAGCACGTTACGGATCAACTCCACGTCCTCGCCCTGGTAGGTGGCGGCGTCGTGCTCGAAGGAATCCACGAAGTCCCCGGCCAGGGTGAAGATGCTCACCGTGCAGCGCGCCGGCAGGTGCGTGAACCAGAGCACGCGCTCGTAGGGCCCGCTGCCGTCCCAGCTGGCGCGGCCGCGGTAGGGATTGGGATAGACGCCGGGCTTCAGGTCCACGCCGTCGCCGGGCAGGTCGGCCAAGCCGCCCGGAAAGACGAAGGACCAGTTCTCCTTGACGTCGGATTCCAGGCTGGGCAGGTTGTTCTCCGGCAGGCCGTGGTCGTAGGAGGAGACCGCCACCCAGTTGCCCTCGGGCCGTCCACTGGGCAGGTTCTCCAGCCGGAAGGCGTAGTGGTACCAGCGCCCGTCCACCTCGACGGAATCCGCGTCCACATCCAGCGCGTGGCGCACGCCGATGTCCGCCAGCCCGGTGTTGGGCCAGATCTCATTCTCGATGTCGAACTGGGCCACCAGCGTGCGCGTACCACCAGCCCCCGGAGTGCGCAGGCTGCTGTAGATGCGGTAGCCCTCGAAGTCCGCCACGCCCAGGATCGGGTCCACGAAGTGCTCGGGGTCGTTGCGCCAGTAGAGGGTCATCTCCCGCTCGCCGGCCACCACGGCCAGAGCCGGGCCGGGGGGCGGATTGGGCAGCAGGTAGCGGTCCAGCACGCCGTCGGCGTCCAGGTCCTCTTCCCCGTCCAGCCGGCCGTTGCGGTTCTTGTCCTCGCCGTCCCAGGCGATGCGCGCCCAGGTGGTGTTGGCCACCAGCGGCTGGGCCCTGGTCTGCAGGTTCTTCAATCCGCTCAGCGGATCGTCGGGACCCACCGGGCTGGCCAGGAAGTCCCGGCTGCCGCAGGCGATGGCGAACACGGCGTTGCAACTCTCCCCCGGCTCCAGGTGGCCGAAACTCCCGGCGCCGGCGAGCATCATCCAGCTGCCCGTGTTCTCCGTGCCGTAGGGGAAACTGGCGTCGGCCAGATTCGCCCGCTCCTGCAGGGCCTGGAAGCGTTCGGCGTCGCTGGCCGGCGTGTTGAGCGGCCAGTCCGGGTTGCCCGAGGTGTTCCACTCCCAACTGGTGGCCGCGGGCAAAATGGTGCGGGGATCCGTCACGTGGGGGCCGGAGCCGCCCAGGAAGCGGCAGCCCAGAATGCTCTCGCTGTAGCCGTTGTCGCCGTCGGCGTCGTAGCCCACAGCCATCCAGATGCTGTCGCCCTGGGCCGGGCTGGGCTCGTCGGTCAGCACCACGCCCGCCAGGTTGTCGTACCAGGACCAGCCGCCCCGGCCGGGCGCGTAGTAGTTGGTCAGGTTGAAATTGCCCACCGCCTCGTCGATCCAGTAGCCCGCGCGCAGGCTGTCGATGGTCCAGCCCGTCCCGGCGGGGTCCAGCTCCCGGCTGATGTTGGTGATGGTCAGATCGAGGATGACGAAGGCGTCGGCGTAGCTGTAGTTCCAGGCGTGGCTGTTCAGGTCCACGCGCAGGCCCAGCGGGTTGTGGTTGGTGATTTCCTCACCTGTGGACGGCACCACGCGGCTGGTGTCCGTGAAGCTGATCAGGAAGTCCTGGTGGCTGACGGCCTGGCTGCTGAAGAATTCGCTGTCGGTGAACGTGGAGCGGATCCGCACCGTATCGCCCACGGCCGTCGTGTTGTTCCACTCCCAGCCCTCGCCGCCGAAGGTGCCGTCCATCACCGAGGTGGAGACGCGGGCCTCCCCGTCCACCTTGCCGCCCACCCAGAGGCCGCCGTAGGAGAAGTGCTCCACCTGTTCGAAATCCAGGCTGGAATATTGCTTGTACAGGCAGGAGGGCTGGTCCTCGATGTTATAGCCGTGGCCGATCACGCCGAAGTTGGTGATGGTCAGGCCCAACTCTCCCACGGACGTGTACTTGGTGTAGTCGTCCGCGCCGTGGATGACCAGGGCGCAACCCAGGATGCCCAGTAGAGCGAGGCTTCTCTTCATGTGCGGCGTCAGTCCCCAAAGGGTGGAGCAGCGGCCCGGGCGACCCTCGTCCGGGGGGCGTGGCCTTCCACTTGTTAAAACAGGATGCGAAAGGGTCATGAATGTAGCATGAGGAGTCCCGTGGAGCGAGGCGCCGCGTGGCGCCATTGGGACTCTCACTCCCGGAATCAGCCGCGCCGGGCCCGTGGACTGGATCCCGCGCTCCGGCAGGGAACGGCAAATCAACCCTGGAAGGGGCCGCTCAGCCCAGTCCCGCCAGAACCTGGCGGAAGCGTTCGGCCTTGAGCCGGCTCTCCGCTTCCTCGGCCGCCGGCCGGGAGTCGCACGTGATCCCGCCGCCGGCCAGCAGCCGCAGCTGTCCGCCCTCCAGCAGGGCCGTCCGGATGGCGACGTTGAACAGGAAATCCCCCGAGGGCTCCACGCGCCCCAGCGCCCCCAGGCAGGGCCCGCGGGGCGCGGGCTCGAGCTGGGAGATGCGCTCCATGGCCCGCAGACGCGGGCAACCCGTGATGCTGCCGCTGGGAAAGGTCGCGCGAAAGATCTCCGCCAGCCCCTGGTGGGGCCGCAGCCGGCCGCGGATCCGGGCACAGGTGTGCAGCAGGCTGGGCAGGGCCAGGATCTCGGGCCGGGGACCCACCCGCACGCTGCCCGGCCGGCAGACCCGGCTCAGGTCGTTTCGCAGCAGGTCCACGATCATCGCCAGCTCGGCCTGGTCCTTCTCCGAGGCCAGCAGCCAGGCGGCCGCCCGGCGCCGGGCCTCGCCCCGCGGCCCCGCAGACAGGGCGACGGTGCCCTTGATGGGCTGGGCCAGCAGGCGCTCGCCTCGGCGCTCAAGGAAAAGTTCGGGGGAATCGCAGACCAGGGCCCGCCCGCCCGCTGCGGCTTCGTTGCGGTGGTGGGCCGTCCCAACGTGGGCAAGTCCACCCTCATGAACAGGATCGTGGGCGCGGAGGGGTGCATCGTCACCCCAAAGGCCCAGACGACCCGCAACCGGATCAC
>DYSB01000033.1 GCA_020726405.1 Acetofilamentum sp. | reverse complement strand
AACGCGAGCGGGAACCCATTTTCATGCTCGCGCGAACTGAGACAGCAATGGGCGCCAGCAGAAAGGTGGAAAACAAGGCTCCCGGCAAGTTGCCGGGACGAGCCATGGGATCCCAGCTTTCGCTGGGATGACAGTCACTTTGCCATGGGATCCCCCGGTCGAGCCGGGGGATGACGGATGCCAAGCGGGCCACTGCCGGGATGCCGACCGCCAACCTGGCAAGGCATTGCCAAGTCCCCGAGACCAGCGGCCCGTCTCAGGCGGCCACAGCGAAATAGATTTCCAGCATCTCTTCGCGGGACTCGCGCAGGCGCAACCAGCCGGAGACGCTGCGGTAGTAGGCTGTCGGCCCGGGCCGGCGCGCACTCTCCAGCGGGTCCTGGTTCCAGTGCTCGATGTTCCACCAGTCCGGATCGCGCGGATCCGTGGCCTGCTCCCACTTGCGGCGCATGTAGTCCAGCTGCAGGGCCACTTGGCCGCAGAATTCCGCCCCGCCGCCCTCGTAGCCCAGGCGGCGCAGATCCACGCCGCGCACTTGCCACAGGCCCCAGGCCCGGGACTGGAACTCCAGTTCGGCTCCGGTCACGCCCTGGGCGGCCAGGGCGGCGCGCAGGCGCGGATCCAGGTGGGCGGCGTGGGCCCGACCGCTGGATTCCTGCATCATCAGCGCCCATTCCAGGCGCGACAGTCTGAGCTTCACTTCCGACACGCTGAACTCCCTTCCTTGCCCGATTTCCAGCCTTGACCCGCGGGACAGCACGGCTTCCGGTCGCCAGACCAGGGCGCTGAGGCTGCCCGTGGGTGGTTTCAGACATCAATCTTGGACCCTCATGTTATCGGCGGATTGGGACAGCCGGTGAATCGCGGTTTCTGCAAAAATCGCAGGCGGGAAATTCGCCAAAAAATTCATTGACACTGGGCAAATATTTGCTTATATTGCTGTCCGGTTATATGTAGAATTCAAGTCAAGTGGATGGAGGACAAATGCTTCGGTGGAAAGGAGCGTGCCCCGGACGGCTGCTTGCGCTGCTGCTGGCAGGGTCCTGGGGATGGATGGCCGGCCCCGCGCTGGCCGCCGAAGGCAGTCTGAGCCTGGAACAGGCATTGCGACTGGGTCGCGAGCATTCGCCGGTCGTGCAGGCCGCCGACGCCCGGGCGCGCGGCGCCGCCCAATTGCGCTGGGAAGGGCTGGGCTACCTGCTGCCCAAAGTGGACCTGCAGGAAGTGGCCATCCGCAGCGAGCAGCCGGGCGAGGTCTTCGGCCTGATGATGAACCGGCGCGAGGCGGTGATGGACTTGATCGCCGCCAACAGCCTGATGTTCAGCCAGGACCAGCCATACGGCGCCGATCTGGTCAACCCGGATCCCCTGAACACCTACATCACGCGTGTCACGGCCGAGCTGCCGCTGTTCGCCGGCGGGCAGATCGTCAACCGCGTGCGCCAGGCCGATCTGATGGCCGACGCCCAGGAATTGAGGAGCGAGCGCGAACGCCGGCAGGTGGACTTCGACGTGGCCACGGCCTGGACCAACCTGGCCAAGGCCCGCGAATACCGCGACCTGCTGGAGCGCGCCCGCGCCACCACCAAGGCCCACGTGGAGATGGCCCGCGACTATCAGGACGTGGGCTTCCTGGTGGCCAGCGACGTGCTGCGCGCCGAGGTTCAACTCTCCCAGATGAACGAGCTGGTGCTGCGGGCGGAGAACGGCGCCGCGCTGGCCCAGGCGGCGCTCAACTTCCAGCTGGGGCTGGACCTGCGCACCATGCACAAGCTCGAGGCCACTCCCGCGCTGCCGGAAGCTGGCGACGACCTGGGCGCCTGGACGGAGCAGGCCCTGGGTGGCCGGCCGGATCTGGCCGCCGCGCGCAAGCAGCTCAAGGCCGGCGAACTGGAGGAGTGGGTGGCGGGCGCCGCCTTCCTGCCCACCCTGGGCCTGCAGGCCGGCTATGACTGGTACGACGACACGGCCTTCGGCACCGACGAAGGCAGCTATTCCATCAAGGCCGCCCTCTCCCTCAACGTGTTCCGCGGCGGTAGTGACCGTGCCCGCTTTGCGCGTGCCCGGCAGGAATACCGCGCTGGCCGGCAGGACGTGGAGCGCTTCCAGGAGGGCGTGCGGCTGGAACTGCAGCAGCACTGGGGCGATCTGCAGACCGCGCGGCTCAGCCGGCAGGGGGCGGAACAGGCCCTGACGGCCGGGCGCGAGAATCTGCGCGTGGTGGAGGACCGCTTCCGCGAGGGTGTATCACGCATGATCGACTTGTTGGATGCCGAGACCGCCCTGCGCGAGGCCGAGGTGCGCGAGTTGGTGGCCCGCTACGACGGCCACATGGCGGGCTTCCGCCTGCGTCACGCCGCCGGCCAGGAAATCGTCAAGCTCGAAGAGGAGATGTCCAAATGAAGACGCTGCGGAATCTGTCCGTCGCCGCGCTGGCCGTCCTGCTGATCGGCTGCGGCCAGGAGCACAAGAAATCCGTGACTCCCGCCCTGGCGCCGGTCAAGGCCGGACTGGTCACGGTGGAAGCCACCAACGCGCCTCGGCCCATCGAGCTGCAAGGCGTGGTGATGCCCGAGCAGGAGACCTTCCTCTCCAGCCGCGCCATGGGCCCGGTGGTCAAGGTGCTGGCCTCCGCCGGTGACCGCGTGCGCAAGGGCGATCTGCTGCTGGACATCCAGCAGGACTTGAGCCACGGCCAGCTGGCCCAGGCCCAGGGCGCCCAGGCCCAGGCCCAGGCTGCGCTCTCCCTGGCGCAGCGCAATTTCGAACGCTTCCAGAAACTCCACGAGAAGGCCTCCTGCTCTGAGCTGGAGCTGGACATGGCCCGCATGCAGTTCGAGCAGGCCCAGGGCGCCGTGGCCCAGGCCCAGGGCGCCGTGGCGGCCGCGGGTAGCGTGGCCGACGAGAGCGCCGTGCGGGCCCCCTTCGACGCCGTGGTGGTGGAGCGGATGGTCAATCTGGGCGACCTCTGTGCCCCGGGCCGGCCGCTGCTGCGCCTGCAGTCCCAGTCCGGCCGCCGGCTGGTGCTCGCCGTCCGCGAGGCCGACGCGCCCCACGTGAGAGTGGGCATGGCCCTGCCCGTGACCCTGGACAGCCGACCCGACCTGGGCGTGATCCAGGGTCGCGTGGTGGAGATCGTCCCCGCCGCCGACACGGCCACCCACACGCTCAGCGTCCGCGTCGAGCTGGCCTCCAGCCAGGTGATGAGCGGCCTGAGCGGCAAAGCCGTCCTGCCCGGCGCCGCCCGCCAATCCCTGCTGGTGCCCGCCGCGGCGATCCTCCAGACCGGCGGCCTGAGCCTGGCGGTGGTGGTGGACGCCCAGGGCCTGGCGCGCACCCGGGCGGTCACCGTGGGCGCCACACAGGGCGAGCGGCTGGAAGTGCTGAGCGGACTGAACGTCGGAGACCGGCTGGTGAGCCCGCTGCGCGCGCCCATCACCGATGGCACGCCCATCCAGGCCAACTAAGGAGCAGGGCATGAGCGAGCACAATCCCAATCTGCCGGACGAGGAGCAGCGGGTGGCCGGTTCCGGAGCCGAGGGCTCCACGCCGGAGGTCCCCTCCCTGAGCGAGTTGCAGCGCGATGCGCTGCGCGTGAAGATGAGTCGGCGCAGCATCGGTATCTCGGGCCGCATCGCCGGCGCCTTCCTGGACTCGAAACTGACGCCCCTACTGGTGGTGGCAGCCCTGCTGCTGGGCTTCTTCGCCGTGGCCGTGACGCCGCGCGAGGAGGAGCCGCAGATCAAGGTCCCCATGGTGGACGTGATGCTGGGTTTCCCGGGCGCCAGCGCCAAGGAAGTCGAGCAGCGGGTGATGACACCCGCCGAGAAACTGATCTACGAGATCGAGAACGTGGAATACGTCTACTCCACGTCCATGCCCTCCGGCGGCATGGTGGTTGTGCGCTTCAAGGTGGGCACCGATCCCGACCAGGCCGTGCTGCGCGTGCACGCCAAATTGATGGGCGCCATGGACCGCATGCCGGCGGGCACGCTGCCGCCGCTGGTCAAGCTGGTCACCATCGATGATGTGCCGGCCGCGGCCTACACACTCTGGGGTCCGGGCAAGTCCCCGGGCGAGCTGCGCAGTGTGGCCGACGAACTCAGCGCCCTGCTGACCCGGCACGACCGCGTGGCCCAGACCACGGTGCTGGGCGGCCAGCAGCGCGTGGTCAGGATCACCTTCGACAAAAACCGCCTCAGCTCCTTCAACGCCAGCCTCCTGCAGGCCTGGCAGGCGCTGCAGGGCGCCAACTGGAGCTTGCCCGCCGGCAACATGGCCAGCCTGGACCGCGAGCTGGAGGTGCAGGTGGGCGACTTCCTGCACACGGCCGACGAGGTCCGCGACGTGGTGGTGGGCGTCTACCAGGGCCGGCCGGTCTACGTGCGCGACGTGGCCGAGGTGACGGACGGTCCCGAGGATCCCGTCCAGTACGTCTGGATGGGCACCGGTCCGGCCGCCGGCGAGAAGGGCGTGCAGCCGGGGATGGACACGCCCGCCGTGACCATCGCCATCTCCAAGAAGCCCGGCACCAACGCCGTGTCCCTGGTGGCCGACCTGGACCGCCTGATCGAGAGCCAGAAGGGCCGCGTGATCCCGGGCGACGTGATCATCACCAAGACCCGCGACTACGGCGCCACGGCCGGCGAGAAGTCCAACGAGCTGATCTTCCACGTCCTGCTGGCCACCATCTCCGTGGTGCTCCTGATGGGCCTGATGCTGGGCAAAAAGGAGGCCGTGGTGGTGCTGGTGGCCGTGCCGGTGACGCTGGCGCTGACTCTGGCGGCCAGCTACTTCTTCGGCTACACGCTGAACCGTGTCACACTGTTCGCGCTGATTTTCTCCATCGGCATCCTGGTGGACGACGCCATTGTGGTGGTGGAGAACGTCCACCGGCACTACCAGCTCAAGTGGACGGGCGCGCGCCACGCCACGATCTTCGGCGTGGACGAGGTGGGCAACCCCACCATCCTGGCGACCTTCACGGTGATCGCCGCACTGATGCCCCTGGCCTTCGTGAGCGGGCTGATGGGACCCTACATGCGGCCCATCCCGGTCAATGCCTCGGCGGCCATGTTCTTCAGCCTGGTGGTGGCCTTTGTGGTCTCTCCCTGGCTCACCTACCGGCTATTCAACCGCAACGCGGCCAAGGACGGCACGGGCGTCCAGCATCAGCCGCACGACGAGACTGAAGAGGAAAGCCGCTTCCACCGGGCCTACGCCAACCTGATGCGTCCGCTGCTGCGCAAGCCCAAGGTGCGCTTGCTGGCCCTGGGCGGCGTGGTGACCCTGCTGCTGCTCTCCATGGCCCTGGTGCCCATGCGCGCCGTGCTGGTGAAGATGATGCCCTACGACAACAAGAGCGAGCTGCAGATCGTCATCGACGCGCCCGAAGGCTTCACGCTGGAACGCACCAACGCCGCCGCGCGCGACATGGCCCAGCTGCTGAACACATTGCCCGAGGTCACCGACTACCAGGTGTACGTGGGCACCAGCGCGCCCTTCAACTTCAACGGCCTGGTCCGCCACTACTACCTGCGGCGGGCCGCCAACCAGGCGGACATCCAGGTCAACCTGGTGGACAAGCACCTGCGCGACCAGCCCAGTCACGAATTCGCCAAGGCTGTGCGCAAGTTGCTCAAGCCCGTGGCCGATCGCCACGGCGTGAATTTGAAGGTGGCCGAGGTGCCGCCCGGACCGCCCGTGCTCTCCACCATGGTGGCCGAGGTCTACGGCCCCGACGACCAGAAGCGCGTGGAAGTGGCGCGCCAGGTCCGCGACATCATGCAGGGCACGGAGGGCATCGTCGACGTGGACTGGATGGTGGAAGAGAACGCCCCCCGGGCCGAGCTGGTCATCGACCGCGAGAAAGCCATGCGCAGCGGGATCACGGCGGAGATGATTTCCCGCACCCTGCGCCTGGCCCTGGCCGGCACGGATGCCGGGCTGCTGCACGTGGAGCGCGAGCGCGGCGCCGTGCCGCTGCGCCTGCAGCTGGATCGCGGCCAGCGCAGCCGCGTGGAGGATCTGCTGGACCTGACCATTCACGCCGCCGACGGGCGGATGGTCCCCCTGGCCGAGCTGGTGCGTGTGGAGGAGCGGCAGCGCGAGAGCTGGCTGTATCACAAAAACCTCCAACCCGTCACCTACGTGCTGGGCGAGGTGGCCGGCAGCGCCGAGTCGCCGGTCTACGGCATCCTCAACATGAATGAGCGCGTGGAGGCCATCACGGCCCCCGACGGCATGCCGCTGGAGGTGATGAGCACGCACATGCCGGAGAATAGCCAGCGCTACGCGCTCAAGTGGGACGGCGAGTGGCACATCACCTACGAGGTCTTCCGCGATATGGGCATCGCCTTCGCCGTGGTGATGGTGCTGATCTACGTGCTGGTGGTGGGCTGGTTCGGCTCCTTCATCACGCCGCTGATCATCATGGCGCCCATCCCGCTCACGCTGATCGGCATCCTGCCCGGCCACGCCGTGCTGGGCGTCTTCTTCACGGCCACCTCGATGATCGGTTTCATCGCGCTGGCGGGGATCATCGTGCGCAACTCCATCCTGCTGGTGGACTTCATCAACCTGGAGCTGCGCAGCGGCGAGGAGCTGGAGAACGCCGTGATGAAGGCGGGCGCCGTGCGCTTCCGGCCCATCTTGCTGACGGCCCTGGCGTTGGTGGTGGGCGCGGGCGTGATCTACCTCGACCCGATTTTCCAGGGCCTGGCGGTCTCGCTGATCGCCGGTGTGCTGGTGTCCACGGCGCTCACCCTCGTGGTGATCCCGCTGCTCTACTACATGTACCTGAAGGCGGCGGGCACCGCGGTCGTCATGGATCAGGAGTGATTCACTTGGGTCCGGCCGCGGAGGCCGGGACCCGTTGAAGGAGATGAACATGAACATGCATGCCGTACTGCGCGGAATGGCCGGCTTCTTCACCCTGCTCTCGCTGGCGCTGGCCCACTGGGTCCATCCGGGCTGGCTCTGGTTCACGGCCTTCGTGGGGCTGAACCAGCTGCAGAGCGCGGTCTCGGGTTGGTGCCCGGCCATGTGGATGCTGCGGAAGGCCGGAGTCAAGGAGTAGGAGCGCGCCATGAAGATGCTGATGGCCATCGTCGACAACCGACGCAAGGAAGAGTTCGAACTGGTGCTCCAGAAAGAGGGCATCCAGGGCTGGACCGAGATTCCCCACGTGCGCGGGCTGGGCAGCACGGGTCCGCGGCTGGATTCCGCCGCCTGGCCGGAGAGCAGCGCGATCATCCAGGTGCTGGTGCCCGACGAGCACATCGACGCGCTGGTTCTGATGCTGCTGCGTTACTGCAGCCAGTGCCGGGAGCACATCAAACTTCTGCACTGGGATGTTACTGTGGTGATGTAGGCTGCTGTGGCCGGAAGGGAGCTTGACATGGAACGGGAGGAACGGGCCCAGTTCTTCACTCTTATCGCCGAGGTGCTGAAGGCCATGGCCGATCCGCTGCGCCTGCAGGTGCTGAGCCTGCTGATGGACGGGGAGCGCTGCGTGGGCGAGCTGGTGCGCGAGACGGCGGGCAGCCAGGCCAACGTCTCCAAGCATCTGGGCGTGCTGCGCCAGGCCGGCCTGGTCCGCTGCCGGCGCGAGGGGCACAGCATCATCTACGCCATCGACGATCCCGGGCTGTTCGAGATCTGCGGCGTGGTGGGGCGGACCATCGAACGGCGGCTCTCCGACGAGCAGCGGCTGCTCGCGCAGTCCCGGCGCCTGCTGGTCAACGAAACGGCGAATGGAGTGGCGTGAAATGGAATCCCGCCAGACGACAAGAAAGTGGAAGGGGCCGATGAAAGATCTCCTGCAGATCCTGGCCTTTGTGGGCGTGTGGATCCTCCTCCAGCGGGTCATCCTGCCCCGCCTGGGCATCGGGACGTGAATGTCCGGCCCGGCGGGCGGGTCCTGCCAAGTGAATCCCAAGGATGAGGCCAAGGACAAGTGAAACCGGCCCCCGCGACCACCAGCGGGGGCTTTTCTTTGACAGCGCAGTCAGGCATGCTGACGGATGCCGACCCCGGAACAGTCCGGCGCCCGGCCCGCCAGCTGTGGCGCCGGGCCGGCGATTGCGTTGCCGGCTGCCTACCTTGTGAGGGAATGCGGGCAAGCGGCAAGGAACACAAGGCATGAAGCGTGATGACTGGATCCTCGGCGCGGGCGCGGTCCTGCTGCTGCTCTGGCTGGCTGCGGGCGCTGGACGGCCCTGGTGCCTGGACGACGGCCTGCGGCTGCTGGCGGCCTCCGGGCCGGAGCTGGGCCGCGTGGCCGAACTGGACGCGGTGCTGAACGCGGGCGCCGTGCAGCCCTCCTCCCCGCTCAAGGCGCCGCTCTACCCCGTGTTGGAACCCTTTGTCCAGTGGCGCGGGCAGGGGCCGCTGCTGGTCTTCCCGCCCATCTACCTGGCCCTGCTCTGGCTGTTCAGTCGGCTGGGGGAGCTGGGCCCCGCACTGCTGGCCCTGCTTTCGGCCCTGGGACTGGCCTGGGCCGCGCAGCGCCTCGCGCAGGCCACGGCTCCGGACGAAGTCAGCGGGTGGCGTAGCCCTTGGCTGGCTGCCCTGCTGGCCTCGCCCGTGCTCTTCTATCTGGGCATCTCCTGGGAATTCACCCTGGCCAGCCTGCTGGTCCTGCTGCTCCTGCGGGAACGGCGCCGGCCCTGGCCCCACTGGGTCTCCCTGGCCCACGGCCTGCTGCCCTGGCTGCGGCCGGAGCTGCTGCTGATCTGGGTCGGCGGGCTGTTCCTGCTGCGCGGCTGGACGCGCCGGCTGTTCTCCTTGGCGGGCTGCGCGGCGGGGCTGCTGCTCCATCACGCCCTGACGGGCAGCTGGCTCTGGCTGCAGGTGCGCACCAACTTCGCCCAGGGCGGCTGGCACCCGCTGCAGAACCTGGCCTCCTTCCTGTTGCCGGTTCCGGCCGGCGCCTGGGCCTGGCTGGGCGCGGGCCTGCTGCTCGGGTTGGTGGCCGCCCAGCGCTGGCCGCGCCTGGAACTGCCTGCTCTGCTGGCCTGGCTAGTCGCGGGACTTGCCTTTGGCCTCCAGCAGGCGACGGCCAGCGACCAGCTCCTGCCCAGCTGGGGCCTGCTGCTGGCCGCACCGCTAGCCGTGGCCGCGCTGCTGCGGGCCCTGCGCCCGGACTGGCGCCGGGGCCTCGAGCCGGAGCTGGCGCTGCTGGCCGCCTTTCTGCTGGTCGTGATCCTGCTCAGTCCCGTCAATCAGGGCTTCCATTGGGGACCGCGCCTGCTCCTGCCGGCCCTGCTGCCGCTGGGGCTGTGGTTCCTGCAGCGGGAGTCCGCCGGCTGGCCGCGCCGTCTGCTGCTGGGCCTGGCGCTGAGCGCCCAGCTCGTCTCGCTGCTTTTGCTGGCCGGACGCCGGGAGCTGGTGCAGCGGCAGGACGCGCAGCTGGCGGTTCTGCGGGCGCCCGTGCTGGCCACCACCGAACCCTATCTGTTGGGCGACCATCCCTGGCTGGCCCGGGAACGCACGCTTTACCGGCCTTTTGGCGAGAAGGCGGCCCGGACCATGCTGCAGGAGCTGCGCGCCCAGGGCGTGCGCGAGTTGGATCTGGCCGTGCGGCCCGGCCATCCGCTGCCCATCCTGCTGGTGCGCCACCTTGAGCTGGTGCCGCGGGCGGCCCCGCTGGAGGTGGCGGGCTCCCGGCTGGGCTCGGCGCTGGTTCTGCACCAGTTGCGCCTGCCCTGAGACCCCCGGCGCCGTGAGACAAAAGCCCCCCGCGGCCAGGCCACGGGGGGCTTTTTCATGTCCGAATCGCTGTGACATGCCCCCGTTGACCGGTGACGCGCACGCCGGGTGGTGGTTTACTTCAGCAGGACCATCTTGCGGGTCTGGCTGCCGAACTCGCTCTGCAGCGTGTAGAGATAGACGCCGCTGGCCAAGTTCGAGCCGTCGACCGTGATGCTGTTCAGACCGCGGGGCGCCAGGCCCAGGTCGACGCTCTGCACCAGCGCGCCGGTCAGGCTGTGGACCAACAGGGTGGCCGCGCCCGTCTCAGGCAGGCTGAAGGAGATGGTCGTGGCCGGGTTGAAGGGGTTGGGCGCGTTCTGCGCCAGGGCGAAGCCCGCCGGCGTCTCGTCCGCGCCCACGTCGCAACGCTCCCACAGCTTGGTGGCGCGGTTGCTCAGTTCCCATTCGCCGGCGCTGTTGAAGAAGTTGCCGACGATGACATCCAGGCCCTCGACGCAGCTGGTGTAGGTCAGGGAAATCTGGCCTGCCCCGTTGGTCAAACCTTGGAAGAAGGCGGGGGCACCGGGACCGGATTCCACCCAGATGGCTGCCGGGGTGTTCGCCAAGGGATCGCCGTTGTCGTTCTGCACCGTCAGGGTGACGGTGTGCGGCTCGCACAGGCAGTTGACGGCCTGGGCCGGCGTCAGCACGGCGCCCTCGTCCACCACCGCGGCGAAGTCCAGCAGCAGGTGGGCGACGAAGATGTTGTCCGTCAGGTCGGGGTTGACCGTGTTCACCGTGACTTGCGTGTCGCCGTCCACCACGTAGCCGGCGATGTCGTAGAGCTCGTCGTCGTAGAAAGTGGCCTCGCCCACGCAGGCGAAGTTGGGATCCGCCGGATTGCTGCGGCTGTCGCCGATGCCGCCCACCGTCATCAGCGCGCCGTCGGCATAGTCGCCGTCGTCGTTGCCGCCGGCGGCGGAAGTCAGGCGCAGGCCGTTGACGTCGACGAAGCTGGTCTGGCAGCTGTTGGCCTGGTAGCTGTAGGAGATGGCCAAGCCCATCTCGATCACCGTGTTGGCGTCCACGTCCACGGGCTGGTCGAAGCCGATGTTGAACTGGTCGCCGCCGGAGGCCTGCGCGCCGAAGGCGATCACGGCCGTGCGCGTGATGGCGGTGGCCGGATCGTCGAAGATCACGTAGAGAGCCACGCCGTCGATGGCGCCCGTGTCACATTTCCCCACCTCCAGATCGATGATGCCCGCCGCCTCCGGGTTCACCGCCGCGGCGACGATGGCCGTGACGTCGCCCCAGAAGTTCTCGAAGGAATAGGGCGTGGAGGCGAAGGCGCTCCAGGTGACGGCCGAACCCTCCAGCGTGATGCAGCCGTCGGGGATGATGTAGCCCGAGTAACCCGTGCTCGCCGCGGCCAGGTAAGCGCTGCGCACGGTGGCGCCAGCGCTGGGCTTGTCAACCTGGATCAGGCCGCCGGGGGACAGAACGCCCAGGCCGTCGGAGGAGAGGGTGATCTGACCGGTCTCGGTGATGACCACCGTGCTGAGATCGTGGTCCGCGTTTGCCTGAGCAGTGGCGCTGGTGCCGGGCACGGTGGCCTGCGCGACGAGGGTCGTCGTCAGGGCCAGGGCAAGAGTCAGCGTCGTCCTCATGAAGAGGCGCCTTTCTGTGGGCTGTCGAGCCGTGACGAACAGGCATGGCCCTGCGTCCGGGGGTCGACCGCGCGTTGCAACTGTGCGTTCATGGTAAGCTGTGCCTGATGGCTGCTTCTCGACTCGACCCGCGCCTGCATGATTCGTGCAAGTGGTGGATCGACGAGAGTAGAAGGCAGAAGAAGTTGTAAAACAAGGGGATCGCTGGTGGCGACCCCCTTGTCTGAACCTGTTTTATAGTTGGATCGTGTCCGCTCTGTTCAACTTTGGGCAGTGCCAGGCTGGTCGAACCAGGGTGCGCTGCGCTTGCAGACCTCCACCAGCAGCAGCATGACGGGCACTTCGATCAGCACGCCCACCACGGTGGCCAGCGCGGCGCCCGAGGAGAGTCCGAACAGCATCACGGCGGTGGCGATGGCCACTTCGAAGTGGTTGCTGGCGCCGATGAGCGCCGCCGGGGCGGCGTCCGCGTAGGGCAGCTGCAGCCAGCGGGCCAGCCCGTACCCCAGCGCGAAGATCAGCACAGTTTGCAGGAACAGCGGCACGGCGATCCAGAGGATGGTGAGCGGATGGGCGGCGATCACCTCGCCCTTGAAGGAGAACAGCAGCACCAGCGTGGCCAGCAGGGCCGTGATGGTGACGGGGGTCAGGAAGGGCAGGAAGCGCTGCTGGAACCACGCCTCGCCCTTGGCCGCCAGGATCCAGCGCCGCGAGAGCCAGCCCGCCGCCAGGGGCAGCGCCACGTAGACCAGGATCGAGAGCAGCAGGGCCTGCCACGGGACGGGCAGCCGGCCCACGCCCAGCAGGAAGCCGCCCAGCGCGCCGTAGAGCACGAGCATGGTCAGCGAGTTCACAGCCACCATCACCAGGGTCAGGCCGTCGTTGCCGCGGGCCAGGTAGCCCCAGACCAGCACCATGGCCGTGCAGGGCGCCACGCCCAGCAGGATGCGCCGGCCAGGTAGCTGCGCCAGAGCGGGATCTCCAGCATCTTCAGCCCCTCGTGCAGCACCACGCGTCCGGCGCCGTGCAGGGCGCCCACGGGCAGGTCCAGCCCCAGGGGCAGCTTGACCAGATCGGTGGCCTCGGCGCCGATGAATCCGCGGAACAGCACGCCCAGGAAGAGGCTGGCGATGGCCGTCATGGTGAAGGGCTTGATGGCCCAGTTGACGAACAGCGTGAGCAGGACGGGCTTGGTGCTGCGTCCGGCCTTCAGCACGGCGCCGAAGTCGATCTTCACCATGATCGGGTACATCATCAGGAAGAGGCAGATGGCGATGGGCACGGAGATCACCGGCGCCCCGCCCACCGAGATGGACAGGCTATCCAGGCTGCGCGCCAGCCCCGGCGCGGCCTTGCCCAGCAGGATGCCCGCGGCGATGCAGAGCAGGACCCAGAGGGTCAGCCAGCGCTCGAACAGGCTGCTCATGTGGCGGGACTCTGTCGGGAGCACGGTCTTGGTCATGGTCGATTCTCCTGCGTGAGACAGACGACTGGGGTCGTTTAGCGCCGGGCCTCGATGGTGGCCGACGCAACGTAGGCCTCGGCTCCGCTGCCCGGGAACCACTCCTGGATGAAGGCGCGGCTCTCTTCCTTCACCCGGACCTGCACGTCGCGGAAGCCCGCCGCGCGCAGCAGCTCCTCCACGTCCCCCACCTGCGCGGCGCCCGCCACGCAGCCGCCGTAGGCGTCCAGGTCGAGCACGGTCTCGCCCGGCTTGAGCGCGGCGATGGCTTGCGGATTGCCGCAGCCCAGGCCCAGGTTGGAGCCCTCGGGCACGGCGGACAGCTCGGCGCTGGGATAGCCCAACTGGGCGCTGGTGGCGGCCATCTCGTCGACGCCGCAGCAGGAGCTGCCCCCGCCGCAGCAGGAGCCGCCCTGCAGCGTGGCGATCTTCGCATAGCGCTCGCGCACGGCGCCCTGGACTATTTGTGTCACAACCGACCGCTCGGGCTCAAGTCTCAAGCGAGCCCGGCAGCCCGGCCACGAACTCGCGGATCTCGTCCCGCACGCGGCGATAGACCGCCAGGCGCGCCTCCTCGTCCGGCAGCTCGGCCGCCAGCCGGGGTGGATCGTCGAAGCCGCGGTGGATCACCCGGGCCGCGCCCGGAAAGAGCGGGCAGCTCTCATGGGCGTGTCCGCAGACAGTCACCACCAGGTCGAAGTCCAGCCCGGGCAGCTGGTCCAGCCGCCGCGAGGGCTGGCCGCCGATGTCCACGCCGGCCTCGGCCATCACCCGGACGGCCAGCGGATTCAGTCCGTGGGCCTCGATTCCAGCAGAGCAGACGTCGTATTGGGCGGATTTGAGCGCCCGGGCCCAGCCCGCGGCCATCTGGCTGCGGCAGGAGTTCCCGGTGCAGAGGAAGAGCAGGCGGGTTTTCGTCATGGATTCTCCCGGTTGTGCATTCATCCGCAGCACCGAACCTGGCGCTGCCGGCTGGAGATCTCCTCCGGGCGGCAGCAGAGGATGGCCGTCAGGCTGGCGCGGTCCGCGGCCAGCTCGGCGGATTCCGTCAAGCGGGCGCGCAGCCAGTCCGCCAGCGGCGAGGCCTCGCGCAAGAGCGGTCCGCGCCGGAAGTAGCTCCAGCGCCCCTGCTTGCGACCCTCGATCAGGCCCGCCGCGCCGAGCAGGGCCAGGTGCCGGCTGGTGGTGGCTCCGCTGATCCCCAGCATGTCGATGAGCTGGCAGGCGCAGAGTTCCTCCGCTTGAAGCAAGGCCGCCAGGATGCGCAGCCGGTTGCCGTCGGCCAGGGCCTTGAGGATGTCCAGAGTCTGGTTCATGTTTCGTTTCGTTGATTAGCTAAATAACGAAACGAAAGAACCAATTGGAGGCGGGGTTGTCAAGGGCGCGAGAGTGACTTTTCGCTCAGAGCCAGATGCGGGTGACGGAGAACCACAGGCCGATCCCGATGAACAGGATGCCCGTGGCCCGGCGTGCCCAGAGTTCGAAGACCGTCACGCGCTGAAAGGCCTGGCCCAGCCGGTTGGCGCCCAGGGCGATGAGCGTGGCGAAGCCCAACACGGGCAGGCCCGTGGCCAGTCCGAAGACGGCCGGGAGCAGCAGGCTGGATTCGTGGCGCAGGGCCAGGGGCAGCAGGCTGCCGAAGAAGAGCGCGGCCGAGGTGGGGCAGAAGGAAAGGGCGAAGACCAGGCCCAGCAGGGCGGAACCCCAGATCCCCATCCGCTGGACGCGCTGCTGCAGGCCGCTGCCCGCCCGGCCGCCGAAGGCGCCGAAGGTGATCCATTCCAGCAGGACCAGGCCCACCACGATCAGCAGCGGACCCAGCAGCAAATTGAGCTGCTTCTGCAGCACCTGGGAGAGGCCCGGCGCGGCCAGCAGGCCCTTCACCAGAACGATACCCAACAAGGCGTAGGCCACGGTCCGGCCCAGGGCGTAGAGCAGGCCCGCCAGGAAGGCTCGGCGCGGATCGCCCAGGTGACGCGCCACGAAGGAGACGGCCGCGACGTTGGTGGCCAGCGGGCAGGGGCTGATCGACGTGAGCAGGCCCAGCCAGACGGCCGAGCCCAGGGCCAGGGTCAGCGATTCCATCAACTCCTGCCCTCCAGCAGTCCTCGCAGCTCTTTCTGGAATTGCAGCAGGAAGGCGTCGTGGTCCTTGACCAGCTCCCAGACCCAGTCCAGCCGGCGCCAGGAGGTCTCCCGGCCATTCTCCAGCCGCGAGAGCACGATGCTGCGCATGGTCAGTTGGTAGTCCTCGACGAAGTGCTCGTGCTTAGGATCGTCCACATTCACCAGTCGCCACTCCACCTGGCCGCTGGCGGTTTCGCGCCTGAAGCTTTCGTCCAGGGCCTCCCGGGCCGTGTCCTCGATGGTGCGGCAGGTCTTGCAGCGCACGGCGCCGTGGAAGTAGTAGACGATGATCCGGGCCGGGTCCGGCGTCGCTGCGGGAGTCGTGCCTGGTTGGAGCTCCAGACTCTGCGCCTGGACCGCTTGCGGAGCGACAATCGTGGTCGGTTTCCCGGCAGGGACTGCGGCTGAGGTCGCTGGCCGGGCCACTTCGCTGGGCGTCTCCAGAGTTGCCGAGGCCGCCACTGCCGGAAGCGAGGGCTGGGCAGCGGCGAGTTGCTCGGTCGGGGTGGCGCTCTCCGTCGCAGCGTCTTGCCGGGGCAGCCAGTGTGTCACGGCCACCTTGCCCAGGCTGGCCAGCACGAATGCCAGCAGGGCCAGCAGGATCCAGGTCTTGCGAGTCATGGGTCCTCTCCCGATTTAGCCCAGCAGGGCCTTCAAGTCCGCCACGTCCGGCACTTTACCCACCAACCGAACCTGGCCGTCCACCACCAGGGCCGGTGTCATCATCACGCCAAAGGCCAGGATCTGGTTGATGTCGGTGACCTTTTCCAGTTGGTAGTCCAGACCCAACTCCCGGGCCGCGCTCTCCGCGCGCTCGGACAGTTGCTTGCACTTGGGGCAACCCGTGCCCAGGATCTGCAGCAGCATTACGAATCTCCTTGCAGCATGAGGGCCGTGCTCAGGCGGCCCAGAGTCCATATAGCAGGCCGGTCAACGTGGACATCGCCACCACCAGCACGATGTAGACCAGGGCCTTTCTCCAGCCCAGCACGCTGCGGATGACCAGAATGCTGGGCAGGCTGAGGGCCGGGCCTGCCAGCAGTAGTGCCAGCGCCGGACCCTGGCCCATCCCGCTGCCCACCAGACCCTGCAGGATGGGGATTTCCGTCAGCGTGGCGAAGTACATGAAGGCCCCTGCCACGGCGGAGAACAGGTTGGCGCCCATGGAATTACCGCCCACCGCGCCGGCCACCCAGGCGTTGGGGATCAGGCCCTCGTGGCCCGGCCGCCCCAACAGCAGGCCCGCCACGAACACGCCCCCCAGCAGCAGGGGCATGATCTGCTTGGTGAAGCCCCACGAGGCCTCGAACCAGTCGGCGGCCTCGCCCTTGCTGCTGGCCGTGGCCACGGACAGACCCAGCAATCCCACGCTGAAAGGGAGCAGCGGCAGACCCGGCGCTGCCAGCGCGCTGCCGCCCACCGCCGCCACGGCCAGGAGGACCTTCCAGGGGCGGATCCCGAACCAGAGAGCCAGCTGCAGGCCCAGGCCGGCGGCGAACAGGCTGGTCAGCGTCCACTTGGCCCGGCCGATGGCCGACCAGAGCCCCACGCCCTCGGCCTGGCTCCAGGTGGCGGACACCAGGATGGCGGAAAGCGTGAAGAAGAAGAGCGCGTTCTGCCAGAGAGGGCGGGACGGACTTTCCGGCGGCAGCTGCAGGGCGGCGGCCACGCGCTGCTCCTCGTCCCTGCGGAAGATGAGGTGCATCAGCAGGCCGATCACCAGGCTGAACACGACAGCCCCCACGGCCCGGGCGACGCCCAGCTGAAGGCCCAGCACGCGGGCCGTCATCACGATGGCCAGCACGTTGATGGCCGGTCCCGAGTAGAGGAAGGCCGTGGCCGGTCCCAGGCCCGCTCCCATCCGGTGGATGCCGGCGAAGAGCGGCAGCACGGTGCAGGAGCAGACCGCCAGCACGGTGCCCGAGACGGAGGCCACGCCGTAGGCCAGCCAGCGGTTGGCCTGCGGCCCCAGGTAGCGCATCACCGAGCCCTGGCTGACGAAGACCGAGATCGCCCCGGCGATGAAGAAGGCCGGCACCAGGCAGAGCAGCACGTGCTCCCGGGCGTACCACTTCACCAGCTCCAGCGCCTCCACCAGCGCGCTGTCGAAGCGCGCCTGGCCCACGGGCAGGTAGAAGCAGCCCAGGAACAGCGCCGCCAACAGCAGCAGGTTCCGCCCCTCAACGCGCCAATTCACGGGAGCCTCTCACGGTTGCGCTTGTGCGTAGCGCGTCCAGGGACACCAGTCGCGTGCCGTGGGCCAGGACCACGTCCTCGATGCAGTGCAGGAAGCCCAACAGACAAGGTGCCTGCAGGCGATAGAAGACCTGCTTGCCTTGGCGGCGATCCGCCAGGATGCCGACGCTCTTGAGTTGGCTCAAGTGCCGGGACATGCTGGGGACGTCGGTGTCCGCCGCGGCCGCCAGCTCGCAGACACAGCGCTCGCCGCTGGCCAGCAGTTCCACCATCCGCAGACGCGTGGGATGGGCCAAGGCCTTCAACACCCCGCTCATCGCCTGGCCGCGTTGCCGTGCCGTCTCCTCCATGGGGACCTCACTTGTTCATTTGGCAAAAAATGAAAGTGTTGAATCCGTGACAAGCAAGTCGCAGAAGAGGAATCTTCAATGGCAGGCTGAAGTCGTGTGGCGTTGCGACCCCGGGATCCGGCGGACACGAAACAGTCCGGCGTCTGATGGGCGATGCGCGGCGGGGGAAGTGGGCCCAGAGGGACTTGAACCCCCGACCAAATGATTATGAGTTTGGTTGGCCCAGATTTCAAGACGCAACGTGCGCTTCACGGGTCTCGGCTAAATTGCCACCCGTCAACGCTTTCCGTTGGCATTCAGTCTCAAAATCACTCCTCGTTTTCGGGCGGTTTCCGCTAACTTCGGGCGAAAAGGATGGGACCGGCATGGGACCGGCGGCCCATCAGAATCACCCAGAACCGGGGAGAACATGGCTGAGAGATTTCGGTTCACGCAGAAGGCGCTGGACGAGCTGTCCACCACCAGGAATCGGCAGTGGTTTTACGATGAGCAGGTCCCGCACTTGGCTGTCATGGTGACGGCAAAGGGCGCGAAGTCCTTCTACGTCGTGAAGCTGGTGGACGGGAAGAAGCAAGAGATTCGCATTGGGAAGTACCCCCAGGTCCCGATCCCCGTGGCGCGGCGCAAAGCGGCTGAGATTCTCCTGACGATCGTGAAAGGGGAAGCGGTGGGCACAGAGGTGCGCCGGCGCGGCAGGGAGTCCAAGCTTACCTTGGCGGCTGCGTTTGAAGGCTACTATGAGTACCTGCAACAGCATCGCAAGGCAAACTCTATTACGCAGTGCGTCGGCATCTGGGAAAAGGTCTTACAGCCATGGGCTGGCAAGCGCGCCATCCGCGATATCCGCCGCAGAGACGTGCTAGACCTACACAGGCACGTCGGCGAGAACAACGGGCACTACCTGGCAAACCGCACGGTGGCCTTCTTGCGCGCCATCATCAATCGCACGATCCGTGACCGCGAGCTCATCCTGCCCAACCCAGCCAGCGCCATCACCTTTTTCCGAGAGGTCAAGCGCAGCCGACGTCTAACGCTGAGCGAGTTGCCCGCCTTCTTCAAGGCCGTGGACGAAGAGCCCAACACAGACATCCGCGACTTCGTCCTGGTTGCCCTCTTCACTGGCGCCCGGAAGTCCAACGTTATATCCATGCGCTGGCAGGATGTGTCACTGGATAGTGGGCTGTGGATTGTGCCGGCTGGCGACTCGAAGAACGGCAAGGAGCTGGACGTCGTCCTCAGTGGATACGTGGTGGAAATCCTGCGCGCGCGGCAGACTGCAGGGAAGGGCGAGTACGTCTTCCCGGCCAGGCCCGGGCGCAAGGCCGTCCACATGATGGACCCAAAGACTGGCTGGGATCGGATCTGCAAGCGCGCCGGCCTGGAGAACCTTCACATGCACGACCTGCGACGCAGCCTGGCGTCCTTCCAGATCGACACAGGGACCCCGCTGGAGGTGATCCAAAAGACCCTAGGCCACGAGTCCAGGGCGACGACGGAGATCTACGCCAGGCTGGCGCTGGATCCGG
>DYSB01000242.1 GCA_020726405.1 Acetofilamentum sp. | reverse complement strand
CCCGCTTCAAGTCCTGCCATGGTCACACCCCCAAACAACCACCGGAAACGCCCGGCTGTCTACACACAAACGCCGATGAAAGCAAGTGAATTCGCCAGGAACTGGGCCGCTGTTCAGGGATGGCGAGGGGACGGCAAGCGGTCGTGTTGCAGGTCCCATGGGAGGGAGCGAGATCTTCCAGCGTGCGCGACAAATCCCCAAGTCCAGCGGAGACTCCTGTGACTTCGCTGACGAAGGGGTGGTCGCGACCAGCTTGCTGCACGGAAATGCGAGCGGGCGGCAGCCGAGAGGGTTGATTCGGCCCCCCTGGGAGATCATGGTGAAGGTGTGAAGCCGCACCAGACCCCACCAGGAGGGGCACATGATCAACCTATCGAAGATGGAAGCTCACCACAAGAGGCATCAGAGCGCTCCGGACGTGGCGCGCTGTCCCCGTTGTGGGACGTGGTCGGCCCGCAACGAGATCCGAAGCCGGTGGTACTGGCTTCCAGACCTGCTGCGAGAGACGATCGCAGAGATGCTTGTCGGGTGCTACCTCTGTCCGACCTGTCCTCCGGGAGAACGGTGGTTTGCTCTGCTACCGGGCGAGTACGACACCCCAGCCCAGTATGCGGTGTCGGCCCAGCGTCTGGTCGTGCAGATGGTGCAGCGCTACAAGATGTCGATGGAGGCGGCGGCACAGTTTGGCCGCGAGGTTCTGCATCTGGCGATGCTGGATGCAACGACGGTGCTGGACTGGCTGCGAGAGGCCGGGAGCCTGGTCGATGTCCAAGGCCGAAGGCGAGCCGCGGCCGCCGCGTTCTCGGGGCAGATGGCCGTCGATGAAGTCTATGACGGGCCGTGGTACCAACTCAAGGCCACCGATCCGCTCAACGACGTTGAGCTGGCCTGGCATGTGGGCGAGGGGGCACCCACCAAGGATGACATCCGCCGGTTCTTCAAGGAGCTCAAGGCAGCGGGCTTCTCCCCGACGCTGGTGGTCACCGACGGCTCCGACCTGTATCCCGAGGTCATCAAGGAGGTCTGGCCGGAGGCCGAGCACCAGCGCTGCGTGTTCCACTTCATCAAGCAGATCAACCAGGACCTGGGCGAGGCGTTCTGGAAGCTCTACGAGACGATGCCGAAGCCGCCCAAGCGTCTGCGTGGGCGTCCGAAGAAACGCGGACGTCCACGTGAGGACAAGGGGAAGCGGGAGAACCGCATGACGGTTCGTGCGGCCCGCTTTCTCGTCCTCATGCGGGAGCGCCGCCCGGACGAGAGGAGGAATCGCTTCGGCGACGCGGAACGCACCGCCCTCAACCAAGCCATCGCCCTGTGCCCTCCTCTCGGGGTTCTCAGACGGTTCGTGGTGCAGCTTCACGAGTTGTTCGGTCCCACCACGGACTCGCACGAACTGGCCGAGAAACGCCGCCGGGCCATCCTTGATGACGAGCAGTTCAAAGGCACGCCCAGCCTGTCAAAGGCCGTCGAGCGGCTGCGCAACAACGACCTCTTCGCTCGTCTCACCCGCTACCTCGATTTCCAGAACGCAGAGAAGACCTCCAACCACGTCGAGCGAGAGAACCGGGAGTTCCGCAAGCGCCAGAAGGGACACTACCGTTTCCGGTCGCGGTGCTCGCTGTGCGCGCTGCTCGACCTGCTTGCGGCACGCCACCCCATCCCGCTTGAACCCGTGAGGCTCGCACGCAAGACCAGCGGCACGTCGGCTGAAGAGGAGGTGCGCCGAGCTGCGTGAACTCCGGCGGGGCCGCTCACCCCGCATCGTTGCATGGACCGCGCACGGGCATCAACGCCGGAGCTGTGCGCACCCACTACTTCCCCTCTGTCGTCTGCCGACAGCCGTCGCACCACCGGAGGAAAAGGCTCCCTGCTCAGATCGAAGTCACAGGAGTCTCTTCCTCATCCCACATTGCCGGGGTACAGGCTCAGCGTCCATAGACCCTTTCGGCCTTCATACACGTTTCGCCATGCCGTGCGACGATTCATTCCCAGACCCACGAGGCGTTGAGCTATCGTGCGTTTCCTGCGCCACTGCTTCATCTGGATTGCACGCAACCGTCGCCGGATGTGTGCATCCGCTTGATGCAGCTTCGTCGTGGCTGCCGTGCAGATTCGGAAGAATCCCAGCCATCCTTTGAGATACCCGTTCAGCCGGCGGATACATTCGCGCAGCGAGTTCCCCCAGTTGCGTGGGGTCATCTCTCGGATCCTGGCATCCAGACGTTCTTGCGAACGCCTCGACAACAGCACTTCCACTACTCCGTCCAGCGCCGCTCGGCGCACGCTGAACCCCAGGAAGTGCCGCTCTTCCGGGCGGGCTACCGCGCTCTTCTTCTCGTTCACCTTCAGGCGCAAGCGCCCTTCGATGAACGCCTTGATGCTCGCCATCACCCGCTGCCCAGCTCGTTCGCTACGGACGTAGATATTTGCATCGTCCGCGTACCGAACGAAGCGGTGTCCGCGCCTTTCGAGTTCTCTGTCCAACTCGTCCAGCACGATGTTGCTGAGCAACGGTGACAGCGGACCCCCTTGCGGAACTCCCTCCTCCGTGCTCACCTTCACGCCATCCGGCATCACTACCTTCGCCTTCAGCATACGGCCGATCAGCACGAGCATCCGACGGTCTTTGACCCGCTGTGCCAGCCGAGACATTAACCGCTGATGGTTTACCCGGTCGAAAAACTTCTCCAAGTCCAGGTCAACCACCCACTCGTACCCCTCGTCCAGATGCTTGCACGCTTCGGCTATTGCCGTGTGGCAACTCCGCCCTGGTCGAAACCCGTGGCTGCTCTCATGGAACGTCGGCTCGTACAGTGGATCAAGCACCTGCCGTACGGCTTCCTGCACCATTCGATCGACCACGTTGGGAATTCCCAACCCACGCTCCCCTCCTCCTGCCTTCGGTATCCATACCCGCCGGATGTCTCCCGGCCGGTACGTCTCCTTCAGCAGCGCTTCGGACAGCTTCGGCAGCAACTCGGGCAGGTGCTTCCGCACTTCCTCTATTGTCCGCCGGTCAGGCCCGGGCGCCCCCTTGTTCGACGCCACTCTTTGAAACGCTGACTCCAATCGCCTAACAACCTCTTCCATGCTCGCCGATGCGGCCTTCCTCTCCTTGTCCTCCAACTTCGGCGCCGCCTGTCCCACAGTTTCGGGTGCGCCCTCCACCGTGTCGACCGCGGGACCCTCCGGACTCCCTTTGGGCTTTTCTGCTGTCTTGAAGGGCAGTTCAGGCTGCCGCATCCGTTTCGTGACCGTCACCGCCTTCCCTCCCCCGGGCGCTTGATTTCCCAGGTTCGGAGACCCTTTCGGGACCCTTCCGGTACTACGCGGTGATCCGACTTCTGCTGGGTCTTCGACCATTGTCCTTGCGTTCGCAGGCCTACCGGCTTGCGCCGGAACCCAGCAGACCTCCCAGGGTAAAACGCTTGAACTTCGCATCCATCTCGTCGCCAATACACCATCGGCCCAGGCAGATATCGGGCTTCGTCGCTGAGCGCCGACTTACCCGCCGATTGTGCCTTACGGCGCTTCACTTGCGTTCGAGACGGTTGCACACCTACGGCTTCCACCAGACCCTCCTTCGCAGGAGAGACCTCCCGACTTGCAACCACGGCCCCGCTTACCTGCTCTCGTTCCAGGGTTCGCGCCCGAGTCCCGGTTCCGCCGTCGAGCGTCTCCGACCCGTCTCTTCGGGTCAGCGCCCTTGCCCCCTCGGTGTTGGGTTCCCTCTGCCAGGGTCCCAGGGTAGGATTTGTCATAACATGACTCACCTCCAGTTCAAGCGCCATGCCTGGCGCACGCCTGGCTTTGGCTTCGCCCGCCGGCCCTTGCCACGCCGGCCCAACAACCAAGGACAAACCGCGCTGTCAACGGTCCAACGGTTCAAGTGTCAAGGGAACAACTACCTCGACCTGCAAGGACGAAAGCCGAGGCTGCCGTAGCGGAGGGCCGGGACGAACCAGTCCCGGCTCGCCGCGCGCAACCTCCCGGCATCGTGGCCCCAACCGCCGCCGCGACCGACGCG
>DYSB01000241.1 GCA_020726405.1 Acetofilamentum sp. | reverse complement strand
TTGAATCTTCGTGGTGCCGGACTGGCCGGCCTTTTGTCCATCTGCGCACTGACCGGGACAGCCGGAGCCCTGGAGACGATCTCGTTGCACAGCGGCAACGGCCCGCTGGGCGGACTGGACGGGGAGATCCAGATGCTGGTCGGCCCGGCCAACGGACCCTTCCTCGCCGCGTTCACGCCCGCCGATTTCAGTGGAGCCGATCTGGGCGCGCCCGCTTCCGTGATCAACAACCACGGGGCCTGGATCCCCAACCTGGGCGACGGCGTCTCGCGCTGGATTTCCACCGGCCCGGGCGGCGCCGGCGAGGGTGGCACGGCCTTGTACTCCCAGGAGTTCTTTGTCGCCACACCGGCGGTGGGCGCGGCCGTGCTGGACTTCCACTACGCCGTGGACAACGTGCTGGGCAGCGGCGCCAACGTGGGCGTCTACTTGAACGGCCAGCCCGTTCCCGGCACCACGGTCGGCAGCTTCACCAGCCACTTCACCTTCCTTGGCCTGAGCGTGGGCGACCTGCTCCAGCCCGGCCTGAACCGGCTCTACGTCTACGCCGTGGATCAGGGCGGCCCGGGCGGCCTGCTCTACCGGGCGGATTTCAGCATCGAGGAAGACCAGACGGTGGGCGCCACGGATCTGCCAACGGCTTTCCGCTTGCAGGACGCGGTGCCCAATCCCTTCAACCCCTCCACCGAGATTGCTTTCGAGCTGCTGGAGACGGGCCCGGCCCGCCTCGGCGTCTTCAACTTGATGGGCCAGGAAGTGGCCGTGCTGGTGGACGGCCTGACAGCGCGCGGCGCGCAGCACGTGCGCTTCGAGGCTGGCCAGTTGCCCGCCGGGCTCTATTTCTACACGCTGCAGGCCGGCGGTCAAAGCGAGACGCGCAAGCTGCTCCTAGTGAAGTAGTCACCGCTCTGACGCATGTCTGACGCATTCAAAAAGGGCGGCCCCGCGGGGCCGCCCTTTTCATGTGCTGAGCAAACGCTCACTTGAGCAGCAGCACGCGCTGCACGCGCTGTTCACCCAGGGCCTCGACGCGCACCCAGTAGGCGCCGGTGGCCAGACCTGCGCCGTCCAATTGCAATTCGTGTCGACCGGCGCTGAACTCGCCCTGCGCCAGCTGGCGCACGCACTGGCCACGCAAATTGAACAGCTCCAGTCGTGCGCTGCCCGCCCGATCCATCTCCCAGGCCAGGCGCGTGCCCGGGTTGAAGGGATTGGGCTGCGAGGGCAACAAGCTCAGCGCGGCGGGACGTTCGGCCGGAGCCGCCAGGCCCGTGTCTTCGAAGAGGCCATAGACTCGCAGATCATCGATGATCCAACCGTCCAGGGCCGTGCCGTCGTCGGACCCAAAATGGAAGCGGAAGCGCACAGGAACGGCGCCTAAGGCCTGCAGGTCGAAGCTCACGGGCTCCCAGCCGATGCTGCCGCTGAAACAAGGCGTGCCGCCCGGGAAGGGATGCGTGGTGGGATTGCCGGCACCTGTCAAGTGGCGGAAGGCATTGGGATAATCGGAGAGGGGAGTGATCTGCTCCCAACTGTCGCCGTCGTCCAGGCTGATTTCTACAACGCCGCCATCATAGGCGGAGTCGGGATAGGCGCCGGAGACCTCGGCGGACATGCTATGCTGGAACTCCAACCGCGACCAGGGCAGCAGGGTCACGGGGGGCGTGACCAGCCAGGCGTCCTGGTGGTCCTGATAGGTGCCGACGCCCGCTGCGCCGCACTTCCAGGCCGTGCTGGGGCTGCCGAAGCCGGCCTCCGTCAGACGCCAATCATCGTTCCAGCCGGCGGCGGCGGAGTGGCTCCAGCCGTCCGCGCCAGCCTCCAGATCCGTGGCCCAGATCTCCTGCCGCGCCCCCACGGGCACGCTGACCACGGCCGCGCCCGACCCCTGGTCGCTGCTCACCTGCAACACCAGGACTTCGTCATAGAGGGGCAGCGCGTCTTCCGACAGATGCAGGCTGAAGGCCGTCAGGGCCTGGGCGCTGTTCAGTGGGGGCAGATCCGGGAAATCGGCGCCCGACACCAGCACCTCCAGCCAGGGCGTCACCGCCTCGAGCTGAGCGCTGAGTCCGCTCAGTGTCTGGCTGCCGTGGTTCAGCAGCGTGACGTTCAACGTGCAGATCTCGCCCGGTTCAAGCACACCATCGCCATCATCGTCGCTCAGCACCACGGCATCGGAAGCGCCCAGGTCCAGGGGTTCCGGTGTTTCCCAATGCACCACCAGTTCGGCCTCCAGCGTGAAGGGGCCCTGGTCCGTGTTCAACAGCAGGCTCAGGGGCACAACGGTGTCCTGGGGCAGGGCGGGATCCACGAAGAGCAGGAAGTCTGTCTCATTCTCAGCGCTCTGGCCGGCGGAAATGTTGGGCCAGTCGCTCTCCGTTGCGGTGAACTGCACCCAGGGCGAATCCGTCGTCAACACGCCCGTGATGTCGGACGCTCGGCTGGTGCCGCTGTTTTCCACGCTCAGGCGCAGGGCGGCACTCTCGCCGCCCTCGGCCAGGCCGTCGCCGTCGTCGTCATTCAGGACGCTCACCTGGGAGATGGCCAGTGCGGGTTCGCCGGCGCTGCCCTCCTCGGAGACCAGGGTCAGTTCTGTGGTCTGGCCGTTATCGCTGGAGCCCTGGTAGGCGCCAATGTAAAGCCGGGCCGTACCGGCGCCCTGGGCTGGCGCGGTCCAAGTGAAGATGCAGCTGACCAGGTTGCCACTGCTGCAGTGGATGCCGTTGGTCTCGCCGTTGACGTTGTAGGTGGAGGTTCCCTGGCCGCCGGAGAGCACGCCCGCGTTGCTGGAGCCCTGGCCCAGCCGGCAGGAGCCGTTGAAGTTGCGCAGGTTGCTGCCCGAGGTCCTGGCGACGGTGATGGTGTAAGGCGTGCCCGGCGTGTAGAGCGCGGGGAATCCAGTCACACTGACCGTGCCGTTGCTGCTGCCGTGGCAGGAGTTGGCGCAGGTCAGGCGGCCCGGCGCACCCGAATAGCCCGTGTAGTTGGCGCGCGCGCCGGCCTGTCCCGCCCAGGCCAGCAGCAGGGCCAGAGCCCAACCGATCGATCCTCTCACAAGTCCCCTCCCGTGTTAGTCTGCGTCGTTTCCGCCACAACATGACAGTCCGAGCGGTTGCCTCGCATCTTTCTAAAGGATAACTCGAGGCGGCCGGTGGAGTGTGTCATCCATTGTCACCGGCCCCGGAAATGGGAGAGGCCCTCGTGTGAAGGCCTCTCCCGTTCGATTTCCGGGTTTGGAGCTTGCCAACCAAGATCAGCGCAACAGGAGCACTTTCAGGTGCTGGGATTCCCGCGGCGTCTCCAGCCGCAGGACATAGAGGCCGCTGGCCAGGCCCGCGCCGTCCACGCGGAGTTCGTGCCGCCCGGCGGCCAGCGGGCCGCTATGCAGGCTGCGCACGCGGCGGCCCTGCAGGTCGTAGAGTTCCAGCCGGGCCGGACCGGCCTGGGGCAGGTCCAGCTCGACGCGCGTACTGGGGTTGAAGGGATTGGGCCAGGCACTGAGCAGGGCATGATCCGCCGGACGCGTGGTCGGCCGGGGCAGATCCGAGTCCGCCTGGGGCGCGGCCAGTTCCAGGTCGTCCACGTACCAGCCTTCCAGCGAGCCGCCGTTGTCGCTGCCGAAGTGGAAGGCCAAGCGCACGGTCTGGCCGTTGTAGGCGGCCAGGTCGAAGACCGCGTCCTCCCAGGTGAACACGCCGCTGTAACACGGGGTCTGGCCGACAAAGTTGTGCGTGGCCGGGCTGCCGCCGCCGGAGAGCGCGCGGAAGGCCTTGTTGTAGGGCGTCATGGGATAGACCTGCTCCCAGTTGGTCCCGTCGTCCGTGCTGATCTCCACGATGCCGCCGTCATAGGCGGAATCCGGGAAGGCCGTGGAGACTTCGGCGGCCATCCGGTGCCGGAAGCTCAAACGACTCCAGTCCAGCAGCTCCAGCGCCGGGCTCACCAGGCGACAGTCCGCGTGGTTGCTGTAGTTGCCCGTGGTAGCGCTGCCGGCCTTCCAGGCGTGGGTGGGGCTGCTGGAGCTCTCCGTGCTCAAGTGCCAATTGTCGGTCCAGGTGGGGGTGGGCGAAT
>DYSB01000032.1:7006-19190 GCA_020726405.1 Acetofilamentum sp. | reverse complement strand
CACGGCCACGCGGAAGGCGGCGGCCTGGGCCGCGTCCTGTTCCACGTCCACCAGCCACTCGGCCACGGTCTCCACCACGGCGTCCTCACCCGTCACCAGAGCCAGTTCGCCAATCAGGACCTGGAAGCGCACCAGGTCGTACTCGCGTCGCTCCCGGGCGCTGGCCACGGCGGGCAGATAGTCCGCCGCACGGCGGGCGGGATCGGGACCGTGCAGGTGCGCCAATGCCCGGTCGCGCATGAGGCAGAAGATCAGCATCTCCACGTCTCCGCGACCCAGCCCGCGATACTGCTCGACCATGGCCTCGCAGGCCGCGGCGGCCACGGCCCAGTCGCCGCCTGTCTCTGCTTGTTGGACGCGCACGTGAGCCCGGCTGTAGCCCAGGGCCAGGTTCAGTTCCGGGGCACGCTCGTCCTCCATAAAGGATTCGGCACGCTCCAGCAGCCGCGCGGCCACCTCCGTGCGCAGCAGACGCCATTCAATGCCCAGGGCGGTGAGCACCACGGCCCGCTGGGTGTAGGTGGTCGCCGGCTGCTCCAGCAGCGTTCCCAGTTCCTCCACCAGCCGGGCGGACTCGTCCAGCCGGCGCTGGCGCTTCAACAAGTTGAGCAGGAAGAGCGCGTCCTCGGCGGCGGGAGTCCAGAAGCGGCGGCGCAGGAAGGAGGCCAGGTTCTCGCGCAGCATGCGCTCAGCCTCGTCGTGGCGTCCGACCAGCGCCAGCACGCGGGCCAGGTTGTCGCGCTGACGGGCCACGGAGACGCTCGCCATCCGGCGCGCCTGTTCCACCATCGGATCGTGCCAGGGCTTGAGCAGGGGTTGACCGGCGAACAGGTGCGCCAGATTATGCATCTCGAAGAAAATGCTCAGCTGCTGCGCGGCACTGAGCAGGTCGGATTTCTCGCGCAGCAGATTCTCCAGGACCTGGAAACGCGCACGGGCGTCCAGCCCGCCGGCGGGCGCCGCCAGACAGCGCAGCACGTCCGCCCAGGCCACCTGTTCGGGCAGCAGTTCCAGGCCCGCCAGCCGCTGGAACTCCGGCGCGGCGTCCTCCCAGTCGGAGTTCGAGTAGCGGCGCTGCAGGCGCGTCAGCAGCAGGGCGGCACTTTCGGTGTCACACAGGTCGCCGCGGGCCTCCATGCGCTCCACCCAGGGCAGCAGTCCCGCGGGACGGTTGAGGATCAGCGAGTGCCGCGGCATGTGCTGCAGGACCAGCTGGCGCGCCGCGGTGTCCAGCCGCTCGAAGTCCGCCTGCTCCAGCCACTCGGCCAGCGCGGCGACCGCGTTGATGGCCAGGCTGGCCAGCACGCCCGTGCGGACGGCCAGCGAGTAGTCCCCCTGTGACACGGCCAATCCACGCAGTTCGCTGGCCAGGTGCAGCTGCAGCTCCAGGTTGGCGTCAGCCTCGGCCAGGCTGGCCAGCAGACCTCGCAATTGGTCAACAGCCTCTTCCCGGGCTGGCAGGTTGGCGGACTCCCGGGCCACGCGCCCCAGCAGCCCGGCCCGCAGCACGCGCTGATCCAGGTCGGACTCGTCCAGGACGGCCGCCACCCGGAGCAGGAAGTCACGGCGCTCGGCGGGTTCCAGCCACTCGCCAGCGAGCTCGTTCCAAAGAGCGTGGGTGAACTCCCAGCGGCCCGTCCCCACCTCTTCCGGCAGGTGGCGCAGCACGCCCTGGCGCTGCAGCTCTTCCGCCAGCGGTTCCCAAATCTCCGCCCGGCCGGGGGCCGCGCGCCGCAGGGGCTCCAGGCTGACCGGCAGGCCCACAGCACGCAGCCAGGTCAGCAGGAGGCGGGCCGCCGGCTGGCCCTCCAGCAGCGGTGCCAGCAACTCGTCCACCAGGCCGCCGCGCAAAAGCCGCGAGAGCTCGTCCGGCGCTCCGCAACGCCAGCCCTCCAGCGTGGCGCGCACCAGGCCGCTGCGGCGCGCGTGGCGCAGCAGCAGCACGGCCAGGAAGGGCAGACCACCCGATTCCGCCAGCAGGCGCTCCAGCAACGCCTCCAGGTTCCGGGGCGCCTCGGGGTCCAGTTCGCTGGCCACCAGTTCGCGCAGGCCTTCCGGATCCAGCGGATCCACTTCCACGCGCAGCAGTCCGGGCACCTCGCCCAGCAAGCGGCTCCACTCCGCCGCGAAGGGCAGCGCGTCCAGCTCCCGGCAGGCGATGAGCAGGGTCACGCCCAGCTCGTCCAGCGCGGGATGCGCCAGCAGGCCCTCCAGCAGGCTGCGACTGGTCTCGTCGACGAACTGCAGGTCGTCCAGGATCAGCAGCAGCGGCCGATCCTGGGAGAGGCGGCCCAGCAGCGTGACCAAGCTCTCCAGCACGGGCATGAACTGGAACTGGCCGGGCTCCTGGCGAGCCTCCAAGTGGCCCAGCAGCGCCGGGCTGAGCGCGAACAGCCGGCGCAGCCCGGGCTCCTCGTAGAGGGCCAGCAGGCCGGAGGGCGTGAGCTGGCGACCCAGCCGCTCCAGCAGGCCGCCCAGGGCGCCGCCCGATCCGCCGTCCCGGGACTGGCAGACGTGGCTCAGCACCAGGATGCCCGGAGACAGGCTCTCCTCCAGCGCCTCCAGCACGCGGCTCTTGCCCACGCCGGCGGGCCCCGTCAGCGCAATCAGCCGCGCCGCGGGATCCTCGATGTGACGCAGGAGCCGCTCCAGCTGGCGGCTGCGCCCGGGCAGAACGACAGCCGGTCTCATCCGGTCTGCTTGGCCACGGCCTCCGCCGCCTTGCGGGCGGCCTCGGCGTCGCCCAGGTAGCGGCTCGAAAGCGGCCGCAGGTCGTCGTCCAGTTCGTAGAGCAGGGGAATGGCCGTGGGGATGTTCAGCCCGGTGATCGCCTCGTCGCTGATCCCGTCCAGGTGCTTGACCAGCGCGCGCAGGCTGTTGCCGTGCGCGGCGATGAGCACGCGCTGGCCCGAGCGGATGGCCGGGGCGATCTGGCCATTCCAGAGCGGCAGAAAGCGCTGGATCGTGTCCTTGAGGGATTCGCAGGACGGCAGCTCCGCGGCGGGCACACCGGCGTAGCGCGGGTCGAAGCGCGGGTGGCGCGGATCGTCCAGCTCCAGCGGCGGCGGTGGCGTGTCGAAAGAGCGGCGCCAGATCTGCACCTGTTCCTTCCCGTGCCGTTCCACTGTCTCCTTCTTGTCCAGGCCCTGCAGCGCGCCGTAGTGGCGCTCGTTCAGGCGCCAGCTGCGTGTGACGGGAATCCACATCTGATCCAGCCCGTCCAGCGTGATCCAGAGCGTGCGGATGGCGCGCTTGAGCACGGATGTCCAGGCCTGGTCGAAGACGAAGCCCTCCTCCTTCAACAGCTGTCCCGCCGCGGTGGCCTCGCGGATCCCCTCGGGGGAGAGGTCCATGTCCGTCCAGCCCGTGAAGCGGTTTTCCAGGTTCCAGGCGCTTTGCCCGTGGCGCAGCAGCACCAGTTTGTGCATGGGGTTCCTCCCGGTCAGGCGATGTAGATCGATTTGATGTTGACGAATTCGCGCAGTCCCTCGTCCGCCAGTTCCCGGCCGAAGCCCGAGTCGCGGATGCCGCCGAAGGGCAGGCGCGGATCGGAGCGCACCAGCGCGTTGATGAAGACGGCCCCGGCGGGCAGCGCCGTGCGGGCCAGCGCCTCGCCGCGCTCCAAGTCGCGCGTGAACACGGAGGCGCCCAGACCGTAGCGGCTGCGGGCCGCCCAGGCCAGGGCCTCCGGCTCGTCGGGCGCCCAGCAGAGCGCGGCCACCGGGCCGAACAGCTCCTCGTCGAAGGCCGGCTGGCCCGGTGTCACGTCCGTCAATACGCTGGCCGGATAGCCGTGGCCCGGCCCCGCTGGAAGCGTGCCGCCGCAGAGCAGGCGCGCCCCCGCCGCCACGCTGCGCCGCACCTGGTCGTCCAGCCCCGCCCGCAGGTCGGCGCGGGCCAGTGGTCCCAGCCGGCACTCTTCATCCAGCGGGTCGCCCAGCGCGTGCGCGCGCATCTTCTCCAGCACCAGCGGCTCGAAGTCCCGGCGCAGGGCCAGCGGGGCGATGAAGCGCTTGCTGGCGATGCAGCTCTGGCCGTTGTTGATCATCCGGCTGGCCACCAGCGTCGAGGCCGCCAGTTCCAGGTCGGCATCCAGCAGGACCACGCCCGGATCGCTGCCGCCCAGCTCCAGCACGCATTTCTTCAGCTGCCGGCCCGCCAGCTCGGCCACGCGCCGGCCGGCCTGGGTGGATCCGGTCAAGGTCACGGCGGCCACGCGTGGATCGCCGATCAGCCCGGCCACGGTCTCCAACTCCAGCCGCAGATTGGGCAACAGGTCCGCCGGCAGCCCGGCGTCGCGCAGCAGCGCGCACAGATCCTCCGCGCAGCCCTGGGTGGTGGGCGCATGCTTCAGCAGCACGCCGTTCCCCGCCGCCAGCGCCGGCAGCGCGGCCCGCACCACCTGCCAGAGCGGGAAGTTCCAGGGCATGATCGCCAGCACCAGGCCCAGCGGCGGATGGCAGACGAAACTGCGCCGGGCCTCGGTGGCCACCGGGCGGTCGGCCAGCACCCGCGGCGCGTGCCCGGCCAGCCAGCGGCAGACCGTGGCGCACTTGCGCGCCTCGGCCAGTCCCTGGCTCAGCGGCTTGCCCATCTCCTCGGCCATCCGCACAGCCAGCGGTCGGGCCCGTTCCTCGAACAGTCGCCCGGCCCGCTCCAGGATCACCAGGCGCTCCGGCAGCTGACGCAAAGCCCATTCCTGCTGGGCCGTGGCGCTGCGCCCGAGCTGCGCCTCCAGCTCCCGGGCATCGTGCCGGGGCCAGCGGGTCAGCTCCCGGCCGGTGAATGGATTGAGGCTGATGAACTCCATGCCGGCCCCGCATTTTCTGGGTGCCAATGTAGGATCTCCGAACAGGGGCCACACACCCCGCTCAGGTTCAGATCCCCGGCGGACGCGGATGAACTCCTATCTGCCACCTGCAGGTATTGGTTTATTCCTCGGCTCCCGCTTAATTAGGACGTCAATGTACAGATATCACGAATTCGCGGAGACTCTCATGCGCATCTGCACGTTGATCCTCGCCGCCAGCCTGGCTCTGGCCCTGGGCTGCGGTCCATCCTCCGACTCCGACTCCGAGCCGGGCGCCCCGGCCGCGGTGGATCCCAGCGGCCTCAGCCGCGACGAGCTGGAGAACGGCATCGGGCCCGCCAAGGCGCCCGTGGAGCTGGGCACCCTGGATCCCGCCCTGGCAGCCAAGGGTCAACTCATTTTCGAGCAGAAGTGCTGTCCTGCCACAAGCTCGGGGAGCGCTTCATCGACCCGGCCCTGGGCGACGTGCTCAGCCGGCGCACGCCCCGCTACGTGCTCAACATGATTCTCAACCCGGACAAGATGGTGAAGCGCCATCCCGAGGCCAAGAAGCTGCTGACCGAGTATCTGGCTCCCATGGCCCAGCAGAACCTCAGCCCGGACGACGCCCGGGCCGTGCTGGAGTACATCCGCTCAGCGGGCAGCACCGGGACCGCCAGCCCGGCCGGTCGTTGAGCCACGTTTTCAAGGGAGGTTGGATGAATCGCACTTCGATCCGCCGGCGGACGTTGACGGCCCTCGGTCTGGTCGCCCTAGGCGGGACCAGCCTGCTGTCCCAGTCCTGCGGCAAGTCTGACAGCAACCTGATGGGCGACGCGGACGCCGCGGCCAAGGTCTACGTCGCACCGGGCTCGCACGACGAGTTCTACCTGTTCTGCTCCGGGGGCTTCAGCGGCAACCTGACCGTCTACGGACTGCCCTCCGGCCGGCACCTGAAGGACATCGCGGTCTTCTCGCAGTACCCGGAGAAGGGCTGGGGCTACGCCGAGGAGACCCTGGCCATGTTCAACACCTCCCACGGTTTCGTGCCCTGGGACGACAGCCACCACCCGGAGCTGTCCCAGACGGACGGCGTGCCGGACGGCCGCTGGCTGTTCATCAACGGCAACAACACGCCGCGCGTGGCCCGCATCGACCTGACCACTTTCGAGACGACGGAGATCATCGAGATCCCCAACTCCGCCGGCAACCACGGCTCGCCTTTCATCACGCCCAACAGCGAGTACGTGGTGGCCTCCACGCGCTTCAGCGTGCCCATCCCCCAGGAAGACGTGGCCATCAAGCGCTACGCCGAGAAGTTCAAGGGCACCATCAGCTACATCAGCGTCGATCCAGCCAGCGGCCACATGGCCCTGGCCTTCCAGATCCTCGTGCCGGGCTTCAATTACGACTTGTCACACAGCGGCAAGGGTCCATCTCATGGCTGGTCCTTCTTCACGTGCTACAACAGCGAGCAGGCCAGCACGCTGCTGGAGGTGAACGCCTCGCGCAACGACAAGGACTTCGTGGCGGCCGTGAACTGGAAGAGGGCCGAGGAGTACGTGGCCCAGGGCAAGGCGCGGGAGTTGAAGGCCAACTACGTCAGCAACCGGATGGACGAGAAGTCGCGCATCGCCGCCAGCGTGACACACAACTCGGTCAAGGTCCTGGACCCCGCCGACTGCCCGGGCCTGATCTACTACCTGCCGACACCCAAGTCGCCCCACGGCGTGGACGTGGATCCCTCCGGCGAGTACATCGTGGCGGGCGGCAAGCTGGCCACCGTCATCCCCGTCCACTCCTTCAAGAAGATGCTGGCAGCCATCGAAGCCAAGGCCTTCGACGGCCAGATCGACGGCATCCCCGTGCTCAAGTACGACGCGGTCATCGCCGGCGAGGTCAAGGATCCCGGCCTGGGCCCGCTGCACACGGAGTTCGACGGGCAGGGCTACGCCTACACCTCGTCCTTCATCAGCTCCGAGATCGTCAAGTGGAAGATCGGCACCTGGGAAGTGGTGGACCGCATCCCCACCTACTACAGCATCGGCCACCTCTGCATCCCGGGCGGGGACAGCGCCAAGCCCTGGGGCAAGTACGTCGTCGCGCTCAACAAGATCACCAAGGACCGCTACCTGCCCACCGGACCGGAATTGTCGCAGTCGGCACAGCTGATCGACATCAGCGGCGATAAGATGAAACTGCTGCTGGACTTCCCGACCATCGGCGAGCCGCACTAGGCCCAGGCCATCCCCGCCGAACTGCTCAAGGAGAAGAGCGTGCGCTTCCTCAAGATCGAGGAGAACACGCACCCCCAGGCCACCAAGTCGGAGAAGGACGCGCGCGTGGAGCGCAAGGGCCGCGAGGTCCATGTCTACATGACCTCCGCGCGCAGCCACTTCGCACCGGACAACATCGAGGGCGTGCGCGTGGGCGACACCGTGCTCTGGCACGTGACCAACCTGGAGCAGGACTGGGACGTGCCCCACGGCTTCGCCGTGCTGGGCGCGCACAACTCCGAGCTGCTGATCATGCCCGGCGAGACCCGCACCCTGCGCTGGGAGCCCACGGCCGCCGGCGTCTATCCCTTCTACTGCACCGACTTCTGCTCCGCGCTCCACCAGGAGATGCAGGGCTACATCCGCGTCTCCCCGGCCGGTTCCGCCACGGAGCTGGGCTGGAGTCTCGGCAACTAAGCGGCGGCGCGGCGGGGGTCTGCGGACCCCCGTCCATCCCGCAGCGGAGGAATCCATGAACACCCGCTCCCGGCTGCTGTTCGCGGCCGCCTCGCTGACCCTGCTGCTGGCCCTGCTCTTTCCGCTCTGGACCATCTCGCTCTCCGCCCCCCAATATCCGGAGGGCATCGGGCTCAAGATCTGGGCACACCAGATCACGGGCCAGCGCGAACAGGACCTGCACAACATCAATGGACTGAACCACTACATCGGGATGAAGACCATCGTGCCGGACAGCATCCCCGAGCTGCGCATCCTGCCCGTGGCGCTGGCCGGGATGGCCGCCCTGGGCTTTCTGGGCGCCTGGCTGGGCCGGCGCTGGCTGCTGGGGCTCTGGCTGGGCCTGCTGCTGGCCGGCGGCTCGGCCTCGCTGGTGGACTTCTGGCTGTGGGAGTACGACTACGGCCACAACCTCGATCCCTCCGCCGCCATCCAAGTGCCCGGAATGACCTACCAGCCGCCGCTGATCGGCACGCGCCAGCTGCTCAACATGCGCACCACGGCCCTGCCCGGGTTGGGCGCGCTCTCCCTGGGCCTGGGCCTGGGGCTGGGCGTCGCCGCCTGGACCGCCTTCCGCCCGGGACAACCGGCTCCCCGACCCAGGCCGAATCAGGTTCGGACGGCCCTGGTGGCCGGGCTCCTGCTGCTCGGCGTGGTCGGAGTCAGCTGTCAGGCCGGCGTGCGGGAGATCCGCTACCGCCAAGACACCTGCGCGCGCTGCCGGATGATCGTGATGGACCCCCGCTACGGTTGCGAGCTGGTGACCCGGCGCGGCAAGGCGCTGATCTTCGATTCCGTCGAGTGCCTGGCCGCCCACACGCTGGAGGTGCCGGACGACGCCCGGGAGTCCCGGGTCCTGCTCGTCACACACCATGCCCGACCCGCCCGGCTGGCGGCCGCCGACAGCAGCCTCTACCTGCGCTGCGCCGAACTCCCCAGCCCGATGGGCTGGGCCTCAGCGCCTGCGCCGACCGCCACGCGGCCGAGGAATTGCGCCGTCTGCACGGCGGCGAACTACTCAGCTGGCCCCAGGTGCTGACCTACGTCCGCGGCGCCTGGAAGATTCCCTGAGCCCCATGGAACCTACGCGACACCGTGCATGGACCCGCACAGGGGCCAGTCGGATGCTGGCGCTCCTCCTGCTGCTCGTGCTGGCGCGGGAAGGAGACAGCCGGATCTGGCGGGCCTCTCCTGCCACGGGCCTGGGCCGGGTGGTGGCCGGGGCCGCTGCGCGGGACACGGTGCGGATCACGCCCGGGGTGTATCACGAAGACAGCGTGCGTGTGATCAGGCCGCTGACACTGCTGTCCAGTCCGGGCGCCGTGCTGGACGGGGGCGGGGGCGGACATCTGCTGATCGTGCGCGCCGACAACGTCCTCGTCCGCGGCCTCACCCTGCGCGGAGCGGGCCTCAGTTACCGGGCCGACCATGCCGCCCTTTTGGCGGAGAATTCCTCCGGTCTGGTGGTCGAGAACTGCCGCTTCGAGGACAACTACTTCGGCATCTACCTGGCGCGCTGCCGGAATTCCCGGCTGAGCGGCAACACGCTACACGCCCAGGGCGGCCGCGAGACGTCGGCGGGCAACGGCATCCACCTATGGCACTGTCGGGCGGTGGAAATCACGGGCAACGGAATCAGCGGGCACCGCGACGGCATCTACCTTGAGTTCGTCCGGCAGGCCCGCCTGCAGGACAACCACAGCCACGCCAACCTGCGCTACGGCCTGCATTTCATGTTCTCGGACTCCTGCCGCTACCAGCGCAATGAGTTCGACAGCAACGGGGCGGGCGTCGCGGTGATGTACTCGCGGCACGTGGAGATGCGCGGCAATGATTTCCACGACAACTGGGGCCCGGCGGCCTACGGCGTATTGCTGAAAGAAATCAGCAACAGCCAGATCCAGGGCAACCGCTTCCGGCGTAACACCACGGGCCTGCACGTGGAGGCCTCCAACCGCCTCCACGTCTCGGGCAACGAATTCCTGCGCAACGGCTGGGCCCTGCGCCTGCTGGCCAATTCCACCGAGGGTTTGTACGAGGACAACCGCTTCACGGCCAACGCCTTCGACGTGGTCACCAACGGCTGGCAGAACTACAGTCGCTTCCGGCGCAACTACTGGGACCGTCATCGCGGCTACGACCTCGACCGCGACGGCTTCGGGGACGCCGCTTTTCGCCCGGTGAGTGTGTTCGCCCACGTGGTGGAGGACCAGGGGCCGGCGCTGGTTCTGCTGCGCAGCCTGTTCGTGGACCTGCTGGACCTGGCCGAGCGCGCCTTTCCCCTCTTGACCCCCATCACCCTGCGGGACGAGCAGCCACGCATGAGGGAGCCATGATCCAGGTGCGCGGACTGGTCAAGCGCTTTGGCCGGGTGGAGGCGCTCAAGGGCGTCACGCTGGGCTGCCCGCGCGGTTGTGTCACCGCGCTGGTGGGGCCGAACGGATCCGGCAAAACCACGCTGATGAAGATCCTGCTGGGGCTGGTGCGACCGGATGCGGGCGAAGTGCGGATCAACGGCCGCTCCGTGGACGGAGATCCCGCCGCGCGGCTGGACATCGGCTACATGCCGCAGTTGCCGCACTACCCCGACAACTTGAGTGTGGACGAGCTGTTGGAGCTGATCCAGGGCGTGCGCGCCGCGGCGGCGGGTGTCGCGCCTCGCACCGCTTGGGGGTTGGGGCCAACCCAGCCCGATTCGGTCTTCGACTTGGCCGCCGTGCACGAGCGCCGCCTGCGCGGTCTCTCGGGCGGCACGTTGCAGCGTGTGGGCGCGGAACTGGCCTGGCGCAGTGGCGCGCCGCTGCTGGTCCTGGACGAACCCACCGCCGGCCTGGATCCGCTGGCCAGCAGCCACCTGAAGGATCGCCTGCTGGCGGACCGCCGCCAGGGCCGAACGGTGCTGGTCAGTTCCCACGTCCTGGCCGACCTGCAGGAGCTGGCCGACCACGTGGTTTTTCTGTTGGAGGGGCGGGTGCGCTATCAGGGTTCGCTGGACGAACTGCTGGAGTTGACGGGTGAGCCGCGCCTGGAGCGGGCGGTGGCGGCCCTGATGCGGAGGATGGACGCGTGACACAGGCCGGGATCATCCTGCGCTCCGCCCTGCGCGACGGCCTGCGCAGCCGCATCGTCTACGGCTTCGGCGCATTCTTCCTGTTCGCCGGTTGGATGATGGTGCGCCTGGGCGGCGCCGGCGACAAGGCCCTGCTCAGCCTGCTCAGCCTCAGCCTGGCCCTGGTGCCGCTGGTGAGCCTGGTCTACGGCGCCAGCTATCTCTACCAGTCGCGCCGCTTCATCGAGCTGCTGCTGGCCCAGCCCGTCCCGCGCCGCACGCTCTTCCTGGGCCTCTACGCCGGGCTCAGCCTGCCCCTGACCCTGGCCTGGCTGCTGGGCTGTCTGCTGCCCCTGCTCTCCGCGGGCCGCAGTCTGGACGTGCCGGGCCTGCTGCTGTTGCTCGGGGCGGGGTCCGCGCTCTGCCTGGCCAATCCCATCGACTTGGCGCGCGTGCTGGTGCTGCTGCACTTCGACCTGGGCGCCATGATGGGCTACACGGGCGCGGTTTTCCAGCTCTTCTTCCAGGGACCGCTGGGCATGGGGTTGGCGGCCCTCACCCTGCTGCTCTGGATCCTGCTGCCGCTCTGGCTGGCCTGGCGGGCATTCTCCCGCCGGGACTTCTGAGTTCTATCTGAACCAGAAGCGCACGCCCAGCGCGGCGTTCAGGCCGGCTGCGGTGTCGGGAAGCAGGTCCACCACGGGCACGACTTCCAGGAAAACGTCCAACTGCGTGTCCGGCGGATACCAGGACACGCCCAGCGGGACGCGCACGCCCAATTTGTCCTTGCCGTCGTCGCCGTTGCCTTCCCGCAATCGCAGACGGCCGCCCAGGCCATAGTAGAAAGGCAGGCGGCCTTTGATTCCGCTGTCGGCCAGCAGGGTGAAGTTGTGGATGAGATAGTCGGCGTGCACCTGCAGGTCGGTGTCGCCGCTGAGGCTGTAGGCCAGGCCCAGGTCTACGGCGCGGGTCTTGTCCAGCCAGCTCTTGGCGGACAGCCCGCTGGGCTCGCCCACCATCACGCCCAGACCCAGCAGTTCGGCGTGGGCCAGGGTCGCGCCCGCCAGCAGCAGGGTCGCACAGCACAGGAAGTTCATCGCTGGTCCTCTTTTCGGTTGACTCCAACCTGGGGCTGGGCCGGCCCGCCGCCCGTGACACAGCGCACATCGGAAACCGACAATTTGCTAGAGACAGGCGGCCGCCCGCACCCAGTCCGGAGCTTCGGGCATCTCCCCCGGCTCCTGCCCGCGGCTGAGCGCCCAGCGCTCCAGCCAGGACATGCCGCGTTTGCCGATGTAAGTGTCGGGCAGCGCATAGGCGGGATCCTCCAACGCTTCATCCAGCGTGACGATCTCGTAGCCCCGTTGCCGGAACATGCGGACCAACGGGCCCAACCGCTCGGCGTTCAGCCAGTTGGCGTGCAGGAGCAGCACCTGGGCGGGCTCGCGACCCAGCGTGCGCCGGGCTTGGTCTTCATGGTGGACCACCACGCGCTCCAGGAAGCCCTCGAAAGCCGCCTTGCCGGCGGAGTCCGGTCCGGTGTTGAGGTAAGGGTGGCGGAACCAGCGCAGCGACCGGGTGTGATTGCCCAGCTCCAGAACCGCCGCCAGCCAG
>DYSB01000032.1:0-6906 GCA_020726405.1 Acetofilamentum sp. | reverse complement strand
GAACCAGCGCAGCGACCGGGTGTGATTGCCCAGCTCCAGAACCGCCGCCAGCCAGGGCTCCAGCAGCGCGGCTCCCGCGGCCGCATCCAGGCCCAGGTCTGCCAGCTTGCCTTCGTTGACGAAGCCCACAGCCGGGATGCCCTCCGCCGCGATCCGCCCCACCAGGGCCGCGGTCAGGGCCTGGGTGTTCTCCAGTCCCCGGGGCCGGACCGCCGGCAGATCGTCGAAGGTGAAGGCTACCTGGCGGACGGGATCCACGGCCGAGGTCGGCTCGACGCTCCACGCTCCGACTTCCAACCCAAGGATTGTCAGCAACACCAGCAGGTTGCGCAGACACTGGCCCATCTCAATCTCCTTCGGGATTGCAACACGGCCCGGATTGGGCCGCCGCCCGCCATTGCCGACATTTCCCGCGCCGGAAAACACACTCAGCTGACGGGACCACGTCTTGAACCTGGCTGACACGCACCTCATCGCCATGCTGCTGGGTCTGACGGGCGTGGCGCTCAATCTGGTCTGGCCCCTGCTGCGCGGCCGGCGCAAGATGCTGGTCCTCCAGGCCGTCTCCGGCCTCTGCTTCCTGCTGCACTACGCGCTGATCGGCGCCATCACGGGCAGCCTGATGAACGGCCTGGCCACTCTGCAAGCCTTGGCGGCCATCCCGCTGGGCACCCGGCCGGGCTTCCGCTTGGCCTACCTGCTCACCTTGCCCGCCATCGCCCTGGGCCTGGCGCTCACCTGGATGGGCTGGCCCAGCGTGTTCGCCTCGCTGGGCATGGCGGGGATCAGCCTGGGTCGCTACCAAACCCGCGTCCTGCCCTTCCGCGTGATCCTCTTGCTCACGATTCCCTTCTGGACCGGACACAACCTGCTGGTGGGCTCGCTGCCGGGCCTGCTCTCCGACGCCCTGGTGAGCGTCAGCAGCCTGGTGGGTCTGTGGATTCTCCTACGGGAACGTCACGTCGCCGCTGCGGGCTGAGACGGTCCGTCCAATCAGCCGCGCCGTGTCCGTCGGGGAGCCAGCAGGGTGCCCCGGCAGCCGGGGGCGCCGCAGCGGCAGGGATAGCGGGCCTCCACTTCCTTCGTGCGCGGCCCCGTTCGGGCAAGGCGATAGTCGTAACACAACTCCTCGCCGGGCTGGATGGTGCGCAGCGTGCAGATGAAGATCCGCCCCGCCAGGTTCAGCGCTTCGCAGTTGGGCTCGCAGGAGTGGTTGATGAAGCGCGCGTCGCTGCCACCCACGCCGCCGTCGATGACGGTCCGGCGATCCACCGTGAACAGCAGCACGTGGGCCGACTCGTCACGCTCGTCGTCGTAGCGGCGGACGGATTCGGCGGGCGTAACGCGTTCCCCCGTGTATTCCAGCACGCGCATGCCGCGCCGCAGGCGGCGCAGGGCGAAGACCCCGCGGCCGGCGATGGGCGAGTCACGCACTTCGATCGGGGGTCGGACGGGTCGGGGCGTGCTCCTCACGGCTCAGCTCTCGTCCACCGGGGAGTCCGACGCGCTCCGCCGCCGGCGGCGGAAGCGATGCCGGGACGACGGTTTTGGAACGGGGACCTCCACCGGGGGCGGAGCCGGCATCCCCAGTTCGTGATACACCCGGGCGGCGGCGTAGGCATCGTTGGCGGCGTACAACAGTTGGCGCTCCGAGAGCCGCGGTTCGCCCCAGTTGGACGTGGTCATGCGCCGGGACTTGTGGAACTGCTGCGCGAAGACAATGGCCACGGCGTTCTTCACGCCCAGGGAGCGGCCGTAGCCCCGGCGCCGGAAGATCTCGTCCAGATCCAGCACGGCCTGCGGGCGGCAGCCCAGTCGGCTCTCCAGCTGCGTCAGATCCGTGTCCAACCCGAAGCCCACCTTCAGCAGGTCCGGCCGAGCCAGCAGCACGCGCACGGCCTCCAGGCACTCGTCACGTTTCATCTGGAAGAGAAAGGCCTGATCGAGCGTGGAGAACTGCACCAGATGCGGGCCGCTGGAGTTCTCGCCCCGGGCAAAAGTCGGTTTGGATTCCGTGTCGAAGCCCAGCCAGGCCTGCCGACTCAACTCCGTCAGCGCTTCACTGGCCTCCTCGGGCGTGGCGGGAACCCGCACGTGGTCCATGCGGAGACCCACGAACGGCTCCAGCAGGGCCAGCTCCTCGCGGGTGGGACGGCACCAGTCCTCGCTGACGCGTTGCAACAGCGGGTCCAACGCGGCAGCTGCCCTGGCTGGTGGGGGGGTGGAATGGGCTGCGGAATGCTCCAAAACCTGCTCCAAACGGGCCGGACGAGCCGGCGTACCGCGGGTGAGGGTCCCCGCCCTGGCCTTCAGGCAACCTGTCGGGTTTGATTCATCTTAGGGATCGGAGCGGGAGATGTCCAGCGGCCGGCTGGCCTGGCGGCGCGGCCCGCTTCGGCAGCGCACGCACAGCCGGCGGCTCAGCGGGTCTCGTCCTCCTCGTCGGGCGCCAGCTCCGGATAGAGCTTGCGCACGCAGCCCGGACACAGGCCGTGGCTGAATTCGGCTTCCGTGTGGTCCTTGATGTAGTCGGCCACGTTGTGCCAGAAACCCGCGTCATCGCGGATGTTCTTGCAGCTGGCGCAAATGGGCACCAGGCCCTTCAGGGTCTTCACCTGGGCCAGGGCCACTTCCGCCGCCTGCTTGGCCTCGCGCAACTCCTCGAACAGGCGCGCGTTGTGGATCGCGATGGCCGCCTGCTGAGCCAGCGCCACCAGCACGCCCAGGTCCTGCGGGTCAAACCCGCCGCTGTGGCTGCGCTGCCGCCAAACCAACAAGGAGCCCAGCGACGCGCCGCCCAAGCCCAGGGCCGCCGCGGCCATGGCGAAGTCCCCGTGGCCTTTCACATCGGATTCATGGGTGTAGGGCAGCACCAGGATCCGCGGGTCCTCGCCGGGATGGTTCACCACCTCCGCCCGGCCAGCGCGGCAGACCGCCCCGGCCAGCGAGCCGTCCAGCGGCACCACCAGGCCCGAGAGTTCCTGCACGTGACGGCCCGACACGGCAATGGCCCGCAGGGAGACGCCGTCGGGCTGCAGCAGGTAGATGACCGCGTCGCCGGCGCGCATCAGCTCCCGGCTGCGCTCGTTGATCCGCTCCAGCACGGTTTGCAGATCCAGCGAAGCCGTGATTTCGCGTCCCACTTCGGCCAGACTCTCCATCTCCAAGGCCTTGCGCCGCTGACTCTCGGCCTCCCGGCGCTGACCTTCCGTCTCGTGGAGGATCTGCAGGTTCTTCACGCGGTCCTGCTCGGCCGCGCTGTGGACCTGGTCCTTCAGCTCCAGGTGCTGGCGCAGCTCGGCCAGGGCCTCCGGAATGCGCCCCAGCCGCTCCAGCGCCTCGGCGCGCAGCTCGTGGCAGGTCACGCGCTCCGGATCCATGTTCTGCCGGTCCAGCATGGGTTGCACGTCGTCCAGTTGGGCCAGTGCGGCATCCACCTCGCCGGCAGCCAGCAGCAGGCGCGCCAAGTTGAGCTGGGCGGGCGCCAGGTTGCGCAGATCGTGGTTCACGCGGGTCTTGAGGATGGCCTCCAGCAGCAGGGGCCGGGCCTCTTCCAATTGGCCATGCAGCAGCAGACCGCCCAGAGTGTCCAGCACCATCAGCACCAATCCCGGCCGGTCCAGGCTCCGGGCGATCACCAGCGCGTGGCGCGCCCAGTCCAGCGCCAGCTCCTCTTCACCTTCCCGCGCGCAGAGCTGGTACAACTGCTGGAAATTGACCAGTGCCTCGGAGTAGCGCCCCATCAGCGCCTGGGCCCGGCCGGCGTTGCTCAGAATGACCTTCGAGTACGTGGCCCACGCGGGTAGGTCTGCGAAGCGCCGGGCCTCCCCGGCCGCCGCCAGACAGGCGGGCAGCTCGCCGCGCTGGTAATGCGGTTCGGCCCGCCAGGCCCACTGCTGCAATAGCAACTCGTCGTTCAGCACGGGCGCTGCCAGCCCGAAGGCGCGTTCCATCTGTTCGCAAGCGCTGGCCGGATCAGTGCGCATAACGACCCAGGCATCGTTCAGCAGGGCCTGGACCTGCTGCCGCAGGGCGGCAGCCTCCTCAGCCGGAAGCGGGGTTGCCGGTTCGGAATTGGGCGGGGTGGGTGGAATCCATGAAGCCTTTCCTGACGCTGAACGGCGCTGTGCGGTGCTGCGGGACACAGGTGGAACATAGGGATCGACCCCGATCAAGCGGTTGAATCCCGTCACGGCGCGGGGGTTCAGGCGGCGGACGCCGTCCCTGGGGCCACCGCAGGCGGCCGGGCCCGGCGCAGAGCACTCCATGCCTCCACCAGCAGCCAGACCGCCAGCACCAGCAGCACGCTGCCCATCACGCCGCTGATCACCACGTCCGCCGTCATGCTCGTGCCGGCGGCCAGGGCGCGCCCAAAGGGCAGGATCTGGGTCACCAGCGCCCACAGCGTCATCACCAGCATAAAGGCCATCGGCAGCAGCGTGTAGATGGCGTTGCGCCCGGAGCGCATCAGCCAGACGCTCACGGCCAGCAGGGTCAGGCTGGCCAGCAGTTGGTTGGAGGTGCCGAAGATCGGCCAGGCCGCCACGTAGCCCTTCTCCTTCGTCAGCATCAGGAAGACCAGCGGCAGCAGCAGAGTCAGGCCCGTGGCCAGCAGGGCGCCGCGCGCGCTCTGCCAGCCGAACAACTCCTGCAGGATGTAGCGCGCCAGGCGCGTGCAGACGTCCAGCGTGTCGTAGACGAAGGTGGAGAAGGCCAGCAAGGCGAAGGAGAGCGCCAGGTGGAAGCTCACGCCCACGTGGCCCAGGTAGCCGGCGATGCCCTTGGCGAAAATCAGGCTGGGCTCGGCCTTCAGCGCCTCGTCGCCGGGGGCCAGGATCATCACCGTGGCCAGGGCCAGCACGGCTACCAGACCTTCCAGCAGCATGGCGCCGTAGCCCACGGCCTTGGTGTCCGATTGCTTGCGGATCTGCTTGGACGTGGTGCCGCTGCTGATGATCCCATGGAAGCCCGAGCACGCGCCGCAGGCCACCGTGATGAAGAGGATCGGGAAGAGCAGTTTGCCGTTGAACGCGCTGGCCAGGCCGTCCAGGTTGAGCGCCGGATACTGCGCGGGCTGGCCGCCGAACAGCGTGCCCAGCAGGGCCACGCCCATCACCAGGTAGAGGAACCAGCCGCCCAGATAGCCGCGCGGCTGCAGCAGCAGCCACATGGGCAGCAGCGACGCCACCAGGCAGTAGGCCAGCAGGATCAGCTCCCATTGCTTGACGCTGATTCCAAGCAGCGCGTCGGTCAATCCGGCTGGCAGCTGCGTGCCCAGCCAGATGGTGAGCAGCACCAGCGGAATGAACAGAGCCGTGGTCCAGGTCAGGTTGGTCTTGAAGCGGTAGAGCAGCACGCCCATGCTCAGCCCCAGCAGCAGGTAGAGGCCGCTGCTGACGGCCACGCCCGGGCCGAAGGCCGCGTCCGCCGTGACGCTGGCGAAGGTCTGGGCCGTGATGTCCGTGAAGGCGATGATCACGTAGTCCAGGGCCATCCACACGAAGACCAGGAAGAGGATCTGGGACGTGCGCGACATGTGCGTGCGCACGATCTCGCCGATGGAGGCCGCCTTGTTCTTCACGCTGGCCACCAGGCTGGTGAAGTCGTGCACGCCGCCGATGAACACGCTGCCGATCAGGATCCACAACAGCGCGGGCAGCCAGCCAAACCAGATTCCCGCCAGGATCGGTCCCACGATGGGTCCGGCAGCGCTGATGGCGGAGAAGTGCTGGCCCAGCAGCATGGAGCGCTGGGCGGGTACGAAGTCCACGCCGTCGTTGATCTCGCAGGCCGGCGTAATCTGGCTGTCGTCCAGGGACAGGTAGCGCGCCAGGAAGCGGCCGTAGGTCCAGTAGGCCACGGCCAGCACCACGACGGACACAAGCAGCACGGTGACGATCATCGGGAGCCTCGCGGAATGACAGGTGGCGGCAAACTAACAAGCCATGGGCGGGTCCGGCTGGGGACGCGGCCGGAACGCCAGCTGGCCCAGGGTCAACGCCAGCCGCATCCCGCCGACGCCGGCCTGCAGCCAGCCCAGCACATGCATGGTGGGCTCTCCCGTCCGCAGGATCATCACGCCCACGAAGCACAGGAAGGCCCAGACAATGGCATCCTGCCAGAGGCGGATTCTGGCTCGCCCAGCGGCCCGCAGCCGCAGCCAATGGGTCCAGGGCAGGCGGGGCAGACGCTCCCAGTTTTGTGACGAGCGCCGCAGCCGCCACTGCGTGCTCCACAGCGCTCCACCCGCGCCGGCCAGCAGGAGTGCCATGGACCAAACAAGCCAGTTTTGAACATAGCAGAACAGTCCACCCAACATGGCCGCGATGGCCGGGCCGACCACCAGCCATTGGACCTGGAGCCTGTCCCGCAGCAGCCAGTCCTCCGCCACGCGATCTGGAATCACCCGCGGGCGTGAGAGGATGCCCAGCGGGAAGAACAGCCGGCGGCCGGACTCGTCTTGCATCACCAATTGTCGGCGGAGCTGCTTAAGACTGCTCATGGATGCCTCCTGTCACGTCACGTGCGCTGCCGTCATCTGGTTCGTCCGCCGCCGGCTGTGGCTGCGGCTCCCGGCGCGCCAGCCAGAGCACGCGCCACTGGAGCCCGAAGTAGAAGGCGCCAATCCCCAGCAGAAGGAATCCGATCTCGGGCATCCGCGAGCTGAAGGTCAGGCTCACTCCAGTCAGCATCACCAGCAGGTAGAGGACAAGAACAAAATGCAACTGGGCCAGCGGCGTCTGCCGGGCCTTGAGGCGCAGATACGCACCCAGCGGCAGGCGCGGGGCGTGGCTCCAATCCCTCAACTCAGCGGACCCAAGCCAGTAGTTCCAGGCACAGGTTCCCAGCAGATTGAGCAGCACCAGCGCGGCAAAGGTCAACTGCAGGTGCTCTGCCAGGAAATAG
>DYSB01000240.1 GCA_020726405.1 Acetofilamentum sp. | reverse complement strand
TCGCGTCATTCGTGTCGTTGCAGTCATCTCCCCCATACGCTGCGGCGTCCACCCCGTCGAAGTCCTGATCGTTATCCGAGTGCGCGTCGCAGTCCTGATCGACCCCGTCGTACCAAATCTCCGTCGCCGTCGGCAGGATCGCGTCATTCAAATCGTCGCAGTCCGCGCCGCCGTGATCATCGGCGTCCACCCCGTCGAAGTCCTGGTCGTTGTCCGAGTGCGCGTCGCAATTCTGGTCCACGCCGTCGTACCAGATCTCCGAAGCCGTCGGCAGGATCGCGTCGTCGAGGTCGTCGCAGTCGGTTCCACCGTGGGCCGAGGCGTCCACCCCGTCGAAGTCCTGGTCATTGTCGGAGTGCGCGTCGCAATCCTGATCGATGCCGTCGTACCAAACCTCAAGCGCGGCGGGGTGAATCTCGGAGACGAGATCATCGCAATCGGTGGTGCGCTCGTAGGTGTCGCCGTCTTGATCGTAGTCGTTCGCGCCGTCGCAGTTCTGATCCACTCCATCATACCAATTTTCCGTCGCCGACGGCAAGATCGCGTCATCCTGGTCGTCGCAGTCGGTGCCGCCGTGGGCGTCGGAGTCCACCCCGTCGAAGTCCTGATCGTTATCCGAGTGCGCGTCGCAGTTCTGATCCACGCCGTCGTACCAAATCTCGGCGGCAGCGGGCTTGATTTCCTCATTCAAGTCATTGCAATCGGTGCCGCCGTGGGCGCTGGAGTCCACCCCGTCGAAGTCCTGGTCGTTGTCGGAGTGCGCATCGCAGTTCTGATCGACCCCGTCGTACCAGATCTCCGTCGCCGACGGCTTAATCGCGCTGTTGGTATCATTGCAATCGGCGCTCAGCACGAAGCTATCGCCGTCCTGGTCGTAATCGTTGGCGCCGTCGCAGTTCTGATCGACCCCGTCGTACCAGATCTCCGTCGCCGATGGCTTAATCGCGCTGTTGGTATCATTACAGTCGGTGCCCCCGTGGGCGCTGGCGCGCACCCCGTCGCCGTCCTGATCGTAGTCGTCGGCGCTGTCGCAGTTCTGATCGACCCCGTCGTACCAGATCTCCGTCGCCGACGGCTTGATCGCCGCGTTAAGGTCGTTGCAGTCGGTGCCCCCGCTGGCGACCGCGTTCACCCCGTCGCCGTCGGCGTCGCTGTCGCAGGCGTTGCCCAGGGAGTCGCCGTCGAGGTTCGCCTGGTCGGCGTTCGAGACGCTGGGGCAGTTGTCCACGTTCCCGCAGTCGCCGTCGCCATCGGCGTCGTTGTTGGGGTCTGCCGGGCAGAGGTCGGTGCTGTCGCCGATGCCGTCGCTGTCGGTGTCCGCGTCCCAATTGACCGTGACGCCGTCGATTCCAGCGTCGCCGGACAAGGTCGCGCACCAGCGAAAGCCAGAGGAGGTCGTGGAGAGTGAGCCGATGCGCCCCGCGATGTCCGCCGCAGACGAGGTGTCGGTCGCGCCGGAGCTGGCGACCCAGCTCGATCCGCTGACCTTGAGCCAGCTCGAACCTCCGTTTACGGAGACGCGATAGCCCACAGTCCCCGCGGTGGTGGCGCTAAAGCCGGTGTACACAAAGGGCAAGCTGGGCAGCGCGGCGCTGCTCCCACACACCACCGAAGACGAAGCGAAACTGGCGCTATAAGCGGCCTGGCTCGCGTCGGGGTTGCTCACACTGGCGACCGCCGAGTTGGCATTGGCGCTGCCATAGCCGTAGCTGTTGAGGGACGAAAAGACGAGGCGCGTGCGCCCTGTACTTCCGGCGCCACCGCAGGGGCGGCCGTCCGAGGGGCAGTGCCCGGCACCCGCGGTCGCGAGCACGCGGTCTGCGGTCGTGGCGAGATCCGTGGTCGTCAAATACACGCTTCCACCCGCGCCACCGCCACCGCCACCCGTCTCGCCCGCGGAGTTGGCGGGCGCAGTCTGTCCGCGCGCACCGTACTGCCCCGCTCCGCTGATCACCTTTGAAAACAGATAAACAACCCCGCCGCCGACCCCACCGGTCCCTCCGGAACCAGGATTGTCTCCGTCCCTCCCTCCGCTGCCACCGCCGCCGCCAAACATCACCGACGCGAGGCTAGACACCCCAGCGGCCACGCCCCCGCTCGCATTCGTTGAGCAATAATCACAGGTTCCACCGCAAAAACTCGTCCAGATAGAGCCGTTGGTCCCCGCCGCCGCGTGGCCGCCACCTCCGCCGCCGTTGCCGCTATGGCACCACTCTGCGCCGCCCCCTGACCCCCCTTGACCCAGCGCTCCCCACGTCGCGGTGAGCCCCCCCAGGTGCCCCTCGCCGCGATAACCAACCCCCCAGCCCGAGGTGCGGGCGGGGCCGCCGCGATAGCCCTGCGCGTCGGTGGAGATGAGCCCCGTGTTGCTGAGGCTGCGCGCCCGAAACACCACCCACCCCCCCGCGCTGCCGTTCCAGGCGTTGGCCGTGAGGGTCCCCGTCACCGAGACGGTGTTGTAAGAGGGCACCCGCACGACCTGGGTGCGGTCGGCGCCGGTGCCGTGCTCATAGGCCTGGGTGAGCCCCGCCTCCAGCGTCAAGGTAGTCCCAGCAATGCTGGTAATACGCCGAATCTCGTAGCGACCCGCGGTATCCCCTGCGGAGGAGTGCAGCAGCACCTCGTCGCCGACCGCAAACCCCGCCACCGCCGCCACCGAAATCGTGGTCGCGCTGGCGGCGACATTGCCGCTGAGGGTCGTGGTGTAGCCGTCGGGCTGGGTGCGCCCGTTGGAGCCCTGGGTGCTCAGGTTAAAGGTGCCGCTGCTGACGGTGAGGTTGCCGTCTGTGGCGTCCCCAAAGTTCCGGTCATAGCTGCGAAACCAAGAGGTCGCGTTCTCCACCGCGAAGGGATCGTAGGTGTACTGCGAGGGGGTCGCCATATCCCAGGTGGTGGTACCCGCGAAAGCGGCGGAATAAAGCGAAGAAGCAACCAGCATAACGAGCGCGCGTTTCATCACTGACCTCGGGTAAATCGGTCCAAACATCAGACGCCCCAGTCTAACCCACCCGCGCGAGCGCCGCTGGTCAGGGATAGGATTCTTCTTGGCACCAAAGCTTCCCCCTACGAACGATGAAATTCACGGAGCGTGAGGCGGCCCGGAGCGTGCGCCGCTGCGGCGCAGTCGCGAAGCGACCGAGCGCGAAGGCGCGAGCGCGGCAGGGACGCCGGCCCCGCGGCGGCAAGCGCGGGGCCACGCCCACCGCCCGATCTGTCCAATAGCACGGTTGATTCTGTGTAATTGTCCGATAGCGAGAAAGCACCATGCCGTCGCGCGTAGGATCCGTTACAGGGGTGGCCGCTTTGAGGAGTTCACGATGGCCGGCTTTTTGGGGATGGCCTGGGCGCCTGGGCAGCTTGTGTACGATCTCACCACCGGCTTGGTCCGGCGCGAGGGCCTCGACGCGGGCGTCCCCGCCGTGAGCCGTTCGGTACATTACGGGTTGTTCCTTGCTTTTGAGGGGATCCGCTTCTTCGTTCGCGAGGTGGAGGGGGAGCTTCGCTTCACCTTCGTCAACTTGGCGTTCAACACCGCCCGGTTTCGCCGTTCCATGGCGTTTAACCTTGAGGATGCACGAGCACACCTCATCCCCACGGACGAGGCCCTTTCGGCGCTCTTCCTTCAGACGCTGTCGCTCCCCGAAAATCGGCCGCACATGCTGGAAATGGCGCGTACACGGCGCCAGGGCTACCTGCGGCCCTTCACCGCAGACGAGGACCGCTCAATTGGCGTAACCTTCCCTAAGACGCCGACGATTCGCGTTGTTGCGGCGGGCTACGACGGCTATATGGGCGAGCCCTTCCACGGCGTCGTCGTTCCCGAGTTGGTGCGGGCGATGGGCGTCAACGGCACGGGCTGCCTCAAGCTCGGCACCAACTACTTAATGTCGGTCAAAGCCGTACAAGCGGCGCAGGCGAGGCTGCCGGGCGCGTCGGCTGCGCTCTTCTTGGACGACCGCCCCCACGAGCCCGTCGAGCAGCGCCTCCTCACCGAGTGGGACTCCTCCGCCGCGATGATCGCCCTCGCCGACGGCCGCGTGCTGTGGCAGCAGCCGTACAGCAATTACCAGCTGGTGCT
>DYSB01000239.1 GCA_020726405.1 Acetofilamentum sp. | reverse complement strand
GCCGAAACCTCTCCGATCTGAGAGGGTGTGAACGAATCCGCCATGTCCGCTCCTCGCGCCCAAACCCCCCCGCTCGGCGTTGCACTCGGTGTCGTAATTGAGCGCCGTGCCGACGGGCTCGGCTGTGCTTTGCGCCTTGACCGGGGGCATTTGGACGATTTGGACGCGCTGCTCGGCCACGCCGGATTCATTCACACCCTCTGACCTTTCTCCGATCCCCGCGCCGCCATGACCCTCATCCTCCTCGTTTTCGCCGCGCTGATCGTGGCGCTGCAGATCGCACTGACCTTTACCCTCAAGCGCATGCTCGACCTGCTGGCGGCAACGCGCGATGAGGTTCACCGCCTGCAACTGCGCGTGCAAACCTTGGAGCAGGAGCGCGATGCCGCCACCCCGCCGCCTTCGGCGCTGTTCACGCTGGCGCCGCGCCCAGAAGCCGCCGTTCCTCCACCCACTCCATCGCCGCCCTCCGAACCTCCGCCAGCTCCTGCGCCCAGCTCCGCCGAGCCCGCCGACCTGCCCGTGCTCCACGAACCCGCCGCTGCGACTTCTACCGACGCCGTGGGCGCGCAGGTGCGCGCCCTGGCCCGCCAGGGCATGCCCGTGCGCGAGATTGCCGAGCGTTGCGGCCTGAGCGAGGCCGAGGCGGAACTCATCATTCACCTGCGCCAAGAGCCTGTCTAAGAGGGTATGAACCCGGCTCAAATCCTCGGCGGCGTTCCGTCGGTCACGCCCGCCGGGACGACGGGCGCTGCCCGGGCCGAACCGACGGCGTTTGCCGCCGCGCCGGGCACCGCGTTCGAGGCCGAGGTGGTTCAGGTGCAGAGCGCCACGCCCGCTGCGGCCAACCTGGCGACGGCCGCCGCCGATGGGCGGCTGCAAACGCAAGTCTTGCTGCGGCTGGGCAACGCCCTGGTGAACGCCACTCTGCCCGGAGCCGCGCCCCAGGTTGGCGCGCGCCTGCCGCTGATTTACCTGGGATCGCAGGGTGGCCAGCCGCAATTTCTGCTCGCGCCGCAGCAGGCGGCGCAGGCAGCCGCCCAGTCGCAGTTGTCCGGCCCGGGGCAGTTGCTCGGTCTGCTGCAACAAATGCAGGCATCTGCCAGCGCTTCTGCTGCGAATGCCGCAGCGAACGCCAGCGCGAATACCGGCATTCCGGGAGCCGAGGCCCGCGCCGCACCGGGCGCAGCCGCGCCGGTCTGGTCCAACCCCGCCCAGCCGCCCCAGCAGGCCGCGCAACTGCTGGCGAGCGCGCTGAGCAACAGCGGCCTGTTTTACGAAAGCCATCTGGGCGCCTGGGCGCAGGGGCAGCAGCCCCTGTCGACCTTGCTGACGCAGCCGCAGGGCAAGCTCTCGCCCTTGCTGCAAACCGCCACGGCAACGCCCCCGTCTCCTGCTGCATCCACCGCCCAAGCTGGGCATGGCGTCAGCGCCCAGCCCAACCCGGCGTCCGCGGCGATACCCTTCACGCAACCTGCATCGGCCCCGCGCCATGCGGCCCTGGCGGCTTACCAGACCGTCCAGGCGGGCCCGCAGGCGGCGAGCGATCCGGCAACATTGGCCGCACGACTGCCTGCCGAATTGCATGGCGTGGTACAGCAGCAGTTGCAGACGCTGATGCAAGGCCAGATCGTCTGGGAAGGGCTGTTGTGGCCCGGCCAGACCGCGCGCTGGAGCCTGCGACCCGACCCCGAAGACAGCAGCCGTCGGCAGGGTACGGCCGCCGAGCGCCCATGGAGCACCCAGGTCGAACTTGAACTGCCGCAGCTGGGTCAAGTGCAGGCTCGTCTGCAACTCAACGGCAACCGCGTCGATCTGTTGCTGCGGCGCAGCCCGCAGGCGCAGTAGCGCATCGACGCGGCGCTGCCCCAATTGCGCGCGGCGCTGCAGTCAGCCGGGCTGGAGGTCGGCGGCGTGCAGCTTGGCTCGTTTGCTCATGGAGCTACCGAATGAGTGCCGACCGGCCAGCCAAGCCGCCACAGCGCGCTGAACTGCGGCAGGCCGTCGCCCTGCGCTATGACGCCGATGCCGCGGGCGCGCCGGAAGTCGTCGCCAAGGGGCAGGGTCTGGTGGCCGAAGCCATCGTCGCCCGGGCGAAGGAGGCGGGGGTGTATGTGCACGAGTCGCCACAGTTGGTGCAACTACTCATGGCGGTCGATCTCGACACTCAAATTCCCCCCGCGCTCTACACCGCCGTGGCGGAGTTGCTCGCTTGGCTCTGGCGGCTGGAAGCGGGCGGCGAGCAAAAAGACTCACCGGCTTTACATTTACCTTGACCCGGCTGCAATACGATTCGGTTCAAACGACATTGACAACACTGATTCACATGCCCACCATTTCCGACCAGGCGCGCGCCACCCTCAAGCGCTTGCTCGAACTCAAGCTGCAGCCCACCCCGGACAACTACCGCCGCATTTTTGAAGGTCTGCAGAATGGCGCAGCGGTTCCCTCCGCAGAGCCATCTCCGGCAGACCCGGATTGGGGCCGTGCGCTGCCCCGGCTGCTTGAGCAATGGGAGCGCTCGCAGAGCGGGCTGACCCAGTTGCAAAAACGCCAGCAACTCGACCGTCTTGCCGCCTTGCCCACGGCGCAGGCCAAGTGGCACGAGTTGGAGCAACTGTTGGAGCGCTGGAGTGCGCTGCCCGCGCGCAGCGGCAGTCAGAGCGCGTCCACCCCCATTGAAACCCGCGACGACGCTGCGAACCGTGAAGGCGGCGAGTGGCGCGAACTCTGGCTGCAAACCCTCAAATTTGGCGTGCGCCCCTTTTGCGCGCACGACACCGCGCAGCGCCTGCTGCGTGAGTTGATGGCGGCGGCGGAAAACTCCAAACAGGCGGCCGACCTGGGCACGCAGGCGCGCGAAGTCTGGCTCGCCATCGACCGCGAGCAAACCACCGAAGACGCGGTGCGCAACGGCCTGACCGAACTGGCGCGGCTATTGCTCGATCATCTCGGCGATCTGGCGCCGCAGGCCTGGGTGGGCGTGCAGGCCGCGGCCATCCGCGAGCAATTGCAGACGCCGCTCGCCCCCGAAAGCATCGAATCGGCGCAGAACGCCGTGCGCGATTTGCTGGTGCGCCACAGCGTGCTGCGCAAGAGCGAAAACGACGCGCACCACACCGCCAAGGCGCTGATCGATCTGTTGGTGCGCAAGCTGGGCGACTACGCCGCCGAGGGCGGCGAATACAACCAGCGCATGGAAGCCCGGCTGGAACAATTGCAGAGCAGCCGCGAGTGGGACGAAATCCGCGGGCTGGTGCAGGACGTGCTCGACGACAGCCGCAATATGCAGCAGCGCAGCGGCGAGCTCGGCGTGCATCTGGCCGAGGCGCAGCGCCAAGCGCAGGCAGCGCAGGAGCGCATCCGCTCGCTCGAAGGCGAACTGGAGCAGGTCAGCCAGCAATTGCAGGAAGACCCGCTCACCGGCGCGCTCAACCGCCGCGGGCTGGACGCCGAGTTCAACCGGATGCACTCGCGGGTTGTGCGCCAGGGCCAGACTCTCACTCTGGCGCTGCTCGATCTCGATCACTTCAAGTCGGTGAACGACACCCACGGCCACGATACCGGCGACGCCGTGCTTAAGGCGCTGGTGGTGCTGGCCAAACGGCTGGTTCGGCCGAGCGACCGCGTGGCGCGCATGGGGGGCGAGGAGTTCATGCTCATCCTGCCCGACACGCCGGTGCAGCAGTCGCTCGTCGTGGTGAAGCGGCTGCTGGTTGCGTTTAGCGAACAGACCCTGGTGCAGGACAGCGCGGGGCGGCGCATTCCCCTGAGCTTCAGCGCCGGGGTGGCCGAACTGTGCCCGGACGAAGACTTCGCCGCGATCTATCAGCGCGTGGACGCCGCACTGCTGCGGGCCAAGCAGGCGGGGCGCAAACGGGTGGAATTCGCCGTGCCCTGCGATGGCGCCAAGGCCGGTGGCAGCCTGCCCAAGAGCGCGCTGCGCTACTTCACGCTTTGGGGGTAAGTTTTTTGGCCTCGCTGGCGTCGCCTCAGAAAATGCAATGCAAAGTACGTCGGGGCGCGTTTCAGAAGCGCTGGACGGTCGCCAGCGGCAGGAACAGGGTAAGCGGCGAGTCTGGCAAGGCTATGAAGCCGTGATGCCGGTAGAACGCCGCTGCTGCCTCGTCCTTGGCGTCCACCATCA
>DYSB01000238.1 GCA_020726405.1 Acetofilamentum sp. | reverse complement strand
CCCTTCCTGGAGCACGACGACGCCAACCGCGCGCTGATGGGCTCCAACATGCAGCGCCAGGCCGTGCCGCTGCTGCGGCCCCAGGCCCCCATCGTGGGCACGGGCATGGAGCGCAAGAGCGCGGTGGACAGCCGGGCCGTGGTCACGGCGGACATCGCCGGCCTGGTGACCTACGTGGATTCGGACCGCATCGAGGTCACCCCCACGCACAAGGCGCGCATCCCCAGCCGGCTGGCCCAGCGCACGCGCGTCTACGGCCTGCGCAAGTTCGAGCGCAGCAACCAGGACACGTGCGTCAACCAGAAACCGCTGGTGAACCTGGGCGACAAGGTGAAGAAGGGCGACATCCTGGCGGACGGCTGCGCCACGGAAATGGGCGACCTGGCCCTGGGACGCAACGTCCTGGTAGCCTTCATGCCCTGGAACGGGTACAACTTCGAAGACTCGATCATCCTCTCGGAGAAGATGGTGGCCACGGACGTGTTCACGTCCATCCACATCACCGAGGAGGTGCTGGAGGTCCGGGAGACCAAGCGCGGCGAGGAAGAGCTGACCAACGAGATTCCCAACGTCTCGGAGGAAGCCACGCGCGACCTGGATGAGAACGGCATCATCCGCGTGGGCGCCAAGGTGCAGCCCGGCTCGATCATCATCGGCAAGGTGACGCCCAAGGGCGAGATGGAGTCCAGCCCCGAGGACAAGCTGCTCAAGGCGATCTTCGGCGACAAGGCCGGCGACGTCAAGGACGCGTCCAAGGTGGTGGGCCCCGGCGGCAAGGGCGTGATCATCGACACCAAACTCTTCAGCCGGAAGAAGAAGGACCCCAAGGCCAAGCGCAACGAGAAGAAGCTCCTGGACGACGTGGATCTGGCCTTGAAGGAAGATCTGCAGATCCTGCGCCACGCCCTGGAGGCCGACCTGAAGGACCTGCTGGTGAACCAGGTGGCGGGCGAGATCCGCGACCAGGCCACGGGCAAGCTGCGCCTGAAGCCCGGCACCACCATCACCGAGAAGCACATCCTCAAGCTGGACCTGGACGACCTGGACACCGGTGCCTGGACCGACGACGAGCAGATCAACAGCGAAGTCGAGTCCATCATCAACAACTACAAGGTCCAGAAGGAAATCCTCGGCACCGACGCGCGCAACAAGCGGCACAAGATCGAAGTCGGGGATGAGCTGCCGGCGGGCATCGTGCAGATCGCCAAGGTCTATATCGCCCAGAAGCGCAAGATCCAGATCGGCGACAAGATGGCCGGCCGCCACGGCAACAAGGGCGTGGTCGGCAAGGTCGTGCCCATGGAAGACATGCCCTTCCTGGCCGACGGCACGCCGGTGGACATCGTGCTGAACCCGCTGGGCGTGCCCAGCCGCATGAACCTGGGCCAGGTCTTCGAGACCGCCCTGGGCTGGGCCGGCCACAAGCTGGGCAAGTACTACGCAACGCCGGTCTTCGACGGCGCCGGCCTGGACGACGTGATCGCCCAGCTGGACGAGGCCGGGCTGCCCACCAGCGGCAAGATCCAGCTCTACGACGGCAAGACCGGCGCGCCCTTCGATCAGCCGGTCACCGTGGGCATGATCTACATCATCAAGCTCAACCACTTGGTGGATGACAAGATCCACGCCCGTTCCATCGGACCCTACAGCCTGATCACGCAGCAGCCCCTGGGCGGCAAGGCCCAGTTCGGCGGCCAGCGCTTCGGCGAGATGGAAGTCTGGGCCCTGGAGGCCTACGGCGCGGCCAACATCCTGCAAGAGATCCTGACGGTGAAGTCGGACGACGTGCAGGGCCGCACGGCCACCTACGAGGCCATCGTGAAGGGGCTTAACCTGCCCCAGCCGGGGGTGCCCGAGTCCTTCAACGTGCTCATCCATGAGCTGAAGGGCCTGGGATTGAACATCCCCGAGTTTGCCAAGACCCAGTTCTTCTTCTAGGGATAAGGGAGGACATCTTGATTCAGCAGGAAGTCGCCCGCAAGGAGCACCTGACCATCACGCTCTCCAGCCCGGACATGATCATGGCCGAGTCGAGGGGCGAGGTGACCAAGCCGGAGACCATCAACTACCGCTCCTACAAACCGGAGAAGGACGGGCTCTTCTGTGAGAAGATCTTCGGCCCGGTGAAGGACTGGGAGTGCCATTGCGGGAAGTACAAGGGACGGCGCTACAAGGGCATCGTCTGTGACCGTTGCGGCGTGGAGATCACCAAGAAGGAAGTGCGGCGCGAGCGCATGGGCCACATCACACTGGCCGTGCCCATCGTCCACATCTGGTTCTTCCGCAGTCTGCCCTCGAAGATCGGCTACTTCCTGGGCATGACGGTGAAGGACCTGGAAAAGGTCATCTACTACGAGAGCTTCGCCATCGTCCAGCCCGGCGTGTCCGGCTGGCGCATCGGCCAGGTGGTGCCCGAGAGCGAGCTGGAGAAATTCCACGCCCTGCATCCCGGCAATCGCGACCTGCCGGAGACTGATCCGGAGCGGATGATCTCGGCCATCGGCTCGGAGGCCATCAAGGCCCTGCTGGGCCGCACGGACGTGGATCAGATCTCCCACGACTTGCGCACCCAGGTGCGCACGGAGACCAGCCTCCAGCGCAAGACGGAAGCCCTGAAGCGCCTCAAGGTCATCGAGGCCTTCAAGAAGCGCGACCCGGAGAGCGGTGAGTTCATCAACCGCGCCGAGTGGATGGTGATGGACGTGATCCCCGTGATCCCGCCCGACCTGCGTCCGCTGGTGCCGCTGGAAGGTGGCCGTTTCGCCACCAGTGATTTGAACGACCTCTACCGCCGCGTGATCAACCGCAACAACCGCCTCAAGCGGTTGATCGAGATCAAGGCGCCGGAAGTCATTCTGCGCAACGAGAAGCGCATGCTCCAGGAAGCCCTGGACAGCCTGTTCGACAACAGCCGCAAGAACACGGCCGTGCGCAGCGACGGCAACCGGCCGCTCAAGAGCTTGAGCGACGTGCTGAAGGGTAAGCAGGGACGCTTCCGCCAGAACCTGCTGGGCAAGCGCGTGGACTATTCCGGCCGCTCGGTGATCACCGTGGGTCCGGATCTGAAGCTCCACGAGTGCGGCCTGCCCAAGTACATGGCCATCGAGCTGTTCAAACCCTTCATCATCCGCCGGCTGCTGGACACCATGCGCGCCCCCACGGTGAAGAAGGCCAAGAAGATCATTGAGGACGGACCGGACTTCGTGTGGGAGATCCTGGAAGAGATCGTCAAGGATCACCCGGTGATGCTCAACCGTGCGCCGACCCTGCACCGCCTGGGCATCCAGGCCTTCCAGCCGCTCTTGGTGGAGGGCAAGTCCATCCAGCTGCACCCGCTGGTCTGCACGGCCTTCAACGCGGACTTCGACGGCGACCAGATGGCCGTGCACGTGCCGCTCTCCTATGAGGCGCAGCTCGAGGCCAAGTACCTGATGATGGCGGACCAGAACATTCTGCACCCCGCCAACGGCCGGCCGATCACCGTGCCTTCCCAGGACATGGTGCTGGGTTGCTACTACATGACCAAGCACCGGCCGGGCTCCGTTGGCGAGGGGCGGCGCTTCGCCTCCATCGACGAGATGCGCGCGGCGCTGGCCCACGGCTATGTGGGCCTGCACTCCGAGATCAAGATCCGCTACGAGGGCAAGCTGTTGCAGACCACGCCGGGCCGCGTGCTCTTCAACATGATCCTGCCCAAGGACTTGAAGAAGGATCGCGGATTCCGCAACGAGGTGATGACCAAGAAGGCCCTGGAGCGCGTCATCTTCGACGTCTTCCATTCGGTGGGCCTGAAGAGCGCGGCGCGCTTCCTGGACGAGCTGAAGCAACTGGGCTTCGCCAACGCCACGCGCTCCGGCGCCTCCATCGGTCTCTCCAACATTCTGATCCCCAAGGAGAAGCACGAGATCATCGCCCGCGCCCAAAAGGAGGTCGATGAGATCCAGGAAGGCTTCCAGATGGGGTACATGCGCGACGGCGAGCGCTACAACAAGGTGATCGACACCTGGACCCAGGCGACCATGCGCGTGGCCAAGCGGCTGATGGAGCACCTGAAGCAGGACGACAACGGCTTCAACCCGCTCTTCATGATGGCCGACTCCGGCGCCCGCGGCAGCAACGACCAGATCAAGCAGCTGGCCGGCATGCGCGGCCTGATGGCCAAGCCCCAGAAG
>DYSB01000237.1 GCA_020726405.1 Acetofilamentum sp. | reverse complement strand
ACGGAGACAATCTCTCAATTCTGCCGCTCTCGGCCTAAGTCCGACAGACTCCTAGGGCCGGGGCGGCCCCGGCGCAATGCGTCATCCGTGCGACTTCCCTACTTTCCGCATGACAGTAGGGAAGATCGTCATGGCCTTTTCTCATCGACTCTTCGAGCACCGCCTGCTGATCGCGGGCTACTTCACCCTCTGCACGGTCTTCCTGGTCGGGGATCCCCTGCTGGACCTGCAGGGCGGGGAGAGCCTGCTGCACATCCTGGTTGAGACCAGCATGGCCTCGCTGATCATGCTGGGCGTGCTGGTCATCGTCTGGGACATGCGGCAGGAGCGCAAGCGCCGCCGCCGGCTGGAGGCGGATCTGCTGGACGCCCACAGCGACGTGGCCCGCTGGCGCCAGGAAGCCCAGGAGTTGCTGGCCGGGCTGGGAACGGCCATCGACCGCCAATTCCAGCGCTGGGGTTTGACCCCGGCGGAGCGCGACGTGGGCATTCTGCTGCTCAAGGGTCTCAGTCACAAGGAAGTGGCGGACATCCGGAAGACCAGCGAACGCACCGTGCGCCAACAGGCCCGGGAATTGTACCGCAAGGCGGATGTGGGCGGGCGGGCGGAACTCTCCGCCTGGTTCCTGGAGGACCTGCTGCTGCCGGATTCGGCGGCCCAGCACAAGGAAGCCGCCCCGGAGCCAGCGGCGGCGGAGCCGGACGCGGACGAGGAGGACGCATGAGCGCGGCCTCCCTGCGGCTGCTGGCGGAGACCAGTTTCCGGCTGGAGGTCCGGGCCGGCAAGGGCGTACCGCGGCCCCTGGACGAGCCGGGCCGGGCGGATCCGGGCGAAGGCTACAGCTGGAGCCACCTGCTCCGCGAGCAGCCCGATTCCCGGTCCTGCCTGGCGGCATCCGGTCTGGAACCGCTGATCCAGGAGGCCCTGCTGACCCCGGAGACCCGGCCGCGCTGGCTGAGCCTGGGCAGCGGCCTGCTGGTGGTGTTGCGCGGCGTGAACCTCAATCCGGGCGCGGAGCCCGAGGACATGGTGGCGCTGCGGGTCTGGCTGGAACCCGGGCGCGTGATCTCCGTGCTGGGCCGGCCGATGTTCGCGGTCCAGGATCTGCAGCGCTCCCTGCTGGAGGGCGTGGGTCCGGTGGATCCCGGCGCCTGGCTGGCGGCCGCGGTGCGCACCATCCTGGACCGGCTGGCGCCCGTCATGGACGAGCTGGGGGAGGACGGCGACCTGCTGGAGGAGGAGGTGCTGCGCAATCCCAAGGCCGGCCTGCGCCGGCGGGTGGGCCAGCACCGGCGGGCCGGCATCGAGATCCGGCGCCACCTGGCCCCCATGCGCGAGGTGGTCACGGCCCTCTCGCTGGAGCCGGACACCCTGCTGGGTCCGGTGGAGCGCGCCCACCTGCACGAGGCCTCGGACCGCCTGATCCGCATCGTGGAGGACCTGGACACCCTGCGCGACCGGGCCGCCGTCACCCACGACGAACTGAGTTCGCATCTGTCCGACAAAATCAACTCCACCATGTTCCTGCTCTCCTTGGTGGCGGCGATCTTCCTGCCCCTCAGTCTGTTGACCAGCCTGTTGGGCATCAATGTCAACGGCATTCCCGGAGCCGACAGCCCCCACGCCTTCTTCACCGTCTGTGTGATCCTGCTTGTGGTGGGCGGGCTGGAGGCCCTGTTTTTCTTCCTGCGCTTCTGGCGAAAGGAGCACTGATGGACACCTGCCACGACAGCCTGGCCCCGCTGTTCCACAACAACCGCGCCTGGGCCGCCGGCATGCGCGCGGCGGACCCCGACTTCTTCACCCGGCTGGTGGGCCAGCAGAATCCGCGCTGGCTCTGGATCGGCTGCTCGGACTCGCGCGTGCCCGCCAACCAGATCATCGGGCTGGATCCGGGCGAGGTTTTCGTGCACCGCAACGTGGCCAACCTGGTGCAGCCCGGCGACCTGAACTGCATGTCCATGCTGCAGTTCGCCGTGGAGGTGCTGCGGGTGGAGCACGTGATCGTCTGCGGCCACTACGACTGCGGCGGCGTGCGCGCGGCCCTGGAGGACAGCGCTCACGGCCTGGTGGACTACTGGATCTGGAGCATCCGCGAAATGCGCACGCGGCACGCGGCGGGTCTGGCGGGACTGGCCGGCCGGCAGCTGCGGGACACGCTTTGCGAGTTGAACATCATCGAACAGGTGGAGCGCCTGGCCAAGAGCAAGATCCTGCGCGAGGCCTGGGAGCGCGACTGGCCCGTCCAGGTGCACGGCCTGGTCTACCGGCTGGCGGACGGCCTGATTCAGGACCTGGGCGTCAGTCTGGATCGTAGCGTCACACAAGTCGAGCGGGTGCGCGCAGCCGAACAGGCCTGCCTGGCCCGCGGCCAGGCGCAGAGCGAATAGGAGACCCCGATGGCGGAACTGAGCATCGTCGTGGGCGGCATGAACTGTGGCCATTGCACGGCACAGGTGAAGAATACCCTCGAATCCCTGGCCCCGGGGCTGGCCGCGGACGTGGAGTTGGAGCGCGGCCGGGCGCGGTTGAGCGGAGACACGCTGCCCGACGCGGCAACCTTGGCGGCGGCGCTCACGCGGGTCGGCTTCACCTACGGCGGTGTGCTGGATGAATGAGCCCAGCTATGTGAACCTCGAGCTGGAGGCGCGCAGTCCGCAGTCGGTGTATCATCTTCTGACCGCGCTGGTGATTCCGCGACCCATTGCCTGGATCAGCAGCCTGAATCCGGACGGCGGCGCCAACCTGGCGCCCTTTTCCTTTTTCAACTGCATCTGCGCGGATCCGCCCCTGCTGCTGGTGAGCTTCGCCCGGCGGGACGGCCTGCCTAAGGACACGGTGCGCAATCTGCGCGAGCGGCCGGAATTCGTGGTGAATCTGCCGAACCTTGCCCAGGCCCGGGATGTGTTCGCGAGTGCGGCCGACTTGCCCTACGGCGAGAGTGAACTGACGGCGCTGGGTTTGCGGACCCTGCCTTCCGTGCGGGTGGCGGCGCCTCGGGTGGCGGGCACGCATACCCAATTGGAGTGTCGCGTGGAGCGCTGGCTGGAGCTGGGCAACGGCCCGGTGGACCTGTTGATCGGGCGGATCCTCGCGGCCCACGTGCGTGAAGATGCGCTGGACGAGCACGGCCGGCCCCGGCCCGAGTTGCTGGATCCGCTGGCGCGCCTGGGCGGCGGCCAGTTCGCGGGCCTGGACGAACCCTTCAAGGTGGACCATGCTGGGACATGACGAGACCCCGCGCGTGGTGGACACCACGCCGCACTACAGCTACACGTGGGACGGCAAGCACGGCATCCTGGTGCGCGTGAACCCCGAGGCCCTGGCGGCCTTCGGCCCGGACTTGCTGCAGCTCGGCGACGTGCGCACGCCCTCGCGGCCCGTGGATGTGCTCTCAGTGGTCTTCGACCTGGAGGGCTTCACCCACTTCACCCACTTCACGCGCCAGATCGACCCGCAGCTGACCGTGCCGGCCTTTCTCTCGAGCTTCCTGCAGTGGCTGTTCGACGCGGTGCGCCGCCCGCTGGTACAGCGCGAGGCCAGCGCCACGCTCTGGGCCGAGCTGCCCTTTTTCAGCAAGTTCATGGGCGACGGCGTGCTCTTCCTCTAGCGCATCGACCTGGATCAGATCGTCGGGATGGATCGCCGTCCGCCCACGGAGCGCCTGCAAGCCTCGGTGCAGGAATTCATCTGCAACATCATCGCTTCCATGCTTGAAGTGAGCCGCGGCTACGAGGCCTTCCTGCGGAAGGAAGGCGTGCATTCCGTGGATCCGCCCCGGCGCCTGCGCTGCGGCATCGCCCGCGGCACGGTGATCCCCATCGGCCAGGGCGCGGATTTCGTCGGCCCTTGCATCAACATCTCCACCCGCCTGCAGAAGCTGCACAACCTGTTCTTCGCCTGCTCGGCGCGGGGCATCGACCGCGAGGGCTTCAATCCCAACTACGGGCGGGAATTCCAGAAGCTGCGCACGGAGATCCGCGGGATCGGCGAACGCGAACTGGTCTACGTGCTGCGCCGGGAGTTCGAGGCCCTGCCCGCGGCGGAGCGGACGGCCTTCCTGGAGCCCTGAGCTTGGGACTCCTCGGCTGTCTGGGAAGAATCTCAACACAGAGTCACGGAGACACGGCGATGGGATTGGATTTGGTGCCAGAGCGGTGCCAGAGCGGTGCCAGAGCAGTGCCAGAGCGGTGCCAGAGC
>DYSB01000236.1 GCA_020726405.1 Acetofilamentum sp. | reverse complement strand
CCGGATTCCGACAGAATGCGCGGCGCCAGGGCGGGCCGCAGGTTCAGGCCGGTGCAATCCACCACCAGCCCCGTGTAGATGGACTGGGTGGGGTCCATGTCGCTGTATTGGATGGGCACGGGCGTACCGTCCTGGAACGCCAGATCGCCCAGCAGCGCGTTCCGCAAGTCGGCGCCCAGCGCCATCTCCACCGTCAGCTCCAGCGAGCCGTCGCTCAGGTAAACGGGATCGCCCACTTCGCGGAAGTTGCGGCAGATGCCGCGGACCTCGGTCTGGATGCGGTCATTGTCCAGCATGTAGTCCTGCACCGTGGTCTCCGAGGTCAGCGTCATGCCTTCCACGGTCTCGAGGATTTTGCGCAGGGCGTCGGCTCGAGCCACCCGGATCTGGCCGGGACGGCCGCCCTTGGGCCCGGGAATTCCGATCCCTTTGGCCCGGATGATCCGGCCCTGCCAGTCCACGCTGCCACTGGCCGATTCCTGCATGACCTGGGCCTGGGCTCCGATGATCCCCAAGGCCAGCACGATGACCGCGCCCAAGCGGATTCCGCGCAGCATGGTCGCCTCCTTCCTGGTGTGAACCGTGTCCCGGCCCCGACTCGTCCGGTCAGGGTTTGGGCACGGCGGCATTGCGTTCCCGATTCCAGCGGATCCAATCAGAATTCTCGTTCGCCTGCAGCGCTCCCGCCGCCTGCACGCGGCCATCGGCCCCGATCCGGATCTCTTGATTGGTCTTGATGATCACCAGCCATTCCCGCAGCGAGACCTCATGCGGCCCGGCCACTGGAACGGGTCCGCCCACAGGCGTCGGAGCGCGGGTCAGGCCTTTGGGCTTGGGCGCCTTGAGCAGGCTGCGCAGCGAGTCCACCGTGAGCGTGGGTCGCTGCCCGCGCAGAGATTCCCGATCCGCGGCCACCCGCACTTCGCCGTGCAACACGGAAAGCACGGTCTCCTGGCGCTCGTTCACGGCCACGCGCAGGCCCGTCCCCGTGATGGCCGCGCCCATTACCCGGGAGCCCACGCTGAACTCATCCTCCTCGTCCAGGCCGTTCAGTTCGGCCCAAAGTTCACCCTGCTCCAGTTGCAGGTCCACGCGCAGGGCGGCGTCCTGCTCCTCCTGGGCCAGACGGTCCAGTCGCAGGGTGGTGGAAGGCGCCAGACGCAGCAGGTTGCGGGCTTGGAACTCGATCTCCGCCCGGCCCCGTGGACCCGTGCGGACGCGATCGCCCTCGGCCACGTGGCTGCGCAGTGGTGCGTCCAACCAGTCCGCTGCGCGGTCCGGGAAGCGGGCCAGCAGGCCCTCGCGGTAGCTCACCAGGCCCAGTCCGGCGTCAACCACAGCCAGTGTCAGCGAGTCCGGGACGGCCGCCGGAGTGCTGGATTCGGCGGCCCGGGTGCGGTCGAATTCCTGGGCGTGGAGCGCCGGCCGGGCGCTGCCCAGCACGGCCAGAATGATGAGCAAGGAAGTCAGCGGATTCATGATGGGCCATGCATTCCCGGAAGTACTGGGAAAGTGTAGCGATTCAGCCTGCCGCGAGCAAGGCACGGCCGCTGCCCGGGCGGGTCTCACGCGGGCGTCCGGCCGCCCGATGCCAGGGCCTGACAGCGCAGCTCACCGATGGCCCGGGCCAGGTCGGGCTGGCGGAACAGCGCGGAGCCGGCGACCAGGATCTCCGCCCCCGCGGCCGCGCAACGCGGCCCCGTCTGAGCATCCACACCGCCGTCCACCTGGATCGGCGCCGGGCAGCCCAGCCCGTCCAGCAGGGCGCGCGTGCGCCGGATCTTCGCCAGCACAGGTTCGTGGAAGGTCTGGCCGCCGTAGCCCGGATTCACGCTCATGAGCAGCACGAAATCCAGGTGCGGGGTCAGCCAGCGCAGGGCGTCCGGATCGGTGCCTGGATTGAGCGCCAGCCCGGCCCGGCAGCCCAGGGCGCGGATCTGCTGCAACAAGCGATCCGGATGCGGGCCGGCTTCCAGATGCACGGAGATCCAGTTGGCGCCGGCCCGGGCGAAGGGTTCCAGAAAGGGCCCCGGATCGCTGAGCATCAGGTGCACGTCCAGCGGCAACGCGCTGCGGCTGCGGATGGCGCGCACGAACTCCGGCCCATAGCTCAGGTTGGGTACGAAATGGCCGTCCATGATGTCCAGGTGCAGCAGGTCCGCCGCGCCGCGCGTGCACTGGTCCAATTGCTCGGCCAGCCGGAACAGGTCCGCCGAGAGCAGCGAGGGTGCGATCTGGATCATGGTTGGCTCCTTTCCTTGAAGCGCAGGTCCACGGCTGAACCCGGCACCAGCGGCGTGCCCGGCGCCGGATCCTGTTCCAAGACCGGCAGGGTCGGATCCTCGCCGGACAAGACATCCACGAAGCCCACGGCCAGCCCGGCGCGCTCCAGCCACTGGCCGGCCTCCTGCCGACCCAGGCCCAATACGTTGGGAGTCGACACCCACTCCGGAGCCGGTCCCAGGCTGAGGGTCAGCGAAACCCGGTCCCCGGGCGTCAGGCTGTCGCCGGGCGGGGGCAACTGCGCGACGACGCAGTCCTCGCCGAACCGCTCGTCGTGGCGCCAATGCCGCGTCAGGGTGTCCTCCTCCAGGCGCGCGTCCCCCAGCAGGCCCAGGGCTTGGCGCAGGGTGGCACCCAGCAGGTCCGGCACGCGCATCAGGCGCCCGCCCGTGCTGACCGTGAGCAGGACCGAGCGCCCGCTCTTGGAAAGCCGGCCGGGCCGCGGATACTGGCCCATCACGGCTCCCGAGGCGTAACGCCCGGCGGGATCGGGCCGGCGTGCTTCCACCACCGGCTCGAAGCCGGCCTGGCGCAGGGTCTGCTCCGCCTCGGGCAGGCTCAGGCCCAGCACGCCCGGTGTCAGGGTCTCGGCCCCCTGCCGCGTGATCCGCGGCATCACCAGGAAGTCCAGGATCAACAGGAGCAGCAGCAGCAGGCCCAGCAGCAGGCCAGCCAGGCCACCCAGCCGGAAGAGCCGGGAGCCCGTCTCCTCCCGTGGCTGCAGGGCCAGATTGCGTCTCATGCGCGGATCTCCGTCCCGATTTTCTCCACCGCCCCGGCCCAGGCCCCGCCGGCCCCCGGCCGGCCCGCGGGCTGGCGCCCCGGGCGCTGCCAGGGAATCCAGGACCAGCCGCCCGCCGCGTCGCGGAAGTTCGCGGGCACCAGATCAGGCCGCAGGACCAAGTTCGGGTGCCGGGCCAGCAGGCCCTGCAGCTGCTCGGCATTCTCGCGCGGATCCAGGCTGCACGTGCTGTAGACCAGCCGGCCCCCCGGCGCCAGCAGGGCGGCCGCCTGCTCCAGCAATTCGCGCTGGAGGGTCAGCAGTTCGGCCGTCGCTCCGGCGTCCTTGGCCAGGATCTCCGGCCGATGCCCCACGCTGCCCGAGCCCGAACAGGGCGCGTCCAGCAGGATGCGCGGCCAGGCCTCGCCCTGAACGTCGCGCCCGTCGGCCACCACCAGCCGGCCCCGGCCGTCCAGCCGCCGCGCCAGGGCCCGAGCCCGCCCGGCATGCGCCTCCACCAGGGTCAGGTCCAGGCCGGGATCCGCCTCCAGCAGCGCCAGAGCCTTGCCGCCCGGCGCGGCGCAGAGGTCCAGCACGCGGCTGCCCGACGGCGGATCCAGCAGGGCCAGCGCGCCCCAGACACTCAGATCCTGCACGGCCAGCCGGCCGTCCTGCAGCGGGGCCAGGGCGTCCAGTCCGCCCGCGGGCAGGCTGCGCAGCCGCAGATAGCGCGGACACTCCGGCGCGGCGACGGGCTCCAGGCCCAGCTCGCGCAACTCGGCCAAGGCGGCGGTCGGCGACCAGCGGGCCAGGTTCACCCGCAGCCAGGTACCCCGCTCCCGGAACAGCTGATGTTTAAGGCCCGCCAGCGCCGCCGGCTGCAGGGCGTCTTCGCCGTCCAGGGTGCGCAGCAGGTCGCGAAACCAGGGCGGAAAGTCCCCCGGGCTGGCCAGCGGGCGGGCGGCGGGTAGCGTCTGTTCGCGCAACCAGCCGCGTAGCACGCCGTTCACCAGGCTGCGTTCCTGGGGCGAGCGCTCGTGCATGGCGTCCAGCAGTTCATTGAGTACGGCGTGGGGGGCGTGGCCGTCTTCCAGCAGAGTGAGGCCCAGGCGCAGGGCGGCGCGCAAAAGAGGCCGTGGGCGCTGGCGCAGCCTCGGCGCCAGCAGGGCCGCGTGGCGCGGGGCGTTCTCCAGCGCCAACCGCCAAAGCGCCGTGTGCCGGGCGC
>DYSB01000235.1 GCA_020726405.1 Acetofilamentum sp. | reverse complement strand
GGCCGGGACGGTGGTGCATCCCCAGCTGCTGGAGCGGCTGGAGGAGTTAGCCCCGGAGGCCGGCGTCCAGGTGGCCCTGCTGCTGACTCCGCTCGACCTCCAGACTCATCCGGCGCTGGCGGACCTGCTGGAGCCCTTCGATCCCCTGCAGCTACGCGTGGTGTTCGCCGGCTCTCTGGCGGAGTGGACGGGCGCGGGCCTGGCCGAGGGTCTGCTGCACTCCGTGCTGGGGCCGGGGGCCGGGCCGGACGCCGCGGCGGTGAGCCTGCTCAGCCTCTACGACCTGTTAATGGCCGGCGAGACGGTGGCCGCCCTGGAGGGCTGTCTGGATCGCTACAGCAGCGACCTGGACGAGATCCTGACCATTGGCAAGCAGCTCACGGCGGAGAAGGACCACCGCCGCCTGCTGCGCCTGATGCTCGGCAAGAGCATGGACCTGACCGGCGCCGACGCCGGCTCGATCTTCCTGGTGGAGGAAGGGGACGAAGGGCCGCGCCTGCGCTTCAGCATCACGGACACGCGCTCCTTGTTGCAGAACCGGCGCTACGAGGAATTCACCATGCCCTTGACCCTGCGCAGCCTAGCCGGCTACGTGGCGTCCACGGGCGTGCCCCTGCTGATCCAGGATGTCTACGAGCTGGGCGAAGAGTGCGAGTATCGCTTCGACCCCTCCTACGACCGCAACGTGGGCTACCGCACCAAGAGCATGCTGGTGGTGCCGCTGGTCAACCACCTGGGGCAGATCCTGGGCGTGATCCAGCTGATCAACGCCAAACGCGAAGGCCAGCGGCGCGCGGCCGACCTGCGCGAGCTTGAAGAGTTGGTGGTGCCTTTCACGGTACCCCACAAGGATCTGATCATGGCCATCGCCGGGCAGGCGGCGGTCTCCATCGAGAACAACCGCCTCTACCACGACATCGAGCGCCTGTTCGAGGGCTTCGTGGAGGCCAGTGTGACCGCCATTGAATCCCGCGATCCCACCACCAGCGGTCACAGCTTCCGGGTGGCCGAACTCACGGTGGGTTTGGCCCGGGCCGTGGACCAGGCCACGGAGGGCGACTACGCCGGGCAGTCCTTCAGCGAGGAGAGCCTGAAGGAACTGCGCTATGCCAGCCTGCTGCACGACTTCGGCAAGGTGGGCGTGCGCGAGGAAGTGCTGACCAAGCCAAAGAAGCTCCTGACGTTCCGCATGACCGAACTGGTCAGCCGCTTCGAGTGGCTGCGTCAGGACACGGAGATCCGCGTGCTGCGGCGCAAGCTCGAGGCGTTGCTGGGCGGCCAGCGCGCCCTGGATCCGCTGGAGTCCGAATTGCAGTCGGACTTGCTGCGGCTGGAGGGCTGGCTGCGGCTGGTGCAGCAGGCCAACGAACCCAGCCTGCTGCCCGCCGAGGCGCCGGCCCAGCTGCAGGAAGTCCACGCCCACTGTTTCCGGGACACCGAAGGCCAGGAACGTCCGCTGCTGGACGCCGACGAGCTGCGCATCCTGTCCATCCCACGCGGCAGCCTGACGCCCGAGGAGTGGGACGACATGCAGAGCCACGTCACCCACACCTGGAATTTCCTGCGCCGCATTCCCTGGACCCGCGGGCTGGCCAAGGTGCCGGAGATCGCCTACGCGCATCACGAGAAGCTCGACGGCAGCGGCTATCCGCGCCGCCTGGGACTCGAGCAGATTCCCGTGGGCAGCCGGATGATGACCGTGGCCGACATCTACGACGCCCTGACGGCCGCGGACCGGCCTTACAAGAAAGCGGTCTCCCACGAGGCCGCGCTGGACATCCTGAACTGGGAAGCCGGCCACGGCAAGGTGGATGCCACGCTGCTGGACATTTTCGTCCAGCGGCGCGTGTACCAGAACATCATCCCGCGCGTATGACGCGTTCGCGCGCGTAACGCGCCTGACGCCCGCCGCGGGCGGCCCGAACTCGACTTGACACAACCCATTCAAGCATAGACGAGGATCCAATGGTCACCCGTGAAGAAGCGCTCGAATATCATTCCCGGGATCGCAAAGGCAAGATCGAGACCGTGCCCTGCAAGCCCTGCACCACGGCCCGCGACTTGTCCATGGCCTACACGCCGGGCGTGGCCGAACCCTGCCGCGAGATCCACAAGAATCCGATGGACGCCTACGAGTACACCAACAAGGGCAACTTGGTCGCCGTGCTCTCCAACGGGACAGCCGTGCTGGGCCTGGGCAATCTGGGCGCCCTGGCCGGCAAGCCCGTGATGGAAGGCAAGGGTGTATTGTTCAAGCGTTTTGCCGACGTGGACGTCTACGACATCGAAGTGGACACCCTGGATCTGGAGAAGATCATCGAGTGCGCCCAGCTGATTTCGCCCACCTTCGGCGGCATCAACCTGGAGGACATCAAGGCCCCCGAGTGCTTCGAAATCGAAGAGCGCCTGATCGAGATGCTGGACATCCCGGTCTTCCACGACGACCAGCATGGCACGGCGATCATCAGCGCCGCGGCCCTGGTGAACGCCGTGGAGCTGGTGGGCAAGAAGATGGGCGAGATCAAGATCGTGGTGAACGGCGCGGGCGCCTCGGGCATCTCGTGCTCCAAGCTCTACGTCCGGCTGGGCGCGAAGCTTGAGAACATCACCATGTGCGACACCAGCGGCGTGATCTACAAGGGGCGCGACAAGCTCAACAAGTACAAGGAGATCTTCGCCAAAGAGACCTCCCTGCGCACCCTCGAAGAGGCGTTCGTGGGCGCCGACGTGGCCGTGGGCCTGTCCGCCAAAGACGCGTTCACCCAGGACATGATCCGTTCCATGGCCCCGAATCCCGTGGTGTTCGCCATGGCCAATCCCGATCCCGAGATCATGCCCGCCCTGGCCAAGGCCGTGCGCGACGACATCATCATGGCCACGGGCCGCAGCGACTTCCCCAACCAGGTCAACAACGTGCTGGGCTTCCCGTTCATCTTCCGCGGCGCACTGGACGTCAAGGCCCGGCGGATCAACGAGGAAATGAAGGTGGCGGCCTCCAAGGCCCTGGCCGAGTTGGCGCGCCAGGACGTGCCGGAGAGCGTGTTCCGCGCCTACGGCAACGTGCCCTTCGCCTTCGGCCGCGAATACATCATCCCCAAGCCCTTCGACCACCGCGTGCTGCTCTTCGTGGCGCCCGCCGTGGCCCGGGCCGCCATCGAGACCGGCGTGGCCCGCATCGAAGTGGGCGACGTGGAGGCCTGGATCGAGACCTATCGCCGCACCCTGCAGAAGCGTCTGGGCCGCCACATGGCGATCATGGGCGGCGTGCAGGACCGCGCCCGCACGGCCCCCAAGCGCATCGCTTTCCCCGAAGGCGAGAACGAGAAGATCCTGATGGCCGCCAAACAGTTGGTGGCGGACGGGATCGCCCACCCCGTGCTGGTGGGACGGCAGGACATCATCGCCGACTGGGCCGCGGCCCACGATCTGGACCTGGGCAAGGTCAGCGTGGTCCATCCCGGCCGGTACGAGAAGCACCAGGAGCTGACCAGCGCCCTGCATCAGTTGCGGGCCCGGCGCGGCATCACCCTGAGCGAAGCGGATCAGCAACTGCAGCATGACCCCGTGGTGTTGGCTTCCATGCTGGTGCGCCAAGGCCTGGCCGACGGCTTGGTCTCCGGCGCGGACATGCATTATCCGGACAGTCTGCGGCCCGTGATGCAGCTGCTCTACGGCAAGGGCGCCCAGGCCTCCCGGGCGGCGGGCATCTACGTGCTGTTCGTGGGCAACCGCGTGCTGTTCGTGGCGGACACCACGGTGAACGTCAACCCCACCGCCCAGGATCTGGCCGAGTACGCCGTCGGCACGGCCCGGCTGGCCCGCCAGTTCGGCTACGAGCCGCGCGTGGCCCTGCTCAGCCACTCCAACTTCGGCAGCACGGCGGACGGGACCTCCCGGCGCGTGCGTCAGGCCGTGGAGCTGCTCCATGCCCGGGGCGTGGATTTCCAGGTGGACGGCGACATGCAGGCCGACACGGCCCTCTCGGCCGACCTGCTCAGCGGGCTCTATTCCTTCAACAGCCTGGACGACGAGGCCAACGTGCTCATCTTCCCGGACATGACCAGCGCCAACATCGCCTACAAGCTGCTGATCAAGGCCGCGGGCGCCGTGGCGGTGGGGCCGATCCTGATCGGCAACGACTACCCGGTGAACATCCTGCAACGCGGGGCGGACGTGGCGGAGATCGTCAACCTCACCGCTGTGACGGTGGTGGACGCCCAGGAGCGCGGCGC
>DYSB01000234.1 GCA_020726405.1 Acetofilamentum sp. | reverse complement strand
GGCCGTGCGCCTGCGGGAGCTGGAGCAGGCCCGGGCCGGGATCCGCGCGCTCTGCGCCGCCGCCGGCCGCCCGGACCTGGAGCAGCTGGGCCGCCGCCACGAGAGCCTGGCCGAACAGATCCGCCAGGCCCACTGGACGGCCCACAAGGCCGGGCACAAGGACAGCCTGCGCCGCCTGCACGCCCTGGCGGCCTGGCAGGACGGTCCGGACTCGCCCCAGGAGCGGCGGGTGAATGCGCTGGCCCTGCTGGCCCGCATGGGTGGCCCCGCTGTGTTGACCGGCCTGCGCCGCGAGCTGGATCCGCTGGCGGCCGGCCAGCAGCGCTTCATTTGCGATCCGGCCGGGATGGTGGAACGGGAATAGGACTGGGCCCGCCGGCCCGCTGAAACGGGCCGTTCGTCCAGTGGAGAGAGGAAGCACGCATGCTCGACCTGCTGGCCTTCGGGCCGCATCCGGACGACGTGGAGATCTGCGCCGCCGGCACCCTGCTCAAGGTGAAGGCCCGGGGCGGTCGGGTGGGAATCGTGGATCTCACCGCGGGGGAAATGGGCACGCGCGGCAGCCGGGAGATCCGCGCCGCCGAGACGGCGGAGGCCACGCGCCGGTTGGGGCTGGAGTTCCGGCGCTGCCTGGATCTGGGGGACGGCCGCCTGCGCGAGGGCCGCGAGCCCGAACTGGCCGTGGTGCGCGTCCTGCGCGAACTGCGCCCCGCCGTGGTGCTGGCGCCCTGGGGCGTGGACGACCATCCGGACCACGAGCACGCCGCCCGGATCATCCGCAACGCCTGCTTCCAGTCCGGGATGGGCAAAGTGGAGACCGGCCAGCCGCCGCACCGGCCGCGGGCCATCCTCGCCTATCCCGGCCGGCGCGAGTTCACGCCCAGTTTCGTGGTGGACATCACGCCCTGGTGGGACGAGCGCCTCCACGCCGCCCGCGCCTACAAAAGCCAGTTCCACGACCCGGCGAGCACGGAGCCCGCCACGGCCATCAGCTCGCCGGACTTCTGGCATTTCATCGAGGCCCGCGCCATGTATTACGGCCAGTTGATCGGCACGCGCTACGGCGAGGCCTTCTGGACCGAGGGCACACTGGAGATCGAGGATCCGCTGGCCCATTTCGCCCGCGGCGGCGGGCCCCAGCTGCCATCCCGGAGTGCCTCATGAAACGCATCGGCATCATCTGCTACCCCACCCAGGGCGGCAGCGGCATCGTGGCCACCGAGCTGGGCCTGGAGCTGGCCAAGCTGGGCCACCAGGTGCATTTCATCAGTTACCGGCGGCCCTTCCGGCTCGACCGGATCTACCCCAACACGCACTTCCACCAGGTGGAGGTCAGCGAGTACCCGCTCTTCGAGTACCCGCCCTACAGCCTGGCGCTCACCTCCAAGATCGTCGACGTGGCCACGCGCTCGGGCCTGGACCTGGTGCACGCGCACTACGCCATCCCCCACGCGGCCAGCGCCTGGATGGCGCAGCAGATGCTCAGCGAGCGCCTGCCCGTGATCAGCACGCTCCACGGCACGGACATCACGCTGGTGGGCCAGGATCCGAGCTACCTGCCGGTGACCCGCTTCACCCTGGCGCACTGTCAGGCCCTGACGGCGGTGAGCGACTTCCTGGTGGCCGAGACCCACCGGGTTTTTGGAGCCGAGCTGGAGATCCAGCGCATCCACAACTTCGTGGACACGGAGGAGTTCCAGCCCCGCCACCGGCCCGAGCTGCGCGCCTGCTTCGCGCTGCCCGACGAGCGAATCCTGCTCCACGTCTCCAACTTCCGGCCCGTGAAGCGCATCCCCGACGTGCTGGCGATCTTCGCCCGGCTGGCGGTGGCCCATCCCGTCCGCCTGGTGCTGGCCGGGCTGGGGCCGGAGCGCAATGCGGCCAAGGAACAGGCCCAGGAGCTGGGCGTGGCCGAGCGCGTGCACTTCATCGGCAACCAGGAGTCCATCGTCGATCTGATGAGCGTGGCCGACCTCTACCTGCTGCCCTCGCAGACGGAGAGTTTCGGTCTGTCCGCGCTGGAGGCCATGAGCTGCGGCGTGCCCGTGCTGGCCAGCCGGGTGGGCGGCCTGCCCGAGCTGATCGACGACGGTGAGACCAGTTTCCTCTGTCCGCTGGGCGATGTGGAAGCCTTCGCCGAACAGGGCCGGCGCCTGTTGGCCGACCGGGATTTGTATCACCGCATGTCCGCCGCCGCCCGGGCCGTGGCCGTGGAGCGCTTCGCCATCGAGCGCATCCTGCCGCAGTACCTGGAGGCGTACGAGCGCGTCCTCGCCTGAGCGGTGTGTGACACTGGAGCCCGAGACGACCGGTCCGCCGTGAGACAGCGGCTGGCCAACCCAAGCAGGAGCGAAATGTGACCATCCAACCCCGCCTCTACAATGGCACGCGCGATCTGCTGCCCGCGGACATGCTGCCCCGGGAGCGCGTGCTGGCGGAGTTCCGCCGCAGTTTCCAGCTCTTCGGCTTCGCCCCGGTGGAGACGCCGGCGCTGGAGTACCTGGAGATCCTCACCGGCAAGTACGGCGACGACGAGGCCCAGCTCCTCTACCGGCTGGACTACCGCAACGACGACCCGGCCCGCCGGCTGGCGCTGCGCTACGACCTGACCGTGCCGCTGGCCCGGCTGGTGGCTCTGCACCCCGAGCTGCCCCTGCCCTTCAAGCGCTACCAGCTGCAGCCCGTCTGGCGCGCCGACCGGCCCCAACCCCACCAGGGCCGCTACCGCGAGTTCATGCAGTGCGACCTGGACACCGTCGGCTCCACCAGCCTCTCCGCCGACGCCGAGATCGTGGCCGTCTGCGCCGACCTGCTGGGCAAACTGGAGCTGCCGGGCTTCGTGATCCGCCTGAACCACCGCCGCCTGCTGGGCGCCATTGTGGAACTGGCCGGGCTGGACGCCGACCAGGAGGGGATGGTTTGCGGCGCCGTGGACAAGCTGGACAAGGTGGGCCTGGAGGGCGTGCGCCGGGAGCTGGGCCAGCGCGGTCTGGCCGAAGCGGCGGTCGCCCGGGTGCTGGAGCTCATCACCCTGCCGGTGGATTTCGCCGATCCGGCGGCCCTGGCCGCGCGGCTGGCCGACCATCCCGCCGGCCGGCAGGCCCTGGACGAGCTGCGCGAGCTGCATGCCCAGCTGCTGGCACTGGGCGTTGCGGGCGCGCACCTCAAGCTGGACCTGTCCCTGGCCCGCGGTCTGTCCTACTACACGGGCCCGATCTTCGAGACCGTGCTGCCCGCCCTGCCCCACATGGGCAGCCTGATGGGCGGCGGACGTTACGACGGCCTGGTGGGCATGTTCCTGGGCCGCGACCTGCCGGCCGTGGGCGCCACCCTGGGGCTGGACCGGATCCTCACCGCCCTGGCCCAGCTGCGACCGGGCGCCGTGGCCCTGACGCCCACGCGCGTGCTGGTGAGCCGCAGTTTCCCGGAGACCGACGCCCTGGCTCTCCAGCTCGCCGCCCGGCTGCGAGCGTCCGGCGTGCCCACGGAGATCGCCCTGGAGCCCGGCAAACTGAAGAAGCAGCTGGCCTACGCGGACAAGCAGGGCATCCCCTGGGTGCTGGTGCTGGGCCCCGACGAGGCGGCCCAAGGCCTGGTCTCCGTGCGCGACATGCGCGGCGGCAGCCAGCAGACTCTGGCCCTGGCCGGGCTGGTTGTGGACCAGTTCTCGTGATCTGTCCGCTGCTGGCAGTGCGTGCCGAAAAGAGACGAATCCCGCCGTTCCCGCGCCTTGATTCCGCCTTTGGGGTGAGCGTGAAGCAGGATTGGGCCGCGCTCCGACACCGGATTCGGTGCTTTGAAGAAAGCTGGGACCGGGTTCAAACCGTTTGGACAACGAGGGTCAAGTCCTAACTTTGGCCAACCATTTCGAGGGTCGGAGTGGCCGACCCGAACTACACAGCCATGACATGGTCGAACATACGAGGTCAAGACACCGGACGGTATGTCGCTCGAGTGAGGATTCCGTTACCTGGCGCGCGCGCCCAGGAGGGTCGGCTTCGTGAAGCAAGGGAGAGTCCGATGAAGAAACTGCTAGTCGCCGGACTGGTACTGACGGTGGCAGGCAGCGCGCTGGCGGCATCGCCCCAGCCCAGCCTGGACCGTGAGCACCAGAAACCGGTCAAGAAGAATCTGTCTTCCAGCCTGGTGCGGCACCCCGCCCCGGCCCAGCCGCTCACCACGGGCACGCTGGGACGGACGGCTCCGGCCCGTCCTGCAAAGGAAGGCGGACCGG
>DYSB01000233.1 GCA_020726405.1 Acetofilamentum sp. | reverse complement strand
CCAGTACCCGGTGCGCTAAGGAGTGGCCCGATCGTGACTGCACACAAATGGCAATTCGCCTCCCGTTTCCGCCGACATGCGTTCGGCTGGCGATCCGACACGCCGGTGCAGCGGATCAAGGAAGCCATCGCGGAGATCAAGCAGGTCGCCCGCAAGGAGCCTGTGCTCGCGGCTGAGGGCGCCATTACCCTACTGGAAAAACTCTCGCCGGCGCTGGAACAGGTGGACAGTTCATCGGGTGTCCTGGGTTCGGCGGTCAACAAAGCCATCGATACCCTCGTGCCCATCATCGTCAAGGCCGACGTCGAGCCGAAGCAGCGGCAACGCTGGCTGGAGCGGCTATGGCAGGCCTTGCAGGACGACGAGATGCCCTACATCGAACTGCTGGGCGACTACTGGGGCGAGCTGTGCGTGACGCCAGAACTGGCATCACGCTGGGCCGACGATTTCATGCCCGTTGTTGAAAGCGTGTGGAGCCCGAAGGCGTCTGGCCACGGATTCTTCAAGGGCACCAGCGCCTGCCTTGCGTCCCTGTATGCGGCAGGCCGCCACCAGGAATTGCTGGCGTTGATCGACAAGGCCCCATTCAAGTGGTGGCACGACCGGCGCTGGGGCGTGAAAGCCTTGTCGGCGCTGGGCAAGAAAGCTGAGGCAATTCGCTATGCAGAGGAGTCGCGCGGACTCAATGATCCGGGCTGGCAAATCGCCCAGTCCTGCGAAGCCATCCTGTTGTCGTCCGGCTTGCTCGACGAGGCGTACAGTCGCTATGCCGTGGAGGCCAATCAGGGCACAACGAATTTGGCCACGTTCCGCGCCATCGCCAAGAAGTATCCCAATAAGCAGCCGGACGAGATTCTGCGCGACCTGATTGCCAGCACGCCGGGCGCAGAAGGTAAGTGGTTTGCTGCCGCCAAGGACGCGGGTCTGTTCGATGTGGCGATCGAGTTGGTCACGCGCAGCCCCACCGATCCGCGCACACTGACCCGCGCCGCCCGCGACTATGCGGAGAAGCAGCCTGATTTTGCCCTGGCGGCAGGGCTGGCCGCGCTGCGCTGGATATCCCTCGGACATGGCTACGAAATCACCGGGGGCGATGTACTCGATGCGCATGCAGCCGTGATGCACGCGGCGTCGAAGGCAGGCATCGCCACGGAAGGTGTCAATGCGCAGATCAGGGAGATGTGCGCGGCACCCGGAGGCCGGTTTTTGCAGACCATCCTGGCCCGTCATTTGTCGAGCTGAACGGGACGCGCTTTCCGCAATAGCCCGCAACAGCCCGCACGCATCCGAAACTCCCTCATGGTGTCGGCGGCAGTCCATCCGGACAATTTCACTGCATGTGAGTTTGACCGAGAGGACCGCCACCGATGCATCAAATCAACCATCTACCACCGGAGCGGATGACGCCGGAGAAGCGTCGCCACGAGATCGCGTCACTGCTGGCCAACGGCCTGGCCCGTCTGCGTGTCTGCGGTGCAGAACAGTCCGCACACATCGCCGAAGCGAGCGAGTTTGAGCTTGGCTTCTCTGGCAACCAGCGCGTTCATACAGACCCCGTCAACAAGACAACTACGGAGTCCAAATGAGCACGCATACACGAACACTTTCAACGCCGCCCTCGGTGGCAGCACAAATCGCCAGGCTGCCCGAGCTGCCCATGGCCGAAATCAAAGCGCTTTGGCAGAAACTGGTCGGTGGTGAAACGCCCACCCACAACCGCCAATTCCTGGAGCGCCGCATTGCGTACCGGCTGCAGGAGGCGGAATTCCGCAAGGTCGACGCCAACCTGCTGAATCGCAATCAGCGTCGCATCGAATCTCTGGTCGAAACCGGCAAGGTGAAAAAGCGCGACCGCGATTACCGTCCGGCCGCCGGCACCGTGCTGGTCCGGGAATACAAAGGCGTCGAGTACCGCGTGATCGCGACCGCCGATGGCCAGTACGACTTCCAAGGCCGGATGTTTCCAAGCCTCTCGATGATCGCCCGCGAGATCACTGGCATGCGCTGGTCGGGGCCCCTGTTCTTTGGGCTCAGACCGCCCTCCAACGCCAAAGCCAAGCCGCCTATCAAGAAGAGAGGTGGACGATGAGCGAAGTCCTGAAGCGCCGCAGGCGCTGCGCGGTTTACACGCGCAAATCTACAGACGAGGGTATGGACCAGGAATACAACTCGATCGATGCCCAGCGTGACGCCGGTCATGCCTACATCGCAAGTCAACGTGCCGAGGGCTGGATTCCAGTGGCCGACGATTATGACGATCCGGCCTTCTCCGGTGGCAACATGGAACGCCCGGCGCTGCGCCGCATGATGGTGGACATCGAGGCCGGCAAGATCGATGTGGTCGTCATCTACAAGATCGACCGCCTGACGCGCAGCTTGGCGGACTTCTCCAAAATGGTCGAAGTGTTCGAACGCTATGGGGTGTCGTTCGTGTCGGTCACCCAGCAGTTCAACACGACGACCTCGATGGGACGCTTGATGCTGAACATCCTGCTGTCCTTCGCCCAGTTCGAGCGAGAGGTCACCGGCGAGCGCATCCGCGACAAGATCGCCGCCAGCAAGCGCAAGGGCATGTGGATGGGCGGCGTGCCACCGCTGGGCTACGACGTCGAGAACCGCCGACTGGTACCCAACGAACGCGAGGCCAAGCTGATCCGGCACATCTTCCAGCGATTCGTCGAACTCGGCTCCAGCACCGCACTGGTCAAAGAGCTGAAACTGGATGGCGTAACGTCGAAGGCGTGGACCACACAAGACGGCAAGACCCGCGAGGGCAGACCAATCGACAAGGGCCACATCTACAAGCTCATCAGCAACCGCACGTACCTTGGCGAGGTGCGGCACAAGGAGCAGTGGTACCAGGCCGAACATCCGCCCATCATCAGTCGCGAACTGTGGGACAGCGTCCACGCGATCCTGGCCACCAATGGCCGGGTGCGCGGCAACGCGACGCGGGCAACCGTGGCCTATCTGCTCAAGGGCATCGTGTTCGGCAACGATGGCCGGGCGCTGTCGCCGTGGCACACGACCAAGAAGAATGGCCGTCGCTACCGCTACTACGTGCCTCAGCGCGATGCCAAGGAGCACGCGGGCGCCTCCGGCCTGCCGCGACTGCCGGCCGCCGAACTCGAGTCGGCCGTGCTCGATCAACTGCGCGCGATCCTGCGCGCCCCGAATCTGCTCGGAGACATGTTGCCGCAGGCGATCAAACTCGACCCGACCCTGGACGAAGCCAAGATCACCGTGGCCATGACCCGTCTTGACGCGATTTGGGATCAACTTTTCCCGGCCGAGCAGACCCGAATCGTGAAACTGCTGGTCGAGAAAATCATCGTGTCACCCAACGACCTCGAAGTGCGGCTGCGCGCCAACGGCATCGAACGCCTGGTGCTGGAGCTGGGCCCCGAGCCTGCGGAGCAACAAGCGGAGGCAATGGTATGAGCGACATCCGCATCCAGAAGACCGGCGAGCCGGACATCCTGCAGACCAGCGACGGCAGGCTGACCCTGTCCGTGCCGATCCAGATCAAGCGCCGCAGCGGCCGCAAGCTGGTCACCTTGCCAAACGGCGAAACCGCGCCGGTCAGACCGTGGGACGTGGCACCGACCTCCATTCAACTGGCGCTGGCCAGGGGCCACCGCTGGCTGACGATGCTGGAATCAGGAGAGGCGAAGTCCTTGAAGGAGATCGCCACGCGGGAAGGAATCGACAACAGCTACGTCAGCCGGATGGTCAACTTGACGACGCTGGCGCCCGACATCGTGGCGGCCATCCTAGACGACGCATTGCCGAACCACGTCACGCTGTTTGATCTGGCGGTGGATCCGCCAGCGCTGTGGGATGAGCAGCGGGCCAGGCTCATGTAGACCGAGCGGGGGCACAGGGGTAAAATTGCTTCAGGTGCTCACCTTACTTGCACACGAGTAAAAAAAGGCGTTGCCTCACTGTCACTGAAAACCTCTCTTTGAGCCTCGTCGTCGGGGACTTAAACGTGTGCGCCTGACCCGAAATCGGCGTGGCATTGAGGAATGGTTTGTCATGACAATCAAAGAACTCGCGTATTCCGCGCAACAGTACCTTCAGGCCAGCACTGGTGGCTCATTCAAGAGAGCCCACGTCTACGAGCTGTTGGCAGCTTCCTTCGGCTTCAACTCTCACGCTGCGTTTGGCGTTGACACCGTACTCACGGAACTACGCCAGAACGATCGGCGGGTGGTCCCGCAAAGTGCGCTCATCAAGCGG
>DYSB01000232.1 GCA_020726405.1 Acetofilamentum sp. | reverse complement strand
GGCCAAGTCGCCACTGGGCACGCGCGCCGAGCAGGCCGAAGACATCGCCTTCAAGGCGAAGTAAAACGCCAGGCGGGCATCGCCCCGCCTACCCCCGCGCGCTGCCCGCGACCATGTCGATGAGCATCAGGCGGCATTCAATCGTGCCGTTGAACAGCACGATGCGGCGTCGGGGCTTGAGGCGTAGCGCCTTGTCCCAATGCAGATCGGCGGCCAGCAGCGCCACATGCCAGCCGGCGAAACGCTGCTTGAGGGTGCGGGCAAGTTGCGGGGCGAAGTCATCCGCGGCCTCGCCTTCGGGCGCAATGCGCTCGTTGTAAGGCGGGTTGCTGATGAGCCAGGCCGTTTGTCCGGCGGGCAGGGCGGCGGCGTCCACCGGGGGAACGGCGGCGATCACGTCGCCCGCTTGTGCGGCAATCGCACCGTCCACCCCGGCGCGGCGGGCGTTATCCAGCGTCATGCGCACGTTCACCGGGTCGATGTCGGCGGCGAAAAACTGGCCCGGCGCCACCGGGCGCACGGCTTGCCGGGCCTGCTCGCGCAGCGCGTTCCAGGCGTCCATGTCGAAGCCTTGCAGGGCTTCGAAGCCAAAGGTGCGATCCAGCCCCGGCGCGCGGTGGGCCGCCATTTGCGCGGCCTCGATGACCAGCGTGCCCGAGCCGCACAGCGGGTCGAACAGCACGTCGCCCGGTGTCCAGCCCGAGAGCTTCAGCAGGCCGGCGGCCAGATGTTCCTTCAGCGGCGCCGCGCCGTGCTCGCTGCGCCAGCCGCGCTTGAACAGCGGTTCGCCGCTGGTGTCGAGGTAGAGCAGGGCGTCAGCCTCGCGCAGATGCAGGTGGATGCGCACGTCGGGGTGCGCGGTGTCCACGTCTGGGCGCTCGCCCGTCAGCGCGCGGAAGCGGTCGCAGATGCCGTCTTTCACCCGCAGCGCGGCGAACTTGATGCTCTCCAGCGGCGAACGCTCGGCGGTGACGTCCACGCGCAGCGCCTGCGTCACGCCGAACCATTTTTCCCAGGCCAGATCGCGGGCCAGGTGATAGATGTCTTCGGCATCGGCATAGCTGCAACTGCCGCCCAGCAACAACACCCGGCTGGGCAGGCGGCAGTGCAGGTTCAGCCGCATGGCATCCGTCAGGTTGCCCTGCACGGGCAGGCCGCCGGGCGTGGGCGTACCCGCTCGCAGGGTGGGGCTGTGCTCGGCTAGAGCCTTCACTTCGTCGGCCAGTGCGGCCTCAACGCCGCGCGGGCAGGGCAGGAAAAAATCGAAGGCGTTGGGCGCCGCTGGCAGCTGTACGGCCGCGCGGCGCTTTTTGTAGGCGGAGGAATAGGGCGATTGCATGTCGCCATCGTATGGCCTGTGGCGGGCAGACTCCCCCTCCCGGCCTCCCCCACGCTGTGGAGGAGGAGCGTTCTGCCCCCTCCCCACTCGTGGGGAGGGTTGGGGTGGGGAGATTGCGGTAGTCAATCAAGCCAGCATCAGCAGCCCCGCCCCACCGTAAGCGAGCCCCAGCACGCCCGCCGCCAGCCAGGCCCACGCCTGCCAGCGCAGCTTGCCGCCGAGATCGTCGTGCGGTTCGGTGGTGAGCAAAAACAAGCGGCGGTCTTTCGGCTTTTTCAGCACATGCGTCTGCGGCTGCGCGGCGCGTTCGCGGCGGTCGGCTTCCACCGCGGCGGCGGCCTGCTGGCGCAACTGCTCGAACTCGGCCATATCCAGTTCGCCGTCGGCATTGGCGTCGAAGCTGCGGCGCTGTTGCGGGTCGGCTTTCCAAGCGGCAATGCGCTCGCGCACTTCCTCGTGGGCCGAGGCCTGCAGCGGCGAGAGGCTGGCAAACCAGCCCAGGGCATACAGCGTCTGGCCCGGCAGGATGAGATGCTCGGTGTAGCGGTGATCGCTGTCGCCCGTCATCAGCACCTCGCTCGTACCGGGAATGAGTTGCGCGGCGGCGCCCGTCCAGGTGTTGCGCGAGCGGGCGCGCACTTCCGCTCCCTCGGGGTCAACGATGCAGCGGCCTGTGTCGTCATCGAGCCAGAACTGGGTCGTGCTCTTGCCCTGCTCCTGCACCGACCAACTATTTTTGTTGTCGTCGTCGCGCTTTTCGATTTTGAAGCGATACCAGCAGCAAGGCGTGCGGGTGATGGGCGAAAACAGCGGCGCATCAGGCGGCAGCGCCCGGCCGATCAACTCCACATAGCCCTGCGCCGCCGAACGGATGCGCGCCGTCGGCATGTCCTCCATCACCCGGCGGCGGCGCTGCAGGCGGAAAAACTGCACCAGCCCAGCCGCCCCCAAAGCCAGCGCCATGAACAGCACCTGCGGCGCCGCGCCGCTGGGCGACAAGCCACTCAACATGGGTGCACAGCAGCGCGGCCGGGCATGAAGTCGGGCATCAACTCGGGCATCAATGCGGTCAGCATCACGACGCGGCGAACAAGCCCTTCAGATCGACATCGGCCCGCTCGCCCGAGGCCACCTTGAACAACTCCGCCGGGCCGAAGGCCAGCAGCCGCGCCACGATCACATCGGGAAACTGCTCGATGCGCACATTGTTCGCATTCACCGCCGCGTTGTAGAACTCGCGACGGTCGGCAATGCTCTCCTCCAGCCCGCTGATGCGCGCCTGCAAATGCTGGAAAGTCTCGTTGGTTTTCAGGTCGGGGTAAGCCTCGGCCACCGCGAACAATGCCCCCAGCCCGCTGCGCAGCGCCCCTTCGGCGCGGCCCAGTCCGCGCACATCGCCCGCTTCGCGCGCCTCCTGCACCTGCGAGCGTGCGCGCACCACGCGCTCCAGCGTCTCCTGCTCGAAATGCATCGACTGCTTGCAAACCTCCACCAACTTGGGCAACTCGTCGTGACGCTGTTTGAGCAGCACATCGATATTCGCCCAGGCCTGCGAGATGGCATGCTTGAGATTCACCAGATTGTTGTAAATCATCACGCCGTAAAACAGCAGCGCAACGAGCAGAACGATGACGACGAGCGTGACGATCATGGGCGGTTCCAGTTGAAACGGGATGTTGCGCAGTTTACGTTTGGCGGGTGAAACCGCGATGCGGATGCGACTCAGCCACCCGCCGCTGTTGCGCCCATAGCACAGCGGGGCGCCCCGCCCCGATCACCCCGACTCCGGCTTGCGCCCCGACCGTAGCCCGCGCCGCAGCGCCTTGTTGCTCTTGCGATGCGCCCCCGCCTTGCGTTGCAGCGCCGGCGCCACCAGCGGATTGCGCGGCGTGGAGGCGGGAAGTTTGAGCGTCTGCGCCCGAGCGCGTTTGCGCGAGAGTTTCATGGCGTGCGGCGATGGCGCTTATTGGGTTCCGTCAAGGGCGGCGTAGGGTGTGGATCGGGGGGGGCTGGCTCTGGAGCAAATGCTTCATGGCCCCACTCCAGACCTCAAAGAAGCACCAACGCGTCCCGCCCATCCACCACCGCATCAGTCACCAACTTCCTGTCAAAGCTGGCAAGCTTGCCGCCGTGGCGCCGCGCGAGCGCGAGCAGATAGCTGTCAGTGACCTGTGTGTGGCTCAGCAAGCGTTCCGCCTGCACAAGCGCCGGGTTCATCAAGCTGAGGTCGTCGGGCCAGAAATGATGGCCCGGCAGGGCCCGCAGCGCCTGCAGCACCACAGCCACGGTTGCAGGCGTGCCCGGCGCGTTGGGGTAGCGCGGATGGCCGACGATGCGCAACAAACCGTTCTCCGTCAGCGGGCAGGTGGCCCAGCTTGCGCTGCCTGTTTGAGCGAACCAGCCGTGCGCGGCGTCGTGCTGCACATGCGCAGGGTCGATCAGCGCAATGAGCACGTTCACATCGAGCAGGTAGGGGGTCATGGCAACTCGTCGCGCAACCGGTTGACGAGTTCCAAAGTCACCGGCTTTGCATCGGGCAGACTGGCGAGCAGCGGCACGCCGTTGCGCTGACCGAGGGCGGGCTCACGCCGCAGAGCCTGCCGCGCCAGCGCCGACAACACCTCACCCACGCTTTGATGCTGCACCGCCGCCAAATGACGGGCCGCATTGAGCACATCATCATCAATCGACAGCGTGGTTCTCATGGCAGCATCTCCGAGCATCAAACATCAAACATCATGCATCGTAATCCGAAAATCAGTGCGCTGACAAGCGACGGGCATAGCGCCACCGAGAGCGTGAGCGTGCCAATGAAAGCGCTGAGTCGCCCCTGTGCTTCTGCATTTGACGCACCCCAAGCCACCACGAAAACAAAAAACCCGCCTCCCGGCGGGTTTCAGGGTGAA
>DYSB01000231.1 GCA_020726405.1 Acetofilamentum sp. | reverse complement strand
GGGGGAAATGGGCCAGGCGCCGGCGTCGTCGTAGGCCACCCGGTCCATTTCCTGGGCGGACGCGTTGCTCAGCACAATGGCCTCGCCGTCGTTGGACAATGCGCCGGACGTCCACTGGAAATCCGGCGCGAAGCCGTAGATGGCCGTGAACTGCGCGGCATTGACGGCCAACACACGGTACTCGCCCGGGGCGATGAAGCTGCCGGCGGGGAAGGTGAAGGTCACGCCGGAGAAGCTCCAGCCACCCAGGTCCACGGTGGCCGTGCCATTGTTGAAGAGTTCGATGAACTCGTCCACGTCCGTGCCCGAGGCCAGCCCGTTGTAGTGCAGTTCGTGGATGAGGATCTCCACGGTGCCCGCGGCCACCGTGTAGCCCTGCCAGTCGCCCAGCGTGGTCTCGGCCGCATCGTCCTGGGCCAGCACGCGATAGGCCACGACGGCGCCCGCCGCCTGGGCCGGAATCAGCGCCGCGAACAGGTCGCCGCCCTGCGCCGTCATGGTCAGCAACTGACTGAGGCCGCCGTCCACCGCCACCTCCAACTGCACCAGCGCGAGGCCCGTGTCGTCGGTGACCGTGGCCGACACCGTGACCGCGTCCAAGTAGGAGGGCACCACCGGATTGTGGGCCACGCCGCTGATCATGGGCGCGCTGCTGCCGCCGGCAAAGACGCTGTTCTGCGCACCGGGAGTGCCGTAGTCCACCCCCGTGCTGGCCGCCCAGCTCGTGCACAGGCTGTTGTCCTGCGCCGGGTCCAGCAGCTCCAGGCTGGGGCCTTGGCCATCCGGATCCAACGGCCAGCAGCCGCCGTCGTCGTAGGGCACCGTGTCCATCACCACGGCGGAGGCGTCCACCAGCGTGACGGTCTCACCACCGTTGTTCAGGTCGCCGCTCGTCCATTGCACCACGCCGACCAGGTTGAAGGGCGCGCTGGTGTAGGTGGCCGCCAGCTTGGCCACCACGAGGTAGCCGTCCGCCGGAAGACTGGTGCCGGCGGCGAAGGTATGCACCACGCCGGACGTGATCATCCAGCCGCCCAGATCCACGGCCGCGGCGCCCGTGTTGTGCAATTCGAAGAACTCGTAGCTGGTGTCGGCACCGGGATCGGGGTTGTAGTGGATTTCATTGATCACCACCGCGGCAAACAAGGGTCCGGCGGTTAGCAGGGCCGCCAGGGTCAGTTCAATCTTCATGTTCCGTCTCCTTCCACTTGTGGATTTCGTCACAACAGGTTTTGGGCAGGGGCGGCGGGGAGCCGTCCCGGGTGTTCGCCCACAAACAGGCGCTGCCATGTTCAAGCTTGATGAGCCTGAACCCATTGCTCTACGTCACCTGCCGGGGCTCCCCCGCCCGGAGCTAGTGGACCGGATCTTGTGAATTGTCGGACATCGGACTGCTCTTTGGCTTGACGGAGAGCTCGCTTATGGGCCATGTTTCCCCGGTAGATCAAAGGAGACTGGCCATGGACGACATCCACCACTTTCGTGTCACACTGGAACCCCATGTGACGTAAAACAGCACGGTCGCCATATGATTCCGGAGCGAGGACCCGCGGCTCTGTAGCCCGGCGCTGGGTTGTCATCATCAACGACCAGGAGGCCGCGGCGTGAGCTTGGACCCGCACCGTCTGTCCGGGCGGGCTTCGGGGCCCCATTCCCATCGGCCAGTGTTCACAAACCGCCATTCTTGATCCATGCGGTGGAGGTAATGCATAGATTTCTCAACTTTTCTATGCATGTTGTGGCGGACATGTCTACAAAATGAGCACGACCATGACCACCCTACCAAGCCTCACCGACCTGTCGCCCCGACGCTTCGAGGGTCCGGCCCTGTTGCGCAAGCTGACCATGGCCAGCCGCAAACTGGCGGAGCTGAAAGGCGTGGCGGCCACCATCCCCAACCAGAACATCCTGATCAGCACGCTGGGCCTGCAGGAGGCTAAGGACAGCTCGGCCATCGAGAACATCGTCACAACGCACGATGAGCTGTTCCGCGACGCCGCCTTTCCCGCCTCCGTCGCCCAGTCCGCCGCCAAGGAGGTGCTGCGCTACCGCCAGGCCCTGAACGTGGGCTTTGGGCTGGTAACGACCCACGGCCTGCTGCTGACCAACCACCTTTTGCAAATTCAGGCCGAGCTGGAGCAAAACAGCGCCGGTCTGCGCCGCCTGCCCGGCACGGCCCTGAAGAACAGCGCGGGAGAGACGGTCTACACGCCGCCGCAGGAGCCCGCGGAGATCGTGCGGCTGATGGGCGAGCTGGAGCGCTTCATCAACGACGACAGCCTGTTCGACGCGGACCCGCTGATCAAGATGGCCCTGATCCATTACCAGTTCGAGAGCATCCATCCCTTCTACGACGGCAACGGCCGCACCGGGCGGATCGTGAACGTGCTCTACTTGGTCAAGCAGGGCCTGCTGGAGAACCCCGTGCTGTACTTAAGCCGCGCCATCGTGCGCCACAAGGCCGACTACTACCGGCTCCTGCAGGCCGTGCGCGAACGCGATGCTTGGGAAGAATGGGTGGATTATCTGCTGAGCGCCGTGGAAGAAAGCGCCACCAGCGCCATCGCCACCATCCACCAGATCAAGGCGGCGCTGCAGGATGCCAAGCAGCAGATCCGGGCGGGCTACCGCTTCTACAGCCAGGACCTGATCAACAACCTCTTCACCCATCCCTACACCAAGATCGAGTTCCTGATGCAGGACCTGGGCGTCTCCCGCCTGACGGCCACGCGCTACCTGGACGCGCTGAGCGAAGGGGGCTTTCTGGTGAAGCTGAAGGCGGGACGCTCGAACTTCTACATCAACCAGCGGTTGGTGGAGATCATCGTAAACAGCGGGTAGCGGGTGGTGAATTCTGGGAGTCCAGGGCCGTGAGACGATGCCCTTCCTGGAGCCGCTCGGTCCCAGGCATTGGGAAATCGCTGTTTCCAGGACAGGTCCATTGCGACGGCCACGCCTCACAGGTTGTGGTAGACGTCTTTGCGGGCTCCCACGCGGATCATCAGCACATGGAGCCGATCGTCCTCAATGGTGTAGAGCGTGCGGCAAGGCGTTTGAGTGGAGCCAAGAACAGAGGCGAGCGGATCAACAGGCGGTCGCAGGAAGTGCCTCCCGTCACAATCCCCGTTTCCAGGTCCGAGATCCAGCCGCCCGCTGGCCAAGAGAGGTCGTGCCCCGTATCTTTCGGCTCATCCACAGCGACAGGAGTGTAGAGTTCGGCAAATCGCAGCGCAGGCTGCCCGCCGACCCGAGCAGGAGGTTCCATGGATCCGAAACGCACCGTGTTCCATTTCTATGTGATACTCAAGTGGGTCGAGCCCACGGTGTGGCGCCGGATCCTCGTGTCGGACGACGCCACCTTTTGGGACCTGCACGTGGCCCTGCAGAACGCCATGGGCTGGGAGGACGAGCACCTGCACGTGTTCCGGGCGCCGCACCCCCAGACCGGGGATGCGCAAGAGATCGGCATCCCCACCCAGGACCTCTTCGGCGATGAGAAACCGTGCCAGGCGGGTTGGGAGGTCCCGCTGCGGGAGTCCTTCCGGCAACCGGGCGACCGGGTCGAGTATGACTACGACTTCGGGGATGGATGGGAACATGAGGTGGTGCTGGAGGCCATCAGCGAAGTGGCCCCAAGGACCCGGCTTCCCCGCTGCCTGGACGGGGCCGGCGCGTGCCCGCCAGAGGATTGCGGCGGGGTTGGCGGTTACGAAGAGTTGTTGGACGTGCTGCGGGACCCGACCCACGAGGAACACGAGAGCATGCTGGAGTGGCTGGGCGGTCCTTTCGATCCCACGGCGTTCGATCCCAAGAAGGTCCGGTTCGACAATCCCAAGCTTTACCTGTCGCGCATGATGCGGGACATGCGCTCTTGACCTGTGCGTCAGGTGTGGAAGGGGTAGGTTGACCATCTCCCGATCGATGTGATGGAGGGGCGCGTCCCCATTCTGGACGCAGTTAATCGTCGCGTTGTGATGAAGCTCATATCGTCTTGCCATGGTCGTGCGACGGGTTTCCTTGAGGGCTTCCTGCGCCACGTCCAGCCTCACTCCCCCGCGTTTGAAACAGTCCGCCACGGTTTGTACGGTTGTGTCACCCGGAACGTAGTGTCTATAGCTTCAGGATCTGGATCCCCTCGGACAGGGAGGTCGCGACAGCGTGGGCCACACCGAAAAGGCATGTCACGGATGCGTGTTCGCCACCAGATAGCGGAAGGCGATTGAATCGTAGGTCGCCTGCTCGATCTTGCGGCTGGA
>DYSB01000230.1 GCA_020726405.1 Acetofilamentum sp. | reverse complement strand
TGGCACTGCTCTGGCACTGCTCTGGCACTGCTCTGGCACCGCTCTGGCACCGCTCCGCCTTGCGCTGCCCCGGACAGCGGCAGGGCGTCAGTCCCTCGCGACCAGCAAGTGCTCCAGGCCCGCCGGCCAGCGCTCCGGGTGGTGGAGGAGGAAGAAGTAGCAGCAGCAGCAGCGCGCCTCGTAACCTGCCACGGGCACCAGTTGCTGCTCGGCGTTGGCCCGGAAGGCCCGGTAACCCAGCCCGTGGAACAGTTCGAACGCCTCGGCGGGCGTCTGCCCCAGCCGCTCCAGATAGGGTGCCTCCACCTCGCAGAACACGGCGGGCCGGCAGCGCTCCAGCAGGGCGCGCGCGCCTTCCAGCACCCGCAGCTCCTGCCCTTCCGTGTCGATCTTCAGAAAGGAGATATCCGGCGCGCCCAGGCCCTGCCAGTAACCGTCCAGCCGGAGGCAGGGAACCGAGATCTTCAAGCCCTCGCTGCCACTGCCCGCGGCGCGGTGCGTGATCTGGTGCATGGGCTTCCAACCGTCCTTGAGGGGAATCAGTAGTTCCAGCGTGCCCTCCTCGCTGCCCACATCTGCGGCCACGATGGTGACCTAGCGCAGGCGCTTGATCCGCACCAGCGCCTCGAGGATGCGGCGCGCCATGGGAGTGGGTTCGAAGGCATGGACGCGCCCGGCCGGCCCCACTGCCCGGGCCAGGGCGTGCGTGATCCGCCCGATGTTGGCACCCACGTCCACCACAGTGTCCCCGCGCTGGACCAGCTGCTGCTTGATGACGCACATGCCGCGGGTGCGCGGCGCCAGGCAGGCGTGGTGGAGTTCCGTCCAGTAGGTCACGCGGTCGGCCCAGAACGCGCGGCCCACCAAGGCGATGCAGAGGGCTTTGAGCATGCGGGCTGCCTGAGTTGAGTGTCGGGGAGCGCAAGAAGCCTCGCGATCCAGTGACTAGAATGGCAGGCTGGCGGACTCGCCGGGCGCCGGGCGCGGGCTCAGTCCCAGGTGGCTCCAAGCGCGCGACAGAGCCACACGGCCGCGCTGGGTGCGCTGCACGAAGCCCTCCTTCACCAAGAAAGGCTCAAGCACTTCCTCCAGCGTGTCCTCCTCCTCGCCCAGGGCCACGGCCAGCGTGCCCAGGCCCACCGGCCCGCCCTGGTAGACTTCGCACAGGGCGCGCAGGAAGCGCCGGTCCAGCTTGTCCAGCCCGGCCTCGTCCACTTCCAGGCGCTCCAGCCCGTAGCGCGCGATCTCCAGGGTCACCTGGCCCGTGCCCTTGACCTGGGCAAAGTCGCGCAGGCGGCGCAGCAGACGGTTGGCGATGCGCGGAGTGCCCCGGCAGCGGCCCGCCAGTTCGGCGGCGGCCTCCGGGGCCAGGTCGATGTCCAGCAGCGTGGCGCTGCGCGCCAGGATGGCCGCCAGCTCGTGCGTCTGGTAGTGCTCCAGGTGCACGACGATTCCAAAGCGGGCCATCAGCGGGCTGGAGAGCAGGCCGGCCCGGGTGGTGGCGCCCACGAGCGTGAAGCGCGGTAGGCTGAGCTGCACGCTGCGCGCCGCCGTGCCGCGGTCCAGCAGGATGTCCAGGCGGAAGTCCTCCATCGCCGGGTAGAGGTACTCTTCCACCACCTTGCCCAGCCGATGCACTTCGTCCACGAACAGGATGTCCCGGTCGTTGAGATTGGTCAGCAGGCCCGCCAGGTCGGCGGGTTTTTCGAGCACGGGGCCGCTGGTGACGCGGATCTCGCAGCCCAGCTCGCGGGCCAGGATGTGGGCCAGCGTGGTCTTGCCCAGGCCGGGCGGGCCGTGGAACAGGCAGTGGTCCAACCCTTCGCCGCGCCGGCGCGCCGCTTCGATGAATACCCGCAGGTTCTCCTTGTGGCGCTCCTGCCCCACGAAGTCCTCCAGGCGCTCCGGGCGCAGAGCGCCCTCGAAGCGGTCGTCCGGCGTGAGGCGGGTGGAGATGATGCGGGATTCGTCTTCGAACTCGTCCACGTGATCCTCTGCTTGTCGTACTGGCGTGGCTTGCGCCGGGATGACCGTCAGCGTCCCTTCTGCAGCACGCGGCGGATCCACTCGCCCACCTCCGGCAGGCCCGCGCCGCCCTCGGCCTGGAACTGGGCCAGCGCGCGGGCTAGTTCCGGCTCCGCCTGGGCGGGCTTGAAGCCCAGCGCCACCAGTGCCTCCAGGGCCTGTTGGCGCGGATCGTCCGCCGCGCCGCCCGGCAGGCCGAGGCCTCCGCCTGAGAGCCCCGGCCCTTGGCGCTTCTCGAAGCGGTCCTTCAGCTCCAGCAGCAGGCGCTCGGCGATCTTGCGCCCGATGCCCGGCACGCGGGTCAGGCGCTCGACAGCCTGGCTGCGCACCACCTCCAACAGGTCGTTCTCCTCCAGCCCGGAGAGCACGGCCAGCGCCACTTTGGGACCCACGCCGGCAACGGAGATCAGGTCGCGGAACAGCTCGCGCTCGCCCCGGCTGTGGAAGGCCGTCAGGGCCAGCAGATCCTCGCGCACCAACAGATGCACCCAGAGGCGCGCTTCTTGCCCGCGCTCCAGCCGGCGGCTGGTGTTGACGCTGCAGGCCAGATCCCAGCCCACGCCGGCGGTCTCCAGCACCACCTGGGTGGGAGCGACGGATTCCACGCGGCCACGGAGGTATTCGTACATGCTCAGGTCCGGATGCGTTCGGCCAAGACGGCCCGGTGGAGGTGGCAAAGGGCGGCGGCCAGGGCGTCGCTGGCGTCCAGGGGCTTGGGCGGTTCGCGCAGGTTCAGCAGCCGCGTGACCATGAAGCCCACCTGGGTCTTGTCGGCGCCGCCCCGCCCGGTCACGGCGCGCTTGATTTGCATGGGCGTGTACTCGGCCACGGGCAGGCCCTTCAACCCGGCCGCCAGAATGGCAGCGGCCCGGGCGTGGGAGAGCTTGACCAGCGACGCGACGTTGGGCCCCTGGAACACGCTCTCGATGGAGAGGGCGTCGGGGGAATGCCGCGCCACCAGTTCGGCCAGGGAGCGGTAGAGCTGCACCAGCCGCTCCGGGAACTCGCCGGCCGTGGTCACCACGCCGTAGTCCACGGCCTGGTAGCGGCCCCCCACGCCGTCCACGATCCCGAAGCCCGTGCGGGCCAGGCCCGGATCGATGCCCAGCACGCGCACGGCGGCCTCCGCTACTCCAGTCCGGCCAGCACAGCCTCGTCGGCCGTGAAGTTGGTGTAGACCTCCTGCACGTCGTCCAGATCCTCCAGGACGTCGATCAGCTTGAGCACGCGCGGGGCGTCCTCGGCGCCGGTGTCGCAGAGGGTCTTGGCCTTCAGGGTGGGGCTGTACTCCTTGACCTCGAGCTTGTTGGCCACCACGGCCAGACGCACGGCCTCCAGCGATTCCAGCGGGCAGTAGATCTCCCAGACCTCGTCGCCGTCCTCGAGGTTCTCGGCGCCGGCATCCATTACCATCAGCAGCAGGTCGTCTTCGCTGGTGTTGCCTTTGGCCACGCTCAGATAGCCCAGCCGCACGAAATTCCAGGAGACGGCGCCGCTCTCGGCCATGTTGCCGTTGTTGCGCGAGAAGGCGTGGCGCACCTCGCCCACCGTGCGGTTGCGGTTGTCCGTCATGCACTCCACGATGAAGGCCACGCCGCCCGGGCCGTAGCCCTCGTAGGTAATCTCCTCATAGTGCACGCCGTCCGCCTCCCCCGAACCCTTGGCGATGGCGCGCTCGATGTTGGTAGTGGGCATGCTGTTGGAGCGGGCCTTGTTGAGGGCCAGCCGCAGGCGCGGGTTGGCGTCCTCGTCCGCGCCGCCCGTACGCACGGCGACGGTGATCTCCTTGACCAGTTTGGAGAAGACTTTGCCGCGCTTGGCGTCCAGCGCGCCCTTCTTCCGCTTGATGGTGGACCACTTGGAATGACCCGACATGAGACCTCCTGACACCGTCCTTGCTGGTTGAAGCCGGGAAAGAGTAGCGAAATCGGCCTCCGGGCACAACACACACGCTGGCCGCGAGGGCTCTCGCGCTGCCGCGCGGGCGGGTTCTCGTCGCTGCGTCGGCTGACATCTTGGCGATTGGGCGAGGCGAAGCCGCCTCCCTTCCCTCGCGCCCCGCGGGGGAAGGCGCGACCCAGAAACGCCGGGGCGCGGTGGGATGGGGGCGCTCCACGCCACTGCCCGCCAGCGCGACGACTGCCGGATCCCTTGTTTTCCACCTTTCTGCTGGCGCTAGAAATGGACACTGCTCTGGCACTGCTCTGGCACTGCTCTGGCACCGCTCTGGCACCGCT